>NZ_JAPEPI010000002.1:2179911-2491327 GCF_026340305.1 Streptomyces sp. NBC_01381 | reverse complement strand
CGACCGAAGGCCGCTTCGGCAAGGCCGTCGCCTTCGACGGCACGGACGACGCCGTCCGGCTGCCCTACCGAAGCCAACTCCCGCTCGGCACAAAGGACTTCACCGCATCGCTGTGGTTCCGCTACTCCGCGACCAGCGGTGAGCAGCCGCTGCTGTGGATGGGCGGTATCGGCACCAATCAGCCGCAGGTGTGGCTGCGCGGTGAGCCCGCGAGCAACCGTGTCACGGGCCTGATCACCACGCGCGACGGGGCGACCCCGCCGAGGTCGGCCTCCGTGCGCACCACGGGCGCGTACAACGACGGCCAGTGGCACCACATCGCGCTGCGCAGGGGCGGCGGGCAGCTGACGCTCTCCGTCGACGGTACGGGGATCAGTACCGCCGATGTGCCGGGCACGGTCACCCGCAATTCGGCGTACGGCTTCCATGTCGGCCAGCGGGTCGACAGCCGCGCCCATTTCAGCGGCTCGATCGATGAGGTGCGCGTCTTCGACCGGGCGTTGAGCGACGCGGAGCTCGTGGAACTGGGGAAGGACGGGGCCGCGAAGGCTCCTGTGACGCGGGACACCGTCGCATGGCTTCCCATGGACCACATCCGCGCGAGCAACTAACGTCCCGCTCGTGCCCGCCGAACGAGCTCCCCGCACCGGCTGGGGCGCGCGCAGGACCACGCTGGTCCTGCTGCTCGCCCTGGTCTGCGCGGCCGTGCTGCTCACCGCCCTCCCGGACGACCGGGAGGGCGGTCCGGCATGCGAGGCGCGCACGGTCTCCTCCTGGTCGGCCGACGAGCGGACCACCGGGGCGTTCGCCCGGTACGGCGACGACACGGCGCGCGCGGACGACTGGACCGGCGGGGACGGCACCCATTCGGTGCGCCTCCCGGACGGGCGGCTCCTGTGGCTGTTCTCCGACACCTTCCTCGGCCAGGTGCACGCGCCGCCCAACCCGGTCGGCCAGCCGCACACCTGGCGGGACACGACCGCGCCGATGGTGCGCAACTCGGCCGTGGTGATGTCCCGCTCGGGCACGCTGCAGCGCACCCTGCCGGCCCCGCTCTTCCCCGACCCGGCGCCGAACCAGTGGCGCTGGCCGGTGGCGGCGCAGGTGGAGCCGCGCTCCCCGGGCTCGGCGGACGACGTCGTACGCGTCCTGCTGTGGACCCGCGCCACCGGGACCGGGCCGTGGATCTACGGCGTGCCCACCGGCACCGAGGTCGCCACGCTCTCGCTGCCCGATCTGCGCGTCGAGGGCATCGTCAAGGTCTCCGACCAGCAGTCGGTGCCGGACCCCGACAAGCGCGTGCTCTACGGCACCACCGCGATCGACGACGACGGCTGGACCTATGTGTTCGGCGGCAATGACGGGCAGGCGGCCGCGCGTCCTGCCTCGCACGCGTACGTCGCGCGGGTACCGAAGGGCAGGCTGGCCGAGCCGGGCGCGTGGCGGTACTGGGACGGCAAGGGCTGGACGAAGGACGGGAAGCCGCGGTCGGTGCTGGGTGACGGTGAGCGCAAGGGGGTGGGCAGCGCGTTCACCGTGGTGCGCGTGAAGGGGACGTACGTCCTGTTCACGATGGCCGCGGGCACCGAGGGCCTGACCACCGTGACCTCCTACTGGGCCTGCTCGCCCACCGGCCCGTGGCGCGGCCCCACGAAGAGCTTCGCGCCGCCCCTGCCCAAGGACGGCGCGGTCCGGCAGGACGTGGCCGCGTACAACCCGCAGGCTCATCCGGCGCTCAGCGAGAACGGGCGGCTGCTGCTCAGTTACGACGTCAACTGGCTGGACGCGGTGCCGGCGAGCGCGCAGGCGAACGTCAGCCGGAACGTGTCCCTGTACCGACCGCGGTTCGTGTCTCTTCGGATCGCGACGGCTCGCTGACGAAGTCCTCCAGATCGCGCGAGCGCCGCTTGGCGATCACCGCGCAGACCATCAGCTGCATCTGGTGGAAGAGCATCAGGGGCAGCACGGCGAGCGACGCCTGGGCCCCGAACAGGACGCTGGCCATGGGCAGTCCGGCGGCCAGGGACTTCTTCGACCCGGCGAACTGGATGGCGATCCGGTCCCCGCGGCCGAAGCCGAGCCGCTTGGCCCCGTACCAGGTCAGGGCGAGCATCACGGCGAGCAGGACCGCCTCGACACCGAGCAGCGCGACAAGGCGCAGCGGGGTCACCTGGTGCCAGATGCCCTGCACCATGCCCTCGCTGAACGCGGTGTAGACGACGAGCAGGATCGAACCACGGTCGACGAGGCCGAGGACCTTCTTGTTCCTGGCGATGAAGCGGCCGATCCAGCGGCGCAGGAACTGTCCCGCGAGGAAGGGTGCGAGTAGCTGCAGCACGATCTTCAGGAGCGAGTCCGCGGAGAACCCGGCCCCGCTGTTGCCGAGCAGCGCGGCCGCGAGCAGCGGGGTGAGGACGATGCCGGCGAGCGAGGAGAAGGAGCCCGCGCAGATCGCCGCGGGCACGTTGCCGCGCGCCATGGAGGTGAAGGCGATCGACGACTGGATCGTGGACGGCACGAGGGTCAGGAAGAGGAACCCGCTGTAGAGGGCGGGGGTCAGCACGTACGGGACGAGTCCCTTGGCCGCGAGCCCGAGCAGCGGGAAGGCGAGGAACGTACAGGCGAGGACGGTGACGTGCAGCCGCCAGTGCTTGAGTCCGTCGAGCGCCTCGCGGGTGGAGAGCCGTGCCCCGTAGAGGAAGAAGAGCAGCGATACCGCCGCGGTGGAGGCCCCGGAGGCGATGTCGGCGCCGGTGCCGCGCGCGGGAATCAGCGCGGCGACGCCCACGGTCCCGAGCAACGCCAAGATGTACGGGTCGATCGGCATCCAGGAGGGCCAGCTCGGGCGTTTCACTTCGCTCCATCGGTTTCGGTTCAGATCGTGCCCTCTTGATGGTCCTCCTGATCGTCGCGATCGGGAATCCCGTATACCGCTCTGACTGTCATCACGTATCGCGATAGGCGGGGCTAAGCTCGGGAGCATGTACGACCCCGCGCAGCTCCGTACGTTCCTTGCCGTGGCCCAGACGCTGAGCTTCACGCAGGCCGCCCGGCGCCTGAATCTGCGCCAGTCCACGGTCAGCCAGCATGTGCGCCGCCTGGAGGACGCCACCGGACGCCAGCTCTTCGCCCGTGACACGCACTCCGTGGAGCTGACCGAGGACGGCGAGGCGATGCTCGGCTTCGCGCGGCGGATCCTGGAGGTGCATGAGCAGGCGTCGGCGTTCTTCACCGGGACGCGGCTCGGCGGGCGGCTGCGGTTCGGGGCGTCGGAGGACTTCGTCCTGACCCGGCTGACCGACATCCTGGAGTCGTTCCGGCACGACCATCCCGAGGTCGATCTGGAGCTGACGGTCGAGCTGTCGGGCACGCTGCACGAGCGTCTCGACGCCGGGAAGCTCGACCTCGTCCTTGCCAAGCGGCGCCCGGAGGATCCACGCGGCGAGCTGGTCTGGCACGACAAGCTCGTCTGGATCGGCGCCGAGCGGCTGCGGCTCGACCCCGAGCAGCCGGTGCCGCTCATCGTGTTCCCGCCGCCGGGCATCACCCGCGCGCTCGCCCTCGAAGCCTTGGAGCGGCGCGGCCGTGCCTGGCGGATCGCCTGCACGAGCGGCAGCCTCAACGGCCTGGTCGCCGCCGCCCGCGCGGGACTCGGCGTGATGGCGCACTCCCACGGCCTCATCCCGCCGGGCCTGGTCCGCGTCCCGGAGCGGGCGGGCCTTCCCGAACTGGGCGCGGTCGACTTCGTGCTGCTGCACGGGGAGCGGCGGGCGTCCGCGCAGGGGGCGGCGGACGCCCTCGCGGCGGCGATCCTGGCGGGCGGGGACCGGCTGCGCCGCTGAGCGCTCCGTTGGACGTGCGGTGATGGACCCGCGGGCCGGTGGGGGCTGGTCGCGCCCGCGCGGCGGAGCCGCATATGTCACAGCCCGCGCCCCTTTCGGGGCGCGGAACGGCTCAGCGCGGAAACGGCCGGTAGGTCAGTTGTTTGACGCGGCGGATGAACGGCGCCGTCTCGACGTGCTGGACGCCGTCCAGGTGGCCGAGCCGCCCGCTGAGGTAGCGGTAGAGCGAGGGGATGTCGCGGGCCACGGCGGTCGCCATGATGTTGGACGCCCCCGCGACGGCGCTGGCATGGGCGATCTCCGCGTGGGTGGCGAGGGTCTTGCCCACCGTGTCGAGGGCCCAGGGGGCGGCGGTGATCCAGAGCATCGACCCGACGTGGAAGCCGACCAGGGCCGAGTCGTACTCGATGTCGATGTAGATCGCGCCGGCCGCGAGGAGCGCGGCGAGGCGGCGCTTGACCGCGGACTCCGAGCGTCCGGTGGCCTGTTGGAGCTCGGGGTAGGTCGCGCGGCCGTCCCGTTCGAGCGCGGCGACCAGCGGTTCGTCCTCCGGGTCGATGCGCAGTGGTCCTTCCGGGCGGTCGGTGCCGGGCCGGGCTGGGCGCAGGGCCGCGGCCTGTTCCTCGGCGAGCGGTCCGTGCTTGATCAGCCAGCCGTTGGGGCCGCCGAAGAAGCGGTGCAGCATCTGCTGGGCGCGGATGTCGACGATGTGCGGGGTGCGCGGGAGCTTGCCGAGCAGCAGTTCGTCCTGGTCGCTCTGGCTGCGCGGCCGGGTGCAGCAGACGACTTCGGTGCCGCCGGACGTGAGGCCGATCCATGAGGTGTCGGGGCGGCGGGCCAGCGCGGCCGCGATGGCCTCGGCGCCGTCGGGGGCGCAGCGCAGGCGCAGCATCCACTGGTCCTGGCCGAGCCGCTCGTTGTCCCGTACGGCGACGACCCGCAGACCACCGTCGGAGACCAGCTTGCGGTAGCGGCGGGCGACCGTCTGGTCCGAGACGCCGAGGACGGCCGCGATCCGGCTGAAGGGCGCGCGTCCGTCGATCTCCAGGGCCTGCAGCAGCTTCGCGTCGAGCGAGTCAGGCATGGGAGACATGGAGGATTCCATTGGCCTGATGTCCATCAGTGTCGGTTTCCTTCGGTCTGCCGCTGGTGATGGCCGGGATCGTCCGGCCGCATCCCATCGTACGAGGCACGCAGATCCGTCGTACAAGGAGTTGAGGATGCGTACATGGGGGCCGCTCACCGCGGTGAGCCTGGGGACGTTCATGCTGTTGCTGGACGTGACGATCGTGGTCGTGGCACTGCCCGACATGGCGCGGGCGCTGAACGCCTCGCTGAGCGATCTGCAATGGGTGATCGACGGCTACGCGCTTGCGCTCGCCGCGCTGCTGCTCGGGGTGGGGGCCGCGGCGGACGTGCTGGGGAGGCGGCGGCTCAATGTCGCGGGCACCGCGCTCTTCGCGCTGGCCTCGCTCGGCTGCGGGCTCGCGTCGAACGCGGACGTCCTGGTGGCCGCCCGCGCCCTGCAGGGACTCGGCGCCGCCGCGATGTTCGCCACGACGCTGCCACTGCTCGGCGCCGCCTACCAGGGCCGCGACCGGTCCGTGGCGCTCGGCGTCTGGGGCGCGGTGAGCGGGGCCGCGGCGGCGATGGGGCCGATCGTCGGCGGGCTGCTCACCGAGGGTCCCGGCTGGCGGTGGATCTTCTTCGTGAACCTGCCGGTGAGCGTGGCGTCGATCTGGCTGACGCTGCGGGTGGTGCCGGAGTCGAAGGGCCAGGCGGGGCGCCGGGTCGACTGGGCGGGTACGGCGACGTTCGCGCTGTTCGCCGGAGCGCTGACGTACGGGGTGGTGCGGGCCGGGTCGGAGGGCTGGACGTCGGCGGCCACCACGGTGACCCTCGCCGTCTCGGTGCTCGCACTCGTCGGCTTCGTGGCGGTCGAACGCCGGGTCGCGCACCCGCTGCTCGACCTGAGGCTGCTGCGTACGCCCGCGTTCACGGGCGTACTGCTCGGCGCGATCGGCTACAACGCCGCCGCGTTCGGACTGATGCCCTACCTCTCGATCTGGCTGCAGACGGTGCTCGGCATGAGCCCGGTGACCGGCAGCCTCGTGATGCTACCGCTGGCCGCGATGTCGTTCGTGGTAGCCGCGGTCGGCGGGCGGATGCTGCACGGGGTGCCCGCGCGGCTGACGATCGGCGTGGGCCTGCTTCTGATCGGCGTCGGCGGGATCGCCCTTGCGGTGCTCGACGCCGGGTCGTCGTGGGGCGCGCTCATCCCGGGGCTCACGGTCGCCGGGATCGGCACGGGCCTGGTCGCACCGGGCCTGGCGGGCGCCGCGCTCGCCGCGGTGCCGGCCGCGAACTCGGGGATGGCGGGCGGCGCGGTCAACACGTTCCGGCAGCTCGGGTACGCGCTCGGGGTCGCCGTCTTCGGCACGGTGCTCACCTCGCGGATGCAGGACTCGCTGGGCCATGACGCGGCTCACACCCTCGCGGGCGGCGGCGCCGAGGCACTCCGTGGGACCCTCTCCGAGCACACCGTGCGGGCCGCGTTCGCCTCCGGTCTGAACGCGGCGGCGGTCGTCGCGGGCGCCGTGGGTCTGGTCGCCGGAGTGCTGGTCCTCGTCATGGTGCGGTCCGCGCGCAAGGCGCCGGAGGATGAGGTTCCGGCGGCCGAAACCCGCATCCCCGCAGGGCAGCCGCAGCCGTAACCGCTGCGTACAGATTCGGTGGAGATTACGCCACCGAAACTTACTCAACCGTAAGTATTCTGTCCCGCCTCTCCCCTTGTGGCCGGATTTCAGCGGCTGACCAGCGTGGATGGTACGTACCGACGGGTCGGTCACCCCTCTCCCGCCGGGCAGCATGGTGGGGTACCGTCACCGGCGCTGTGCGGAGCGCCACAAGGAGCATCATTGCGCGAGTTCACGAACCCTCCGATGGCGTCGGCGCCGCTGGTGGGCGGCCTTGCCGACGTCGTGTTCGACCATGCCCTTGAGGATCCGCTCCACGTCGCCCTCGGCCGCAAGATCGACGGTGTGTGGTGTGACGTCACTTCGGCCGAGTTCCGCGACCAGGTGATGACGCTCGCCAAGGGGCTGCTCGCCCAGGGGGTCCGTTTCGGCGACCGCGTCGCCATCATGTGCCGCACCCGCTACGAGTGGACGCTCTTCGACTACGCGCTGTGGACCGTCGGCGCCCAGGTGGTGCCCGTCTATCCGACCTCGTCGGCCGAGCAGGTCTTCTGGATGCTGCACGACGCCCAGGTGTCGGCCGCCATGGTCGAGCACGAGGACCACGCGATGACCATCGGCTCGGTGATCGACCGGCTGCCGCAGCTGCGCAGGCTGTGGCAGCTGGACGCCGACGCGCTGGGCGAGCTGAACCGGTCGGGCGTCGACATCGACGACGAGGTCGTCAACCGCCACCGGCGCGCGGTCACCCCCGACTCGATCGCCACGATCATCTACACCTCGGGCACCACGGGCCGCCCCAAGGGCTGTCTGATCTCCCACGCGAACTTCATGTTCGAGGCGGAAACGGTCATCCAGCGCTGGGAGCCGGTCTTCCACTCCCGGCGCGGCGACGAGGCGACAACGTTGCTCTTCCTGCCGCTTGCGCATGTCTTCGGGCGGATGGTGCAGGTCGCGGCGGTCCGCGGCGGGGTCAAGCTGGGCCACCAGCCGAGCCTGAACGCGGCGGCGCTCATCCCCGATCTGGCCGCGTTCCGGCCCTCGTTCATCCTGGCCGTGCCGTACATCTTCGAGAAGGTCTTCAACGCCGCGCGGCGCAAGGCGGAGAAGGGCGGCAAGTCGGGCCCCTTCGACAAGGCCGTGGAGTGCGCCGTGCGGTACGCGGACGCCATCGAGGCCAAGGCCTTCGGCACCGGACCAGGGCCTTCGGCGGCCCTGCGGATGCAGCACCAGCTCTTCGACAAGCTCGTCTACTCCAAGGTGCGCGAGGCGATGGGCGGCCGGGTGCGGCACGCGATGTCCGGCGGCTCCGGGATGGACCGGCGGCTCGGCCTGTTCTTCGCGGGCGCGGGCGTGACGATCTACGAGGGGTACGGCCTCACCGAGTCGACGGCCGCCGCGACCGCCAACCCGCCCGAGCGCACCCGCTACGGCACAGTCGGCCAGCCCATCCCCGGCACGACCGTGCACATCGCGGACGACGGCGAGGTCTGGCTGAGCGGCGGCAATGTCTTCCAGGGCTACCTCAACGACCCCAAGGCCACCGACGCGACGCTGCACGAGGGCTGGCTCGCCACCGGCGACCTGGGCGCGCTCGACGAGGACGGTTACCTCACGATCACCGGGCGCAAGAAGGAGATCCTGGTGACCTCCGGCGGCAAGAGCGTGTCGCCGGGGCAGTTGGAGGAGCGGGTGCGCGACCATCCGCTGGTCGCCCAGTGCATCGTCGTCGGCAACGACCGCCCCTACATCGCGGCGCTCGTCACGCTGGACGCCGAGGCCGTCGAGCACTGGCTGAACATGCGCCGCAAGCCGCCGATGTCGCCGACGGACCTGGTGCGCGATCCGGATCTGGAGACGGAGGTACGGCGGGCCGTGGTGGCCGCCAACACCCTTGTCTCACAGGCCGAGTCGATTCGTACGTTCCGGATACTGGCCCACCAGTTCTCCGAGGAGCACGGGTTGCTCACGCCTTCGCTGAAGCTGAAGCGGAAGGCCATCGAGACCGCCTACTCGGCCGAGGTCGAGGCGCTTTACCGCGCGTAACAGGCCCTTTGGGGTTTCTGACGGTTCATCAATTACCGACGCGTCAGTTATTGACGGTTCATCAGGTCACGCACAGAATCAGCCCCACTTCGACGGAGGGGGCTCGACCCGTGTCGCGATCGATCCGCACCTGTACCCGTACCATCACCGCCACCGTGGCCGCACTGCTGCTCGCCACCGCCTGCAACTCCGCATCGAACAGCAGTGGTTCGGGCGGGGGCGACAAGGCCGGCGGCTCCGCCCGCGGCGTGAGTGCCGACTCCATCAAGGTCGGCGGAATCGTCTCCATGACGACGGCGAGCGGCTACAGCAAGAAGGACACCGACCTCGGCGCCAAGGCCCGCTTCGACCGTGCGAACGCCGACGGCGGCGTACACGGACGGAAGATCGACTACCTGGGCGCGGAGGACGACGGCCAGGACCCCGGGAAGAATCTCGCGGCGGCGCGCAAACTCGTCCAGCAGGACAAGGTGTTCGCCATCGCGCCGATGAGCTCGGTCACCTTCTCCGGAGCGGACTTCCTCCAGAAACAGAAGGTGCCGACGTTCGGCTGGGGCACCATCCCGCCCTTCTGCGGCCCCAGCTACATGTACGGCTTCGGCGGCTGCATGGTGCCCATGCCGGGCGGCACGATCACCCAGAGCTGGCCCGAGGGCCTGAAGAAGGTGACGGAAGGATCGAAGGGCAAGTCGGTGGCGATCCTCGCCAACGACAACGACGCGGGCACCTTCGCCATCCGCACCTACAAGCAGAGTTTCGCCGCCGCCGGCTACAAGGTGACGTTCGCCAAGTCGACGGTGCCCGCGACCTCGGTGCCCAGCGACTGGTCGGCGTACACGAAGGAAATTCTGCGCTCGGACGGCGGCGAGGCGCCCGACGTGGTGGTCTCCGTGATGCAGACCCCGTACAACATCGGCCTGTTCACGGCCGTCAAGCGCTCGGGCTTCAAGGGCGTGCTCACCGACCCGACCGACTACGACCCGGGCCTGCTCGCCAAGAGCGCGACGAAGAAGGCGCTCGACGGCGTACACATCCTGCTCTCCTTCCAGCCGTTCGAGCAGAACACGGCGGCGATGCGGCAGTTCAAGACCGACATCAGGAAGGCGGCGGGCAAGGACGTCCCGCTCAACATGCACATGATGACCGGCTATATGTCGGCCGACCTTTTCCTCGCGGTCGCCGAGAAGGCGGGCAAGGATCTGACGGTCTCCTCCTTCCAGAAGGCGGCGAACGGCTTCTCGGACAAGGGCACGATGGTCGGCGACCGCGCCCTGCCCAAGGGACAGAAGGAATCGTTCGGCTGCGGTGCGCTCGTCCAGCTGAAGGGCGGCAAGTACGCGGTGTCCGCGCCCTTCAAGTGCTACGAACCCATCCCCTTCAAGTAGCAAGCGGGGGGCGTCTCACCTCATGTCGGACCTCCTCGGCTTCATCCTGAGCGGTCTCGTATCGGGCGCGCTCTACGCGCTGCTCGCCACGGGCCTCGTCCTGTCCTACTCCGCATCCGGCCTCTTCAACTTCGCGCACGGCGCCACCGCCTACATCTGCGCGCTCGCCTTCTACGAACTCCACTCCGGCTTCGGCTGGCCCGCCGTGCCGACGGCCCTGCTCCTCGTCTGCGTGGTGGCACCCGCGCTCGGCTGGGGCCTGGACCGGCTGATGTTCCGCAAACTGGCGCGGGTCGGCGAGACCGCGCAGATCGTGGCGACGATCGGCCTGCTCGTCGCGCTGCCCGCGCTCGGCCTGTGGATCGTGGAACTCCTGGAGGACGCGGGCGCTTCCGTGCAGCCCGCCGAGAACCAGTTCGGTCTGCCGGGGGTCGGGCCGAGCCCCGCCAAGTCCTGGCAGCTGATGGACGGCGTCGGCATCGACTCCGACCAGCTGATCACGTGGGTGGCGACGGCCGTGGTCGCGGTCGGCCTGTGGGTCCTGATGCGGCACACACCGCTGGGGCTCCGGCTGCGGGCCGCGGTCGACAACCGTTCGCTGGTGGAGCTGCGGGGCATGAGCGCGGACCGGCTCTCGTCGGTGGCGTGGATGCTGTCGTCGGGGCTCGCGGGCCTTGCGGGTGTGCTGGCGACTCCCTTGCTGGGGTTGTCGTCGCACGACTTCACGCTGTTTCTTTTCGTCTCCGCGACGGCGGCAGTGCTGGGCCGCTTCATGTCGATCCCGCTGGCCTTCGCGGGCGGGCTCGGGCTCGGGGTGCTGCAGAATCTGGTCGCCGGCTACGCCGACTTCGCGGAGAAGATCACGGGCTTCCGTACGGCGGTCCCGTTCCTGATCCTCTTCGCCGGGCTGCTGCTGCTGACGCGGCGGCAGCGCACCGCGGGCACGGCGGCGGCGGACGCACCGCCGATCGACTATCTGGCGGGGCGGTCGTGGGCGCGGCGGTGGGGGCCGTGGGCGGCGGGGGCGGTCGCGCTTGCGGTCTCGTTCTACACGGTGACGACGCCCTTCTGGAGCGGCATCCTCGCGCAGGGCCTCGCCATCTCCGTCGTCTTCATCTCCTTCACCGTGGTGACGGGGCTCGGCGCGATGGTGTCCCTGGCGCAGGCGACATTCGTGACGGGGGCGGCGCTGGTCGCCGGTCTCCTGATGAGCCACGGCTGGCCGTTCATCGCGGCGGCGCTGGTGGGGACGTGCGGGGCGGCGGTGCTCGGCGCCCTGGTCGCGCTGCCGGCGCTGCGGCTCGGGGGCCGGTCCCTGGCCCTTGCCACGCTGGCCCTTGCCTTTCTCGCCGATCAAGTCCTCTTCCAGATCGGCTGGTTGAGGAACGGTGACACGGGGTGGGAGATACCCCGGCCGGTCTTCGGCTCGGTGGACCTGACGGACGACCGTGCGATGGGCGTGGCGATGGTCGTCCTGGTGACGGTGGCGGTGGCGGCGCTCAGCGCGCTGCGGGGGTCGGCGACCGGGCGGGCGATGCTGGCGGTGCGGTCCGCTCCGGCGGCGGCGATGGCGTCGGGCGTGTCGGTGGTGCGGACGAAGCTGCTCGTCTTCACGCTGTCGGCGGGTCTTGCCGGGTTCGGGGGTGTGATGTACGCGTCGTTCAACACCCGGATCACTGCTACGGACTTCACGGCGATGACGGGGCTCGTGTGGCTGGCGGTGGTGGTGGCCGCGGGGGTGCGGAGGCCGCAGTTCGCGGTGGTGGCGGGGTTGGTGTTCGCGGTGATGCCGCATGTCCTGGCGGACTATGTGACGGAGTCGGTGCAGGTGCCGGTGATTCTGTTCGGGCTTGCGGGGTTGGCGCTGGCCAATGATCCGGATGGGTACTGTGCGGCGGTTTCGGTGCGGATGCATCGGCGGCGGGTGCGGGGGGTGGGGGTTGAGGTTGCCTCCGGCGGCGGACTTCCCCAACCCCGCCCCTTCCCGAAACCGGCTTCGCCGCCACCAGTTACCGTCGATCACCGGCTTCGCCGAGTTCGTCCTCAAACGCCGGACGGGCTGGATCTTTCAGCCCGTCCGGCGTTTGAGGACGAGGCCGAAGGCCGATACGGGGGTCCGGGGGCGGAGCCCCCGGTTTCGGGAAGGGGCGGGCTTGGGGAAGAGAAACCCCCTGCCCTCGCCCTCCACGACCTGCACGCCGGATACGACGGCGCCCCCGTCCTCCACGGAGTGACCCTCACCGTCCACCCAGGCGAAATCGTCGCCCTCCTCGGACCCAACGGGGCAGGCAAGTCCACGACCTGCAAGGTCGCCGCAGGGCTCCTCGCCCCCACCACCGGCCTGGTGTACGTAGCCGGTGCCGACGCCACGCGGCACGGCGCCGTCGCCCGCGCGAGGGCAGGCGTCGTCCTCGCCCCCGAGGGACGCGGAATCTTCCCGTCCCTCACCATCGAGGAGAACCTCACCCTCCACCTCCCGGACAAGGCCGCACGCGAAGCCGTCTACGACCGGTTCGGCAGCCTCGCCGCCCGGCGGAAGATCACCGCGGGCTCCCTCTCCGGAGGCGAGCAGCAGATGCTCGCCCTCGCACCCCTCCTCCAGCACCCGCCCGCGGTGCTCATCGCGGACGAGCCGTCCCTCGGCCTCGCACCCCGCGTCGTGGACGAGGTGTTCCGCCTGCTCGGCGAACTCCGGGACGCCGGAACGGGGTTGCTCCTGGTCGAGGAGAAGGCGGCGGAGATCCTGGGCGTCGCCGACACCGTGGCGTACCTCGCGCAGGGCCGCGTCTCGTGGTGCGGCCCCCGCTCCGAAGTCCGGACGGACCAGCTCACCGAGGCCTATCTGGGCATAGCCGCGCAGGGGCACACCGAAGGAGTGGGCAGGCCATGAGCGACGACCGCGTAGACGACCGGATACTCGAAGCCCGCGGCATCGGCGTCCGCTTCGGCGGCATCCGCGCCCTCGACCAGGTCGACCTCGGCCTGCGCCAGGGCGAGGTCTGCGGCCTCATCGGGCCCAACGGGGCTGGAAAGACCACCCTGTTCGACGTGGTCTCCGGCATCCGCCGCCCCGACGCGGGGCGGGTCCTGTTCGACGGGGCCGACATCACCCGCCGCTCCCCCGTCTGGCGGGCCCGGCACGGCATGCGCCGCACCTTCCAGCGCCAGCAGCTCTTCGGGCAGCTCACCGTCGCGGACAATCTGCTGGTGGCGCAGGAGTGGCGGGGCGGCGGAGGCGGGTTCGCCGCCGATCTCCTTGCGGCGCCCACCCGGCGTACGCGGGAGAAGGAGCGGCGTACCCGCGCCGCAACTGTCCTGCGCAAGTGCGGACTTGACGCCATCGGCGACGACTACGCGGGGGCACTCCCCGTCGGCCGCGCCCGCATGGTGGAGCTGGCGCGGGCCGTGGCGGACCCGCCGAGGGTGCTGCTGCTCGACGAGCCCGCGTCGGGGATGACGGCCGACGAGCGGGGCCAGCTGTCGGCCGTCATCCGGCATCTCGCGGACGAGGAGGGCTGTGCCGTGCTCCTGGTCGAGCACAACGTCGCGTTCGTGATGGAGCTCTGCGCCCGCGTCGTCGTGCTCGACCTGGGCGGCGTCCTCGCGCAGGGCACGGCGGCCGAGGTGCGCGCGGACCCGAAGGTACGGGACGCCTACCTCGGCACCGCGGCGGCGTGAGCACGTGATACGTGATACGTGATCTAACCGATCGTCACTCGGAAGATCTGATCCGAACCGTCCGGCTCTCCACCGTTGTTGTCCGCGTTGGTGGTGGAGAGCCAGAGCTGATCGGCGCCCGGCACGGCGGTGACGGCGCGCAGCCGCCCGTACTCACCGACGTAGAACGCCTTCGCCGTGCCGACGTCCTCGTTGTCGGCGCTGATCGGTATGCGCCAGAGCCGCTCGCCCTTCAGCGCCGCCATGTAGACGGCGCCGTCGACGACGGCGACACCGCTCGGCGAGGCCTCCGCGACGCCCCAGGTCTTCTTGGGGTTCGTCATGCCGGAGACGTCGCACTCGCCCTCGCAGGTGGGCCAGCCATAGTTCGCGCCGGGCTTGATGAGGTTGAGCTCGTCCTTGGCGCTCTGCCCCAACTCGGCTTCCCACAGCCGCCCTTGGGGATCGAAGGCGATGCCCTGCGGGTTGCGGTGGCCCATGCTGTAGGCGTAGTTGCCGAAGGGGTTGCCGGGGGCGGGTTCGCCGTCCCTCGTCAGGCGCAGGATCTTGCCGTTGAGGGAGTTCTTGTCCTGCGCGAGGCCGCCGTCCTGGGCGTCGCCGGTGGTGGCGTAGAGGTGGCCGTCGGGGCCGAAGGCCAGGCGGCCGCCGTTGTGGTACTTGTTCTTCTTGATCCCCTTGAGCAGAACCTTGTAGTCCGTCAGCCGCGTGCCGTCGTAGGTCATGCGGGCGATGCGATTGCCCTCGGACGAGGTGTGCATGACGTACACGTAAGGGTTCGTGTCCCAGTCCGGGTCGACGGCCACACCCATCAACCCGCCCTCGCCGCCCGTGGTCTGGGACTCGGGGACGGTGCCTATCTGCGTCTTCTCCTTGCCGTCCTTGGAGACGAGCCAGACGCGGAAGTCGTCGCGTTCGGTGACCACCGCGGACGCCCCGTCGGGTGTCCAGGAGGTGCCCCAGGGGATCGTCCAGCCGGTGGAGATGGTGGCGATGTCCGTCGGTTCTCCGGCCGCCGACGTCGACATCGGTGGCGCGGGGGCGGCCGCGGACACGGCGGGGCCGTACTGCGTGAGCCCGGCCACCACGAGTGCGGCGGCCCCGAGCAGAGCCGCTCTCTTCTTGCCGCTGTTCTTGCCGCTGGTCATCTCTCAACCTCCGTACTGGGCAACGATTTTGGTGAAGTCGTACGGCTGTTGCGACACGCCGCTGCACGAGTCGCCGGGGCTTCCGCCCGAGCCGCAGTCGCGGTCACGGTTGACCGACCAGAAGGAGAACCGTGCGATGTGGTGCTCCTTGGCGTACGCGAGGATCGTCTCGAAGTCAGCCGTGGTGACGGTCTCGTCGGGCACGTCGGTCTTGCCGTTCATGGAGGAGACGCCGATGTGCTGGTACGCGTCGGCGTCGCTGTAGCCGTAGGCGCTCTTGACCGCGCTCTGCAAGCCCTCCATGGCGCTGACCGAGGCCTCGCCCATGGAGCCGCTGTGGCCGCCGAAGTCGAACGGCATGATCACCCAGGCGTCGTTGTCGAGTCCGGCGTCGGCGCCACGCCGGATGAGGTCCTTGCCGGTGGCGTCGGGGCCCTCCGGGGTCGTGCCCATGGTCACGTAGGTGACGATCCCCGGGTTCTTCTCCTTCACGATCTTCAGGGCGTCGACGACCCGCTGGCGCACGGTCGCGTTGTTGAACTCGGTGTCCTCGATGTCGATGTCGAACGCCTTGAGGTCATAGGCGTCGATGACCTTCTGGTAGGCGCCGGCGAGCGCGTCGGCGCTGGTGCACTTCTCGCCGAGCTTGGCGCCGCTCCAGCCGCCGACGGAGACGACGATGTCGCCGCCCGCACCACGTATGGAGTTGATGGCGGATTCATCGGAGCCGCCCTTCAGAGGGCGGCTGCCGTCCCAGGCGGGGTTGCAGCCGCCGTCGGACAGGATGAAGGCGAGCGTGAACCATTTGACGCCGGTCGCGGCCATCACGTCGGTGGGCTGCTGCGGGTCGCCCCAGCCCAGGTACTCGTAGGGGGCGGCGTGGATGGTGCCAGGGGCTTTGGGCCGTGCCTGCGGGGGCGCGGCCGATGACTGGGCGGCCAGGGTGAGGGAGGCCGCCGTCGCGAGGACTCCGGCGGCGGCCACCGCGGTGACCGTTCTGTGGGGGGTGTGGGACATGGGGGGTGTGCTCTCCTTTGCGGTGTTAGGAAGGGTTCCTAACGGTCTGAGGGTGCAGGGCAGGTGCGGCTCCTGCGGGAGGGAGGGGTTACGTCTTCGGGTACGCCCGGTAGGCGAAGTCCGTCGGGCGGTCACCCGCGCCGTCACTGGCGCCGTCACCGGCGCCGTCGACGAGGGCGCGGACCGCCGCGTGGTCCGGCGAGCGGTGGCAGGCGGGGTCGGTGCGGGTGGCATCGCCGGTCAGGGCGTACGCCTGGCAGCGGCAGCCCCCGAAGTCCACGGTGCGCAGCTCGCAGCTGCGGCAGGGGTCACGCATCCACGCCTCGCCGCGATAGCGGTTGAAGGCCGCCGACTCCCGCCAGATCCAGCCCAGTTGGCGGTCCCGCACGTTCGGTGCGTCTTCTGCGAGCAGCTCACCGGCGGCCGGGCAGGGAAGCACCGTCCCGTCCGGGGCAACGGTCAGTGAGACGGCGCCCCAGCCGCCCATGCAGGGCTTGGCGATCCCGTCGACGTAGTCGGGCGCCACCCACACCAGCTCCATGCGCCCCGCGAGCCGCTCCCGCCACCGCTCGACGCGTTCACGGGCGTACGCGACCTGTTCCCGCCCCGGAAGCAGCGCGCCCCTGTTCCGCAGCGCCCAGCCGTAGAACTGGGTGTTGGCCAGCTCGATGCGGTCGGCGCCCCAGGCGAGCCCCAGCTCCACGAGCCCGTCGAGCGCGTCGAGATTGGCGCGGTGCAGCACCGCGTTGAGCCCGAGCGGCAGCCCGGCAGCCCGCACGAGCCGGGCAGCCCGCTCCTTGGCACCGAACGCCCGTACCCCCGCGATGAGTTGAGCGGCTGCGGGGTCAGCGTGCTGCACGGACAGCTGGACGCTGCGCAGCCCCGCGTCGACAAGTGCGCCGAGCCGACGCTCGTGCAGTCCGACTCCACTGGTCACGAGCTGCGTGTGGATCCCGACGGAGTCGGCACCGCGCACGATCTCCACGAGATCACGACGCAGGAGCGGCTCCCCGCCGGACAGATGCGTCTGCACGACACCGATATCAGCGGCCTGCCGCATCACATCGGCCCACTGCGCGGCAGTCAACTCACGCTCGCGCTCGACCAGTTCGATGGGATTGGAACAGTAGGCACAGCACAGAGGGCACCCGTGGGTGAGCTCGGCGAGCAGGGCCCAGGGCGGCTCGACGGGATGGGGATGGGGGCGCGGGGGCGCGGCGGTGGGGCTCGGGGGCGCGGGGGTGGCGGGGCGCGGACGCTCAGCCGCACCAAGTCTCAGGCGCGCAGGCGTGCCGGCGTTCGGAGGCTCGGTGGTGGCGGGGCTCGGGGGTACAGCCGTGCCAGGGCTCGGGGGCTCGGTGACGCCAGCGCTCGGACGCACGGCAGCGCCAGAACTCGGACGCAGAGTCGCACCAGCACTCGGGAGCTCGGTAGCACCAGCGCGCGGACGCTCAGCCATGCCGAGGCGCGGGCCCGCAGCCGCGCCAGGACTCGAGGGCTCGACGACGCCAGCACTCGGGAGCTCGGTGCTGCCAGGACTCGGGCCCCCAGCCGCACCCACATTCGGAAGCTCGGTGGTACCAGCGCTCGGACGGGCAGCCGCACCAGCACTCGGGCCCTTCGCCACACCAGCACTCGGGAGCCCGCTCGCCCCAGCGCTCTGCGGATCGCCCCTCACCGGAGCCACCCCTCCGCCCGCAGTGCCGCGAGGAACCCCGGCACCTCGTCGGCGACCGGCGCGTCCGGATGCCGCCGCGCCAACTCGCCCACGATCTGCTCCACTTCACGCTCACCGTCGCACAGGCCCACCACGCTCCCCGCGGACCCGCGCAGTACGACCACCCGCTCGGGCAGTACCAGCAGGTCGACTCCGCGCACCCGGTCGTGTCGCAGGGTCACGGAGCGGGCGAGCACGGGGCGCCAGTCGCCGGCCATCAGCCGCGCCCCGGCCCGCGGTCGACCGCGTCCAGCAGTGTCCACAGGACGTCGCACTTGAAGCCGAGCGCGGCGACGGCCCGCTCCTGTTCCGGCCGTGTGCGCGCCCACTCCAGGACGAGGCCGAGCGCCTCCTGCCCGTCCCTGCCGCCCTGTTCCACCCGGGTGCGGAAGTACGCGAGGCCCTCCGCCTCGATCCACGGGTAATGCCGCTCGAACGCCTCGATCCTGGTCCGCATGAGGTCCGGCGCGGACAACTCGGTGAGCGATGCGGCGACGGCGTCAAGGGCGGGCCTGAGGCGGCAGAAGTTGACGTACCCGTCGACCGCCAGCCGCACGCCGGCCAGCACGCTGGATACGTCGAGCAGCACCTCGCGCCCGATTCCCGCGGCCTCACCGAGCCGCAGCCAGCGCTCGATGCCGCCGTCGCCGTCCTTCTCCCCGTCGTGGTCCTGGATCCGCCGCACCCAGCCGCGCCGCAGCGCCGGATCGTCGAACTTGGCGAGAATCAGCGCGTCCTTGACAGGGATGTACCGCTGGTAGTGGAAGCGGTTGACGATCCAGCGGCGCAACTCGTCCCGGGTGAGGGTGCCTTCGTGCATGCGTACGTTGAAGGGGTGCCGGTCGTGGTACCGCTCGGCGGAGACGGCGCGCAGCCGCGCCGTGAACTCGTCGGCCGTCCAGGGAGCCGTCACAGTCATAGCTCGATCACCATCCGTTCCGCCGCGACTTCGATTCCCCACTCCGCGAGCAGCTTGTGCTGCTCGGCGTGCGGATTCCCCAGGGGATTGGTGTTGTTGAGGTGGGTGTAGAGGCAGCGCCCCGGCAGCCGGGCGAGCCGGCGCGCGGTGCCGCCGGGCCCAGTGATGGGCAGATGCCCCATGCCGGTGGCGGTGCGGGTGGAGAAGCCGCAGCGCAGGGGCTCGTCGTCGTCCCAGAAGGTGCCGTCGACGAAGACGAGATCGGCGTCGCGCACGGCTTCGTCGAAGGCGTCGGACCAGACGGCGAGGGCGGGCGCGTACAGCAGGGTCCGGCCGGTACCGGAGTCGTGCAGACGCAACGCCACGGACCAACTATCCCCGCTGTTCGTGGAGTTGGCGGCGTACCTTGGGCGCTTCCCGGACAGGGGCACGGCGCTGACACGCAACCCCCCGCCCCCCAACGAGCACCCGGCGGCGGTCAGCTCCCGCCACCGCACATCCGTATAGGGCCCGAGGACGGCATCGAGCCCCAGCCCCTCCCCCACCGCCTGCCGTACGGGAGCGGTGGCGAGGACCTCGAAGCCGGCGGCCGCTTCCCGGAAGCGGGCGATGCCGAGGGTGTGGTCGAGTTCGGCGTCGGTGAGCACGACACCGGCGATGGGAGTCTGCCGGGCTCCGGGACCGGGACGCAGGTCCGGGCAGTCCTCGATCTGCTCGCCGATGTCTGGGGTGGCGTTGACGACGTACCAGCACCCCTCCGCCGCGCGCACGGCGAGCGAGGCATGCCGGCGGCGACGCTCCGGGTGGGCGCGCGCCCCGGTGCATCCGGGGCACGCGCAGTTCCACTGGGGCAGCCCGCCGCCCGCCGCGGTGCCGAGCACCTGCAGCAGCATGGCGGCGGGGTTACCGGTCGGCGCGGCGGTACGCGGTCACTTCGAGCGCGGTCTCCACGACCTCGTACTCGGGGGTCTGCCATGCGGTGACGGCTTCTGGCGCCGGAAGTGCCGTGGGGGTCTCGTGGTCATTCATACGTGGATCGCTGCCTTCCTGAAAAAGTGGGGGTTCAGGGTGGGGGCCAGGGTGAGGGTTCAGGGTGGGGGGCAGGAGCGAAAGGAGCACCCAGTTCACCGGGCGTTCACATGAGTGTCCTGCGTTCAGTGATGTGCAATAGAGTCGCGGCATGACGGAACGCGGTCAATGGTGCGGACCAAAAAACGCCCGTACTTCACCCGGGAGTGGTCAAGGAATGCAGCACCGCACCTGATCGTTGACCATGGGAGTACCACCCGACGACTTAAGGATCGAGAGCTCGTGAGCAAGGTCCCCCCGATCATCCTGAACAATGGCGTCGAGATGCCGCAGCTCGGCTTCGGCGTCTGGCAGGTACCGGACGACGAGGCCGAGGCGGCCGTCACGACGGCACTGGAGGCCGGGTACCGCAGCATCGACACCGCGGCCGTCTACGGCAACGAAGAGGGCACCGGCAAGGCCATCGCCGCTTCCGGCATCGCCCGCGCGGAGCTCTTCGTCACCACGAAGCTCTGGAACGCGGACCAGGGTTACGACGCCACGCTCCGCGCCTTCGACGCGTCGCTGGAGAAGCTGGGCCTCGACTATGTGGACCTGTACCTGATCCACTGGCCGCTGCCCTCCAAGAACCTCTACGTGGACACGTACAAGGCGTTCGAGAAGATCCAGGCCGACGGGCGCGCGAAGTCCATCGGCGTCTCGAACTTCGAGCCCGACCACCTGGAGCGGCTGCTCGACGAGACGTCGATCATCCCGGCGGTCGACCAGATCGAGCTCCACCCCCACCTCCAGCAGCGCGCCGCCCGCGAGTACCACGCGGAGCAGGGCATCACCACGGAGGCCTGGTCCCCGCTGGGCCAGGGCAAGGGGCTCCTGGAGGTCCCCGCGATCGTCGCGATCGCCCAGAAGCACGGCCGCACGCCCGCACAGGTCGTCCTGCGCTGGCACGTCCAGTTGGGCAACGTGGTGATCCCCAAGTCCGTGACGCCGTCGCGGATCAAGGAGAACATCGACGTCTTCAGCTTCGAGCTGGACCCCGAGGACATGGCGGCGATCAGCGCCCTGAACGAGGACCGGCGGCTCGGTCCGGATCCGTCCACGTTCGACGTGCTCTGACGTCACCCTGGGGCGCCTCCGTCCGGCACACGCCGGGCGCAGGCGCCCCTTTGCCGTCCCGCCCGCTGTTCGCGTCAACAGGCCTTCGTCAAGTCAACAGGTCTTCGTCAACAGGTCTTTCGGTACTCGACAGTTGGCAGATAGGTCTGCCACTGCGCCCTGCTGAGTCCGCCTCTGGCGCGCTCACACACGGCGTCCGCCGCACGGCCCGCCCCGATCGGCACCGAGCGGCTGGGGATGTGCGCGGTCGCCACCCGGAGTTCGTCCCCGGCGAAGCCGAGTCCCAGGACGGGGCCGTCCGTGGCGGGGTACTCGGCGCCCGCAAGGCGGGGGGTTTCGGTCTCCCAGACGCGTACGGTGCCGTTCTCTCCACCCGCGGCGAGATAGCGGCCGTCTTCGGAGAAGGACAGGACCGATCCGAGTGGCTCCTCCGCCCTGCCCCATTCGTACGAGCCCGGAGAGAGCACGCCCAGGGCTCGGCGGCCACGGGCGTCCCACAGGGTGATCCTGCCGCTGTCGTCGGCGACGGCGAGAAGGCGGCCGTCGGGGCTGTGGACCACGGTGCTCAACATGTCCTCGCCGCGCAGTGCCCGCGACGACCGCCCCGTCCGGAGGTCGGTCAGCACACCGTCCGTCGTGAGGAGGGATCGGCCGTCGGGAGCCAGCGTTCCCACCAGTCCGGCCGTATGCTGCCGCAACGCCCTGGTTCGCGTGTCCCCCGTCATGTTCCAGACCTCGACCTGCCGGTCGTCGTGGTCCCGCTCGCCCAGCGGTGTGCCCGCGGCGACCACTCGCGCACCGCGCGACGGGACCGCCAGGCTGTCGACCCACGACGGGACGCGCGTACGGGACGACTCCTGGGCGTCCCTGATGTTCCACCGCCGCACCGTCGTGCCGCTCTGGCCCAGGAACCCGTAGGCAAGAGCCCGGCTGTCCGGGGAGAAGGCCCACGGCTGGCCCACCCCGCATTCCACGCAGGCCGGTCCTGGCAGCGACGCCGACACCTCACCGCTCCGCGCATCGCGCAGCCTCAGCTTCCCTTCGCTGCCGCGGCCTTCGACCGTGGCGAGGGTGCGCCCGTCCGGGCTGAAGCGCGCGGCCGCCAGCGGTCGACTGCGACCGTGCACGGTCAGGGCCGCTCGAATGTCGAGGGTGCGTACGACTTCGGAGCTGGCCCGGTAGCGGATCACACCCGCTGCCGTGTCCACCCTCAAGTCGGTGGCTCCGCGGTCCCGCACCGGATAGCGCAGGAGCGACGTGCCGGGCGAATCGGTCATCCACAGCGTGATGTCCCCGTCGTCGGCCATGACCGCCGCGACCGTCCCGTCATCGTCGAAGTCCACACCTCCCTCGGAGCCGGCGGGCAGCTTGATCTTCGGGCGCTCCCGGCCGGTCGTCGGCTCCCAGGTGCGGATCCCGCTCCCCATGGAGAAGGACAGCGCCCGGCTGTCCGGGGTGAAGGTCAACTCAGGTGCTCCGCAGACCTGTTCATCCACATCGCGCGGCCAGGTCCTGGGCACGTACCGCCCCTTCGCGACGTCCCGCACAGCGAGCCGGCCGCCCTGCGAACAGGTCGCGAGCAGCCGGTCATCGGGGCTGAGCGCCGGAGCGGGACTCTCCGTGTCCTGGCCCCGGATCTCGTCGAGAAGCTTGTGCCTGCGTATGTCCCACACCTGGACCGTGGCACCGTCGCCGACCCTCGTGCGGATGACGAAGGTCCGGCCGCGCGGCCCGAACCAACCGTCCGTGTCCCACCGTTCCCCCGTCCCGAAGCGCGGGCCGACCGCCCGGTTCCGGACCAGATCCCACACCAGTACGCCGCTCCTGCCGTGCTGCGCGACCATGCGTCCGTCGGCGCTGACGTCCATGCTGTTCTCGTGGGCACCGGGCCGGGACGTCGTACCGATGCGGCGATGGTCGCGCACGTCCCACCGCACCACACGGTCACGGTCGACCGCCGTCAGCGTGCGCCCGTCCATGCTCAGCCAGCGCCGCGCGTTCGGCGTGGTGCTCTTGTCGAGGCCGGCGAACGAGTCCTGCTCCCGCCACGCGCCGACGGCACGCACCGCCTCGCGTGTCTCCGGCAGATCCGCGACGCGCCAGGCAGCCACACTCAGCCGCATCGCGGTCACCGGATCCGAAACCCGCAGCGTCTGCGCGACGCCGACGATCCGCCGCGCCTGGGCCTCGGCCCGCTGCCGCTCCCCGTTCCGGTTCTGCTGCCAGGCGGCCATGCCCGCGACCACGGCGAGGCAGAGCAGTACGGCGAGGCCGGAGATGAGCGCCCGCGTCCGGCGCGCGGCGCGTGCCTTCGCGCGTATGTCGTGGTCGTGGGCGTCGACACCGGCGTCGAGGAACTCCTTTTCCAGGGCGGTCAGTTCGAGGGAGCCGGAATCAGTTCCCGAACCGAACGCCTCCCGCGCCGCCGTCAGCCTCGTCCCCCGGTACACGGCCCCCGCGTCCCGCCCAAGCTCCTGCCACGTCACGGCCGCCTCGGTCAGCGCCCGGTGCAGCCGCAGCCGGTCGCGGTCCGCGTCGACCCACCCCCGGAGCCTCGGCCATGCGCTGATCAGGGCCTCGTGGGCGAGGTCGACCGTCGTTCCGTCGACGGTCAGCAGCCGCGCGGCGACCAGGCGTTCCAGTACGTCGTCGCAGCCGGCCGGAAGTTCGGCGCGGTCGACGGGGCGGCGGGTGTCCTGCGTGCCGTCGCCCGGCGCGACCATGCGCAGGAGCAGCCGACGGGCCGTCGCGGCCTCCGCGTCCGTCAGCCGCCCGAAGACTTCCTCCGCGGTGTGCGCGATGGCGCCCCGTACGCCGCCGATCGCCTCGTACGCCGCCTCTGTCAGTGTCTTGCCGCTGCGCCGCCGCCACACTTCGCGGAGCGCGTGCGCCATCAGCGGGAGGCCGCCCGGCTCGTCCACCACGTCGGCCACGATCCGGGCCGTCAACGTCCGCTCCACGACGAGCCGTTCGGCCGCCGCGGGCCTGACGATGGCCTCGCGCAGTCGACTCGGCGACATGGGGCCGACGAGGAGGTTGGCGTCTCCCAGCGCGTCGGCCAGGGGGCCGTGTTCGGCGCAGCGGCCGTAGAAGTCGGCGCGGACGGCGACGATCACGCGCAGGCGGCTGCCGGGGGCGCGGGCCATGAGCAGCCGGTCCAGGAATTCCGTCCGTTCCGCCGGGGAGTGGCAGAGCGAGAAGACCTCCTCGAACTGGTCGATCACGAGGAGCGTGTCGCCGGCGCCGTCGGCGGGCGTCAGCAGGGCCCGGTGCGTTCGGGCCGGGCGGTCGCCCGGGGTGAGAATGCGCATCGCGGCCGGGCGCCGGGCATCGGTGGACTCCCGTAACGCCGGGATGAGCCCGGCCCGCAGCAGCGACGACTTGCCGCTGCCGGAGGCACCGATCACGGCCGCCACGCGGCGCCGCGAGGTGAGCCGCACCAGCTCGTCCACGAGGTCGCCGCGGCCATGGAAGCGGGCCTGGTCGTCGGCACCGAATCTGGCGAGCCCGGGATAGGGGGACTCGCCCCCGTCCGTGTCCCGTTCGGCGTCTTCGGCGACCGTTTCGTACCAGCGCCGCTCCCACTCCTGCGGGTCCCCGTCGCACACGGACACATAGGCGAGCAGCACGGGCAGCGTCGGCAGCCGCTCTCCGGCGGCGGCCGCGGAGAGCGTCGGAGCGGAGTACGCGACGCGCTGGGCCATCGCCCGGTAGGTGGGGCTGCCCGCGTCGACGCGGAGCTTGCGGAGTTCGTACGCGAACCGCTGTACCGGGCCCGCCGTCGGCTCGAGCGGCTTCTCCCGACGCCCCATCCCCTGCCCCTCCCAGCCCCCTCTGGTCAAGATCCGAGACCACGTTAGCAATTGATCGGTGCGGCGAAACAGGGCTGCCAATCAATCCGTGCGCCGCTGAACTCGGCTTTCCGGTCCCGTTCTTGGGCCCGGATCCGCACAGCCGACCGCACACGCACGGGGAGCCCGCCATCGCCACCACCACTCGGTCCAGCCTTTCCGACCGGCCGCAAGCATCCGCGCGCCAGTCCGAGCACGCCGTTCAACTAAGGGATCGCACACGGTGGTTACCCGCCGTCCTGCCAGGCGTGCTGCTGACTCTCGCCCTGGGCCTCTGGGGCGTACGCCGCGGCGGAAGCATGTGGCGGGACGAAGCGGTCACGTACGACGTCGCGCACCGCGGCCTGTCCGACCTCTGGCACACGCTGGGAAACGCGGACGCCGTGCACGGGCTCTACTACTTACTCATGTACGGCCTCTACGGGATCTGTGAACTCTTCGGCCGTGCCGACCCGTTGCTCGTGATGCGGATCCCGTCCGTGCTCGCGATGAGCGTGGCCACCGCCGGTGTGGCGATGCTCGGGCGGCACCTCGCCGGTCCGCGGGCCGGGCTGCTCGCCGGGGCCGTGTTCGCGGTGATCCCTTCGATCCAGCGTTTCGCACAGGAGGGCCGTTCGTACGCGATGGTGTGCGCCCTTGTCGTCTGGGCGACGTACGTGCTGGTGCGCGCGGCATCGGCCGACGGACGCCGGGCGCGCCGCCTGTGGCGCTGGTACGGCGCGCTGATGCTGGTGACGTGCCTGCTGCACGAGTTCGCGGTGTTCGCGCTGCCCGCGCACGCCCTGACGGTGCCGTGGACCGCGCGCCGGCCGTGGGCCCGGGCCGCGGCGGTCGTGGTCACGGGTCTCGCGCCGCTCGCCGTGCTGAGCCAGCGGCAGAAGGAACAGGTGGGATGGCTCCACGTCGACCTGAGCCAGTACGCGGGAGCCACCGGTCTGTGCGTGGCCGGGGTGGTCTGCGCGGCGCTCCTCGGCAGGCTCGGCGGGCGGGCGGCGGATGCGGGGCGGCCGATCGGGCTGCGTCGGCCCGCCCTGGCGCTGCTCGTCACCCCCACGCTCGCGCTGCTGCTCATCGCCCCGGTCAAGCCGCTCTACGCGGACCGTTACGTCCTGTACGGCATCGCCGGGCTCGCGCTGCTCATCGGGGCGCTCCTCGACCAGGTGTCGCGCGGCGGACGCCGGCGGACCACCATCGCTGTGGTCGCCGCCGCTGCCGCCCTGATCGCTCTGGCCCCCTACAGCGCGCATCTACGTACTCCGGACAGCCGCCTCGACAACACGGCAGCGGTCACGCAGGCCCTTCAGGACGCCGGGAGCGAGGGCGACGCCGTGCTCTACATGCCGCTGCGCCGCCGGGTCTGGTCCCTGCCGCACCCGCAGGCCGTCGCGGAGCTCGACGATCTCGCCCTCGATCGGCGTCCCGCCCCTTCGCACACCTTGTACGGCACCGAGGTCGGCGCCGATGTCATCCGGGCCCGGATGCTCACGCGGACCCGGATCGTCTTCGTCACCGACCCCTCGCGCGATCCCGTCGACCAGATCCCGCGGGAGACCGTGAAACGCGACGTCCTGAAGGACCACTTCGAGCAATGCCACACCCGGAGCGACCGGGGCTGGCGCGTCACCCTGTACGCCCGCCCCGGCCACTGCCCAGCTAGCCCTTGACCCCCACATGCACCGTCTGCACGGACAGCAGGAACACATCCGGCCGGTGGTGCAGGCTCTGGTCGTCGTTCTCGTCCAGGAGGCGGTCGACCGTGGCGAGGTCGCCGGCGTCGAGGGTGTCCGCGTGCATCTCGCGGCGGCGGGTGAGTTCGCCGATGAGGTGGGTGCGGGCGTCGGCGGGCAGGGGGGCCGGGAGGTCGAGGAGGAAGGAGCGGGTGCCCACGTGGCGCAGGCCCGCCTCGGTCAGGAGCGCGGGCCAGTCCTCCGTGACCGACTTGGCGCCCGGCAGGTCCGCGCGCATCTGCGTGAACCACTTCTCGTCGGCCAGGTCGAAGCGGGTCTGCAGGCCGGGGCGGCCGAAGCCGATGTCGCGGGGCAGGCTGCGGGGATTGAGGCCGCCTTCGAGGAGGGCAAGGGCGCCGCCCGGCGCCAGGCGGTCCGCGAGCGCGGCGAGCGCCGCCTGCTGGTCGCCCACGTGGTGCAGGGCACGGCCGATCCAGAGGAGGTCGGCGGGCGGCAGTTCGCCGATGCCCTCGGGCAGTTCCGCCCTGCGGGTGCTTACGCGGTCCGTCAGGCCCTCGCGGGCGGCGCGCTCCCTGGCCCGCTCCAGGAGCGGCTCCGCCGGGTCCACGGTGATCACAGCGGCCTTGGGGAAGACCTCGGCGAGCAGGAAGGAGATGCTGCCCGAGCCGCCGCCCACGTCCGCGATCAGGGACGGCTCCGGCTGCCAGTCGCGCAGCCACGCGGCGATCTCGCGGTTCTGCGGCGCGGCGAGCTCCGCCTGCCGCTCCAGCATGGGGCCCATCGCCGCCCAGTCGATGTCGTCGTGGTGGTGGTGACCGTGGCCGTGGCCGTGGCCGTGGCCGTGCTGGTGAGTGTCGTCGTGGTCGTGGGCCATCTTCGCTGCCGCCGCCTTCGGTGTGCTCAGGGGTGGGTGGGATCGGTCCCCAGCCTGCGCTTCGGGGCGCCACTCGCCAAGCAGCCTTGCCGTTTCAGCAAACCGTCGTGCGGAACTTATGGGGCGGTGACCGCCGGTTGCTTCCTGAACGACAGGAGCGTGAACTCCGGGTCGGCGCGCGGGACTTCCTGGTCCGGCAGCTCCGCGAGGCGGGCCGCGAACCCTGCGGTCAGGGGCGAGTCCGGGGCCAGCATGGTGAACCAGCCGCGGTGCAGGTCATCGACGGTGCCGCGCGGCGAGCGCCCCTGGCCGTGCCCGCGGAACCGGGCCCGCCCCTCCCCCGTCAGGCCGTGCGCCGCCGCGTGCGAGCGCACCGTGTCCGCGCGGTCGGGGGCGGTGCGCACCGGACGTCCGGCGAGCACGGCGTCGATGTCGCTGCCCACGTCGTGCGAGGCGGCCTTGTCGACGGTCGTGACATAGACGCCGCCGGGCCGCAGCACCCGCGCGCACTCGGCGACGACCACGGCCGTCTCGTCGGCTCCGGGCAGCAGATGCAGCAGCCAGACCGTGCTCACGGCGTCGAACGAGGCGTCGGGGAAGGGCAGTTGACGGCTGTCCCCGAGCACCACGGATCCCGGGACCCGCGCCGCCGCCATCCGCGCCATGCCGTCCGCCGCGTCCACGCCGGTCACCCGCAGGCCAGGGCGGGAAAGCCGCCGGGTGACCAGGCCCGTGCCGCAGGCCACGTCCAGCAGGGTGCGGGTCCGGGAAGGCACCAGGCCCAGGACCGCTGCGGCAGCGGCCGCGGCGCGTGGCTCACCGCCGCGCGACGCGTCGTAGCGGACTGCTTCCTTGCCGTAGTCCAGCATCGGTATTCAGGCCGCCCCGTGACCCGGCGCCAACTCCTCGACCCTGCGGGCCAGTTCGAAGTCGAGGCCGGTGATCGCGCCGCCCGCGCTGTGGGTGTTCACGGAGAGGGCGACGGAGTTGTAGCCGAGCGTCAGGTCGGAGTGGTGGCCGAGCTCCTCCTGGATCTGCGCGATGTGCACGACCATCGCGGCGGCCGCGAAGTGCGAGCCGAGGCGGTAGGAGCGGGTGATCCGGTCGCCGTCGAGGGACCAGCCGGGAAGTTCGGCGAGCCGTTCCTCGACCTCCTTCTGTGACAGCGGTTCGACAGGCATGGCCGCGCTCCTTCCGGGTCGGGCTCCGGGTCGTACGGCGTACGGTGTACGGCCGCGGGACCGGCGAATGTACGTACGTTTCTCACCCTGCCACAGCACGCGTCCGCCCGCCCTGGCCCCGAGCTCCGCCCGGCCTCGGCGGCGGCCACCGACAGGCCCGGTCGGCCCGTACCCTCCGGAGCGTGTCGGACCCATCGATTACCGTCTGAGTATGACAACTGCCGCGCCCGCACAGGCGAATCCCACGTCCGGAGTCGGCCCCCTCCTGCGCGGCTGGCGCGAGCGGCGCAAGGTCAGCCAGCTGGACCTTGCCCTGCGCGCTGACTCGTCGGCGCGGCACATCAGCTTCATCGAGACGGGCAGGTCACGACCGAGCGAGGAGACCCTGCTGCGTCTCGCCGACCACCTCGACGTGCCGATGCGGGACCGCAACTCCCTGCTCCTGGCGGCCGGTTACGCCCCCCGTTTCCGGCAGACCCCCCTCGACGACCCGTCGATGGGCCCGCTGCGCGAGGGCCTGGAACAGCTCCTGACCGGCTACGAGCCCTATCCGGCCCTGGTCGTCGACGCGACGTACGACGTGATCACGGCCAACCGCAGCCTGGCGATGCTCCTCGAAGGCGTCCCCGAGCATCTCCTGGCGCCGCCCCTGAACGCGATGCGGCTCACCCTCCACCCCGAGGGCCTCGCGCCCCGGATCCGCAATCTGCGGGAGTGGCGGGGGCATCTGCTGCACCAGATGGAACGGCAGATCGCCCTGCAGCGCTCGGACGCGCTGCGCGCGGTGTACGAGGAGGTGGCCGCGTACCCGGTGGCGGATCCGGGGGTGGACGCCTTCGAGGCCGGCACGGACGTGCCCTACTTCGCGCTGCCCCTGCGGGTCGAGCACGACGGGCACGTCCTCTCCTTCATCTCGTCGATCTCCACGTTCAACACCCCCATGGACGTGACGGTCGCCGAGCTGGCCATCGAGACGCTGCTCCCGGCCGACCCGGCGACGGTCAAATACCTGCAGACCCACCAGCCCTAGCGGCCGGGGCCCGCCGCCCGCAGCGCCGCGTACTGCAGCACCGCGAATCCGCCGACCGTCACGGCCTGCAGCAGGGTCCACACGGCCCCCGCCGTACTGGGCGAGAGCCATGCGACGAGCGCGACGACGCTGAGCACCGCCCAGACGGCGTTGGCCTCGACCACCGCCCGGACGGGCAGCGACGGCGGACTCTTGCGGGCGGCGAGGAAGCCGACGGCCGCCCCGTAGACGGTGAGGAAGACGCCGAGTCCGAGCAGCAGCCCGGTGTCGACGCCGAGGAAGCGCCCGAGCGGGCCCGCGGCGACGGCGTACGCGATGCCGTTCGCGGTGGTCACGACCGCGTCCAGGGCGAGGAAGCGGCGCAGCATCGTCTTCGGGTCGGTCGTGCGGGCGAGGGTGGTGAGGGCGTATGTGGACATGACGGGTCGGCCTCCAAGCAAGGGGGGAGAGCGGGGCAAGGAACCCGGGTCCCGGACCGGAGTGCGCCGGACCGGGCCCGGTGACATCACTGTGGCGTGCCCGCGCCGGCCGGTCGATTACGTCCGGGGTAATGCCCGGCCGTCCGCGGACAACCCGTACGGCGGCGGCAGACAGGTGTCCCGTACCACCCGCACCTAGGTTCGTTGAAAGGCAGACCTAGGGAGCTCCAGGGTGACTGAGACGACCGAGCCCGCCGCGGTGCTGCTGCGCGCGGGGAAGTTCTTCCGCCGCGGCACCGCCGCCCCCGACCTGCACAGCGTGGCGCTGACCGGCGGCAGGGACGCGGACGCCTTCTACCGCGACCGGTGGAGCCACGACAAGGTCGTGAACTCGACGCACGGCGTGAACTGCACCGGCTCCTGCCGCTGGAAGGTGTACGTCAAGGACGGCATCATCACCTGGGAGACCCAGCAGACCGACTACCCGTCCGTCGGCCCCGACCGCCCCGAGTACGAGCCCCGCGGCTGCCCCCGCGGCGCGGCCTTCTCCTGGTACACGTACTCCCCCACCCGCGTCCGCTACCCGTATCTGCGCGGCGTCCTCCTGGAGATGTACCGCGAGGCCAAGTCCCGGCTGAAGGATCCGGTCCTCGCGTGGGCGGACATCCAGGACGATCCCGAGCGCCGCCGCGCCTATCAACAGGCGCGCGGCAAGGGCGGGTTGGTGCGAGCCACGTGGGACGAGGCCGTCGAGATCATCGCGGCGGCGCACGTCCACACCATCAAGAAGTACGGCCCCGACCGCGTCGCCGGCTTCTCCCCCATCCCCGCGATGTCGATGGTGTCGCACGCCGCGGGCGCCCGCTTCATGTCGCTGATCGGCGCGCCCATGCTCTCCTTCTACGACTGGTACGCGGACCTTCCCGTGGCCTCGCCGCAGGTCTTCGGCGACCAGACCGACGTACCGGAGTCGGGCGACTGGTGGGACGCCGCGTATCTGATGATGTGGGGCTCGAACGTCCCCGTCACGCGCACCCCCGACGCGCACTGGATGGCCGAGGCGCGTTACCGGGGCCAGAAGGTCGTGGTCGTCGCGCCGGACTACGCCGACAACGCCAAGTTCGCCGACGAGTGGCTGCACCCGCACCCCGGCACGGACGGCGCCCTGGCGATCGCGATGGGGCACGTGATCCTCAAGGAGTTCTTCGTCGACCGGCAGACGGAGTTCTTCACCGACTACGTCCGCAAGTTCACCGACCTGCCGTTCCTGGTGACGCTGACCGAGCGCGACGGTGCGTTCGTCCCTTCGAAGTTCCTGCGCGCCACGGACCTGGGCGAGCGCGGTGAGGGCGGCGACTGGAAGACGGCCGTCCTGGACGAGAACACCGGGCAGCCCGCCGTGCCCAACGGCTCGCTCGGCTTCCGCTGGACCGACTCCGGCAAGGGCAAGTGGAACCTGGAGCTCGGCTCGATCAAGCCGCAGCTCTCCCTGCACGGCTCGGACGTCGCTGCGGGCGTCGAGGTGCTCCTGCCGCGCTTCGACACCGAGGGCGGCACGCACGGCCAGGGCCGCGGCGAGGTCGTCCGCCGCGGCGTGCCCGCCACACGGCTCGGCGGGCAGGACGGGCCGCTGGTCACGACGGTCTTCGACCTGCTGCTCGCGCAGTACGGCGTGGGGCGCGAGGGTCTTCCGGGTGAGTGGCCTTCTTCGTACGAGGATGAAGACGCGCCGGGCACCCCTGCCTGGCAGGAGGCGCACACCTCGGTGCCGGCCGCGAAGGCGGTGAAGATCGCACGGGAGTTCGCGAGGACCGCGGAGCAGTCGCGCGGCCGCTGCATGATCCTGATGGGGGCGGGGACCAACCACTGGTTCCACTCCGAGACGATCTACCGGTCGTTTCTCGCGCTGCTCCAGCTGACCGGCTGCCAGGGCCGCAACGGCGGCGGCTGGGCGCACTATGTCGGCCAGGAGAAGTGCCGTCCCGCGACCGGCTGGGCGACGCTCGCGAGCGGCAACGACTGGAGCAGGCCGCCGCGGCAGATGATCGGCGCCGCGTACTGGTTCCTCAACACCGACCAGTGGCGCTACGACAAGTTCGCGGCGGACGTGCTCGCATCGCCGCTGGGCGAGGGCCGGTTCGCGGGGATGACGGGCGCGGACTGTCTGGCGCTCTCGGCGCGCACCGGCTGGATGCCGTCGTACCCGACGTTCGACCGCAACTCCCTTGAGCTGGGCGAGACTTCGGATGATCCCGTGGCCAACGTGGTCAACGAGCTCAAGGCGGGCTCGCTCAAGTTCGCCTGCGAGGACCCGGACGCACCGGAGAACTGGCCGCGTGTCCTGACCCTGTGGCGCGCCAATCTGCTCGGTTCGTCGGCGAAGGGCGCCGAGTACTTCACGAAGCATCTGCTCGGCACGCACTCCTCGCTGCGGGCGGAGGAGGCAGCCCCGAACGAGCGTCCCTCGACCGTCACTTGGCGGGACGAGGCCCCCGAGGGGAAGCTCGATCTGCTCGTCTCGCTCGACTTCCGGCAGACGTCGTCGACGCTGCTCTCGGACGTGGTCCTGCCGGCGGCCACCTGGTACGAGAAGCACGACCTGTCGACGACCGACATGCACCCGTACGTGCACTCCTTCACCCCGGCCGTCGACCCGCCCTGGCAGGCCCGCACCGACTTCGACACCTTCAAGGCGATCGCGGAACGGCTCAGCGATCTTTCCGTGGACCATCTCGGCGTACGCAAGGACGTCGTCGCCACCGCGCTCCAGCACGACACGCCGGGCGAGACGGCCCAGCCCGGCGGTGTGGTCGTGGACTGGCGCAAGGGCGAGTGCGAGCCGGTGCCGGGGAAGACCATGCCGAACCTGGCGGTCGTGGAGCGCGACTACACGGCGATCGGCGCGAAGTTCGCCTCGCTCGGCCCGCTGGTGGAGAAGCTGGGCCTTCCGGTCAAGGGCATCGCGTTCCAACCCGACCAGGAGGTCGAGGAGTTGAAGGAACGCAACGGCGTCGTGCGCGGCGGACCCGCCGACGGCCGCCCCGCCCTGGACACGGCGATCAAGGCGGCCAACACGATCCTCGCCCTGTCCGGCACGACCAACGGGCGCCTGGCCACCCAGGGCTTCCACACCCTGGAGGCGCGCACGGGCCAGGAGATGGCTCACCTCGCCGCCGAGCACGAGGGCAAGCGCATCACGTACGCCGACACACAGGCGGCGCCGGTGCCGGTGATCACGTCGCCGGAGTGGAGCGGCAGCGAGTCCGGCGGCCGCCGGTACACGGCGTTCACGCTCAACACCGAGCATCTGAAGCCCTGGCACACCCTCACCGGCCGCCAGCACTTCTTCATCGACCACGACTGGATGCACGAGCTCGGCGAGGCACTGCCCGTCTACCGGCCGCCCCTGGACATGAACCGCCTCTTCGGCGAGCCACGCCTGGGCCCGGACGGCGAGAAGGAAGTGACGGTCCGTTACCTCACCCCGCACAACAAGTGGTCGATCCACTCCGAGTACCAGGACAACCTCTTCATGCTGTCGCTGTCGCGCGGCGGCCAGTCCATCTGGATGGCCCCGCAGGACGCGGACGCGATCGGCGTCAAGGACAACGACTGGATCGAGGCGGTCAACCGCAACGGTGTGGTGGTGGCGCGCGCGATCGTCTCGCACCGGATGCCGGCCGGCACGGTCTATATGCACCACGCGCAGGAGCGCACGGTGAACGTCCCCAAGACGGAGACCACCGGCAAGCGCGGCGGCATCCACAACTCCCTGACCCGCCTCATCCTCAAGCCGTCCCATCTCATCGGTGGATACGCGCAGTTGTCGTGGGCCTTCAACTATCTGGGCCCGACGGGCAATCAGCGCGACGAGGTGACGGTGATCCGTCGCCGCAGCCAGGAGGTTCAGTACTCATGACCCGTGACGGAGTCACAAATAGACGCATTATGGCTCAGATCGCGATGGTGATGAACCTCGACAAGTGCATCGGGTGTCACACCTGCTCCGTCACCTGCAAGCAGGCGTGGACCAACCGCGACGGCATGGAGTACGTCTGGTTCAACAACGTCGAAACCCGTCCTGGCCAGGGCTATCCGCGCCGCTACGAGGACCAGGACAAGTGGCGCGGCGGCTGGGAGCTGAACAAGCGGGGCGCCCTGAAGCTGAAGAACGGCGGCCGGATCAAATCCCTCCTGGAGATCTTCTCCAACCCCAAGCTGCCGGAGATCAAGGACTACTACGAGCCCTGGACGTACGAGTACAAGAACCTCACCGACGCCCCGCTGGGCGACGACTACCCGGTCGCCGAGCCGCGCTCCCTGATCAGCGGCAAACCCATGAAGATCGAGTGGTCGTCGAACTGGGACGACAACCTCGGCGGCGCGACGCAGTACGGCGACCTCGACCCCATGGTGGAGAAGACCCGTCAACAGGCCGCCGACAAGGTGAAGTTCGCCTTCGAGCAGACCTTCATGTTCTATCTGCCGCGCATCTGCGAGCACTGCCTCAACCCGGCGTGCGTGGCGTCCTGCCCGTCCGGCGCGATGTACAAGCGCGAGGAGGACGGCATCGTCCTCGTCGACCAGGACAGTTGCCGGGGCTGGCGCAAGTGCGTGACCGGCTGCCCGTACAAGAAGGTGTACTTCAACCACCGCACCGGCAAGGCCGAGAAGTGCACGCTGTGCTACCCGCGCCTGGAGGTGGGGCTGCCCACCGTCTGCTCGGAGACCTGCGTGGGCCGGCTCCGCTACCTCGGAGTGATTCTGTACGACGCGGACAAGGTGACGGCGGCGGCGTCCGAGCCCGACGAACACAAGCTGTACGAGGCGCAGTTGGGCGTCTTCCTCGACCCGGACGACCCGGATGTGCGCCGGGACGCCGAGCGGGCAGGGATCTCGTACGAGTGGATCGAGGCGGCGCGGCGCTCCCCCGTGCACGCGCTGATCAGCAAGTACAAGGTGGCGCTTCCGCTGCATCCGGAGTACCGGACGATGCCGATGGTCTGGTACATCCCGCCGCTCTCTCCGGTGGTGGACGCGCTCAGCGAGACCGGCCACGACGGCGAGGACCTGGACAATCTCTTCGGGGCGATCGACACGCTGCGCATTCCGCTCGAATACCTGGCGGAGATCTTCACGGCCGGTGACGTCGGCCCGGTGCGGGCCTCCCTTGAGAAGCTCGCCGCGATGCGGGCGCACATGCGGGCCATCAACCTCGGGGCGCGGCCCGAGAGTTCGGTCGCCGAGGCGGTGGGCATGAAGGGCCCGGAGATCGAGGAGATGTACCGGCTGCTCGCCATCGCCAAGTACGAGGACCGCTATGTCATCCCGACCGCGGCCGTCGGGGACGCGCAGCGTCTGGAGGAGTCGGCGCTCCCGGACTCCTGCAGCCTCGACTACGAGGAAGGACCCGGCATGGGCAGCGACGGGCCGTTCGGCCAGGACTCGGGCCGCAAACAGCTGCCGCTGGTCACCATCGAGAACTTCCACGCGCTGCGCAGCCGGCAGACCGCCGACGAACAGCCCACCGCCGCCCGGGAGGACGAGCTGTGAGGAACGACCACGCCGTGCTCTACCAGGCCGCGGCGCACTGCCTCGCCTATCCGGACGCCGAGTTCCACGAGCGGCTGCCCCTGCTGACGGCGGCCGCGCCCCCGGCGCTCGGCGGCTTCCTCGCGCACGCGGCCGCCACGGACCCGCGCGAGCTCGCGGCGCACTACGTCCAGGTCTTCGACTTCAAGAACCGGCACAGCCTGTACCTGAGCTGGTGGCGCGACGGCGACACCCGGCGGCGCGGCATGTCCCTTGTGCGCTTCAAGGAGGTCTACCGCGCGCACGGCATGGAGTTCACCGGCGAGGAGCTGCCGGACTTCCTGCCCGCCGTCCTGGAGTTCTCCGCGCACGCGGGCCCGCTGCTCCTGGATGACCACCGCAGCGGTCTTGAGCTGCTGCGGCTCGCGCTGAGCGACTTCGGCACGCCGTACGCGGAGGTCGTCGAGGCGGTGTGCGCGACGCTGCCCGGGCCCTCGCCCAAGGACCGCGCCGAGGCGCTCGCGCTCGCCCGCTCCGGGCCGCCCCGCGAGGACGTCGGCCTGGAACCCTTCGCACTCATCGGGGAGCGAACCTCATGAAGACCCTGCTGTGGGGCGTGCTCCCCTACGTCGCGTTCGTCCTGCTCGTCGCGGGGATCGTCTGGCGCTACCGCTACGACAAGTTCGGCTGGACGACGCGTTCTTCACAGGTGTACGAGTCGAAGCTCCTGAACGTCGCGTCGCCGATGTTCCACTACGGCATCCTCTTCGTGCTGGTGGGCCATCTGGTCGGCCTGTTCGTCCCCGAGTCGTGGACGGAGAAGGTGGGCGTCAAGGAGCACACGTACCACCTGTTCTCGCTGTACGGAGGTACCGCGGCCGGGATCATGCTCGTGCTCGGCATGCTGCTGCTCCTGTACCGGCGGCGTACGAATGCTCCGGTGTTCCGGGCGACCACCTCCAACGACAAGCTGATGTATCTGGTGCTGCTCGGGGCGATCGTGCTCGGCATGGTGGCCAAGCTGACGCACGCGTCGGGCGACGGCTACAACTACCGCGAGTCGATTGCGCCTTGGGCCCGCAGTCTCTTCACGCTGCAGCCGGACACGGGGCTGATGGCGGGGGTTCCGGTGCTGTACCAGATCCACGCGTTGGTCGGGATGGCTCTGATCGCCCTGGTCCCGTTCACCCGTCTCATCCATATGTTCAGCGCGCCGGTGCAGTATCTGTTCCGGCCGTATGTGGTGTACCGGAGCAGGGATCCGCGGCGGGTGGGGGCGCGGCCGGAGCGGCGGGGCTGGGAGAAGACGGGTTCTTGATCCCCAACCCCGCCCCGAAAGTTGAGCCCGTCCGGCGATTGAGGACGAACTCGGCGAAGCCGGTGATCAGCGGCTCCCTTGCTCCGGCCCGCTCTCCTTCCCTTCCTCGTCCACAATCTCCGCTTCCACCACGCCCTCCTCGGCAGCGGGACCTGCACCCCCCTGGTCCTGGGCGCCCCCGCCCGCATACATCGCTTGACCCATCTTCTGGCTCACCGTGGCCAGTTTCTCCGCAGCGGTGCGGATCGCCGCGGCGTCGCCGCCGTCGAGGACGGACTTCACCTCGGCTGCCGCCGACTCCACCTCCGCCCTGGTCTCCGCGGGGATCCGTTCCTCGTTCTCCCTGACGAACCGCTCCGTCTGGTACACGAGTTGCTCCGCCTGGTTGCGCGTCTCCGCCGCCTCCCTGCGCTTGCGGTCCTCCTCCGCGTGTTCCTCCGCCTCCCTGACCATGCGGTTGATGTCGTCCTTGGGCAGGGCGGAGCCGCCGGTCACCGTCATGCGCTGCTCGCGGCCCGTCGCCTCGTCCTTCGCGGAGACATGCATGATTCCGTTGGCGTCGATGTCGAAGGTGACCTCGATCTTGGGGACACCGCGCGGGGCGGGCGGCAGGCCCGTCAGGTCGAAGACGCCCAGCTTCTTGTTGTACGCGGCGATCTCCCGCTCCCCCTGGAAGACCTGGATGCCGACCGAGGGCTGGTTGTCCTCGGCGGTGGAGAAGGTCTCCGAACGGCGGGTGGGAATGGTCGTGTTGCGTTCGATGAGCTTCGTCATGATGCCGCCCTTGGTCTCGATGCCGAGGGACAGCGGCGTCACGTCCAGGAGGAGTACGTCCTTCACGTCACCGCGGATCACCCCCGCCTGGAGGGTCGCGCCGAGCGCCACCACCTCGTCGGGGTTGACCCCCTTGTGCGGCTCGCGCCCCGTGAGTTCCTTGACCAGCTCCGTCACCGCAGGCATCCGCGTCGAACCGCCGACCAGGATCACATGGTCGACGGCGGACAGCTTCACGCCCGCGTCCTTCACCGCCTGGTGGAAGGGACCCCGGCAGCGTTCGAGCAAGTCGGCGGTCAGCTCCTGGAACTGAGCGCGGGTCAGCTTCTCCGCCAGATGCAGCGGGCCGTCCGCCGACGCCGTCACGTACGGAAGGTTGATGTCCGTCTCGCTCGACGAGGAGAGTTCGATCTTCGCCTTCTCGGCGCCCTCGCGCAGCCGTTGCACCGCCATCTTGTCCTTGCCGAGGTCCACGCCGTGCGCGTTCTTGAACTGCCGCACCAGGTGTTCGACGATCCGCTGGTCCCAGTCGTCGCCGCCCAGCTGGGTGTCGCCGTTGGTGGCCTTCACCTCGATGACGCCGTCGCCCATCTCCAGGAGCGATACGTCGAACGTGCCGCCGCCCAGGTCGAAGACGAGGACGGTCTGGTCGTCGCCCTTGTCGAGGCCGTAGGCGAGGGCGGCCGCCGTCGGTTCGTTGATGATGCGAAGCACCTTCAGGCCCGCGATCTCCCCGGCCTCCTTGGTGGCCTGGCGCTGGGCGTCGTCGAAGTGCGCGGGGACGGTGACGACCGCGTCGGTGACGTCCTCGCCGAGATAGGACTCGGCGTCGCGCTTCAGCTTCTGCAGGACGCGGGCGGAGAGCTCCTGCGCGGTGTACCGGGTGCCGTCCACGGCCCCGCTCTCGGGAAAGCGCCAACTCCCGTCGCCCATATGGCGTTTGACGGAGCGTGCGGTGCGCTCCACATTGGTGACCGCCTGCCGCTTGGCGACCTCTCCGACCAGGACGTCGCCGTTCTTCGCGAAGGCGATGACGGAGGGCGTGGTGCGCGCGCCTTCCGCGTTGGCGACGACCGTGGGATCACCGCCCTCCAGAACCGCCACCACCGAATTGGTCGTACCGAGGTCGATCCCGACTGCACGTGCCATGTCCAGTCCCCTTCCACCGCGAGCCCGTTCCCGGCGTACTCCGCCCTCCATCACAAAACTTGAGCGTCGTCTTGTCAATGCCGCGTCAGCGGGTACGGGCGGGTACGACTGTGCCGCCGCCCCCGAAGGGACGGCGGCACAGTCGGTTGCGCGCGGGCGTGCGCCGGCGTCAGGCCAGCTTCGCCGTCAGCGTGATCGGCGTGGCCTTCAGCGCCTGGCTCACCGGGCAGTTGACCTTGGCGTCCTCTGCGGCCGCGAGGAAGTCGGCCTCGTCCATGCCCGGCACGGTGCCCTCGACGGTGAGGTGGATGCCGGTGATGCCGGTGCCGGGCTGGAACGTCACGTCGGCCGACGTGACCAGGCGGGTCGGCGGGGTGCCCGCCTTGTCCAGGCCGTTGGAGAAGGCCATGGAGAAGCAGCTGGAGTGCGCGGCGGCGATCAGCTCTTCCGGGCTGGTCTTGCCGTTCGCCTGCTCGGCGCGGGACGGCCAGGACACCGCCTGCTCCCCGATCCCGGAGGAGTCGAAGGTGACGGTGCCGGAGCCCTGGAGCAGGTTGCCTTCCCAGACCGTGTGCGCGGAGCGCGTGGTAGCCACGATGGAGATCCCTTCAGTACGGTTCCGTGATGCGTGTCGGAACTTCCGTGCACCCATCCGATCACACCCTGACTCAGCGCACGCGGAAGACCGGCCCACGCGCGGTGAACGGCAGACGGCCACCGGACGGCAGCAGATACGCGTGCTCCCTGCGCACCCGCAGCACATCGCAGTCTCCGTCGGTGATCACCAGGACCGGCGCGGCGGCCGGGAAGTCGTCCGCGCGTTGCAGCAGATCGATGCCGGGCTGCAGCACGGTGCCGCCGCGCCCGCGCACCCGCACCCGCCCCCATAGCCCGAAAGGCATGGGAGGTGCCCCCCTCGCGATCTCCGTGACCGGCAGATAGCCCGCGTCGTGCGGGGCCGCGTCGCAGAAGACCACGCGGGCCGCCGGTACGTCGCGTGCGGTGGCGTACGAGGCGATGGCGCCGAGCGCCTTGCCGAGCAGGACGCGGCTCATGGACCCGGAGGTGTCGAGGACGACGCCGAAGGTGCAGCGGGCGATCTCCTCGGGCGGGTGGTAGCGGCCCGCGCGCGGGATGTCGGGGGTCGAGGCCTGGCGGCGCGAGGGCCGCGCGTAGCTGCGCAGGGGCTCGGGCCGGGGCACGAACTCGTCGAACCAGCGGGCCAGTTGGGCGTCCCACGGCACGGGCGGATGCGCGAGCGCGCGGATCTCCTCGATGAGGCCGCCGGGCAACAGCCCCCGGTCCTGCTGGTGATGCAGCTCGTGCCCCTGCACGAGTCCGCGCCGGTAGAACTCGTCGAGGTCGACATAGTCCCCCACCGGCCCGAGCGGCTCCCCGAGGATGTCGCCGCGCCCTTTGCCGCGCAGCGTCGCCATCCGGCGCATGCGGCGCTGGTCGGCGACGATCCTGTCGTACACCTCCTCGGCGGATAGCCCCGCCAACTCCGGGTCGTACAGCAGCCCTTCGGGCATCTCACCGACGCCCATCTCGCGCAGCCAGCCGTTGATGACGTAATCGGCGGCGACATTGAAGAGATACGGGTCGCGGACGCCCCGCCGATCACCGTGCCGCAGGGCGGCGTGCAGCATCTCGTGGGCGAGGATGAACCGCCACTCCTCGTCGGCGTACCGCTTCAGCGGGTTGATGTAGATCTCCCCGGCGTCGGCGTTGACCGCGGCGACGGAGATGTCATGGGCGCGGGCGAGTTCGGCGTCCGCGACGACCGTCATGCCGGCCGCGATGCCGCCGAGGAGGGGGTAGGAGGACACGAACCAGTTGAGCGCGCGTTCCCAGGGGCGGGTGGGCACGCGCTCGCCCTTCAGCTCGTCACGCCGCCCGCCCGCCACGTCCATGGCGGCGGACACCGTGCGGGTGAGGGCGTGCGCGAAGACGGTCTGCCAGTCCTTGACCGGGCCGTACCAGGCGGGCCAGGGCTCAAGCACCTGGTCGGGGGCGGTGCCGCCGGCGCCGCAGTGCTCGTACTGGGCCGGGATGCCGTCACGCCGCCAGCGCGCGGCGAGCTGCTCCTCGTCGCCGCCGGGGAACTCGGTGGGCAGGTCGTCGGGCGGGCTGCCGACGGGGAACGTCTGCTGGAACCGGTGGACGACCACGCAGCGCGCCGCGATGTCGAACCGGTCCGGCTGCTCGCGCTTGCCCTTGGCGGCGGGGACGTGACCGAAGCCGAGGTGCAGCAGGCAGTGGGAGAGCGCCCAGGCCCATTCGCCGGGGGTGGCGAGGCGGGTGGGGTGGACGTGCACGCAGCCGTCGGAGTCGACGCGGGCGTGGCCTCGCGGGGGCGCGACGCGACAGCCGCTCCGGCAGAAGTCCGCTTCCAGGGAGTCCAGGGCGGGGTTGCTCCGCACCATGGCAAGTCCCTTGAGGTAGGCCTCTGTTGCGGGGTCGGGGCGGGGGTTCTTGTCCTTGCGGGGGCGGGTCATGCGGGGTCACTCCTGGGAAGCTTGCGTGCCGTCATCACCGGCTCCGCCGAGTTCGTCCTCAAACTCCCCCAAGCTCTTAAAGAGCAGGGGGGACCCCCTCGACGGGCTGAAAACTTGACACAGAGTCACCGCCTCGCCTCCACCAACCGCGGCATGTCCCTCGCCGCCTCCACCAGGAACCACGCCGGCAGCAGCGGATTGCCGTCCGCGTCGTCCGCGATGACCGTCTGGGCGACCTCCACCGAGATCTCCGCCAGCTGCACAAGCAACGACTTGGCCCGGTACGCGGTCTGGCGGACGGACGGCGACGCGTGCTCCTTGGCCGCGGGGAGTTCCTTCGCCAGGCGCCCCCGGAAGGACTCCGCGAGGTAGTAGAGGAGGTCCCGCTCCTCCAGGCGATGAGGCCACCCCGCGTCGCCCTTCAGGATCGCGTCGAGCCCGAACCGGCTCCGCACGACCTTGACGTATCCGCAGAAGGCGACCGCGTGCCCCGGCGTCAGCGTCCCGTGCGCGACGACCTTCAGGGTCTCCTCGTCCAGCGTCGGCCCGAACGAGTGCAGCGCGTCGGACAGCATGTGCCAGGACCGGGGCGTGGAGAACGGCTCTTCCGTCTTCGGCGGCTTCGACCACAGGTGGTCGGGCCGGTCGGTCAGGTAGTCCGTGATCCAGGGGTGGATGCCGTGGCCCGCAGCCCACCCCAGCCAGTCCGTCACGGATGCCGAAAGGTGCACATGTGCAAGCCGGTTGACCAGCGCGGACGAGATCGGACGCGCGAGCGCGTTGTCCGTGGCACGGTTGCCCGCGCCGATGACGATCGAGCCCTCGGGCAGTTCGTAGTTGCCGATGCGCCGGTCCAGGATCAGCGAGTAGAACGCCTTCTGGACGTCCGGCGTCGCCGCGTTCAGCTCGTCGAGGAACAGGCAGTACGGCTCGTCCCGCGCGATCGACTCCGGCGGGCAGAACACCGAACGGCCGTCACGGATCTGCGGTACGCCGATGAGGTCCTCAGGAGCCAGCTGCGTACCCAGCAGGCTCACACACTCCAGGCCGAGGGAGTCCGCGAACTTCCGTACCAGGGACGACTTTCCGATGCCGGGCGCGCCCCAGATGAAAACGGGCCGCACCGTGGCGAGCCCGAGCAGCAGCTCGGGAATCCTGGCGGGAGTGACGCTGACAGCAGCCTGCACGCAGGGGCTCCTTGGGGGTGTTCGAGTGGGGCGCGCAGGTGCGCGAGGTCCGGTACGAACAGTGTGTGCGCTGCGCACGTCGGGACGCACGCCATTTTCCGCTCCGCGGACGCCCGTCACACCCCACCGCGTACCACCCCGCACGCCCCCTCAAGGGAGGCGAATGGGGCAGGGCGAGAGCCCTGGTGCGCGCCCGCTATGGCCGGAATGGCAACTGTGCAAGGTTCCGGCGCGGTGACATTTTGAGGCCCCCTCGCGCACGGGACGAGGAATTCACCTCAGGGGGTTTGGCCATGCGCATGAACTACACGGACCGCGGTCCGTCTCCGCTGGAAGCGGAGAAGCCCGGAGCCGCGGGCGACCGTGACTCGACGTTCGGCTGGTGGGGTGCGTTCAGCATCCAGAAGTTCGTCAATCAGTCATCGCTCTTCCACACGCACGCCGATGCCACCGGATGGCTGGCGTACCTCCAGCAGTTCTACGACCGCAACTTCTGGTTCGCGGACGGCGGCGCGCAGGTGTGGGCGTACGAGGAGACGTACGACAACTGGCAGGACCGCTACGGCATGGACGCGGTGGTAGCCGTCTACCACTCGGGCCACGGCGGCATGGACGGGAACGGGGTCTTCTTCGCGCCACTCGGCGCGGTCTGGGACGGCCGCAGCGACGCCGTCTCCAACCGGATGGCGCTGGGCAACGAGAAGGCCAACTACGTCTTCTGGTCCACCTGCACCTCGCTGCGGGTGCTCGGCGGGCACTCCCCGATCCGCACCTGGGCGGGTCCCAACATCGGCTTCCGGATGATCTTCGGGTTCGAGACGGTCAGCATCGACAGCCCGGACTACGGCAAGAAGTTCTGGGAGAAGTGGCGGGCCGGGCAGACCTTCACCGACGCCTGGCTGAACGCGAGTTGGGACATCTACAAGGGCCAGGCGCCCTCGGTCTGCGCGGTCGGCGCCACCCAGGCCGACGCCAACGCCCGCCTCAACGGCGAGCGCACCCTGTACCGCGAGCACGTGCCGGACAACTGGTACGCGTGGCGCTGGTACTACGCGCGCGACACCCTCAGGGAGCCTCTGACGCAGGCGCCCACCAGCCCGCAGATCGTGCAGCTCGCGCCGCGCGACCCGGGCCAGGAGCTCACCAAGATGGGGCAGCTCGCCAACTTCCCGTCGGCGGCGCTGCAAGAGGTGCAGGTCGAGCGGCAGGGCGTGCTCAGCGCCACCTCCGGCGACCGGACCATATCGACCGCGCCGCACGCGGTCCGCTGGGTCAAGCTCGCCGAGGCCAACCACCGCAATCTGCGGCAGCTGCCCACCGAGCGTGCGGTCGAGGCCGCACGCGCGTTCGCCGAGCAGCACGCGGACGGCGCCGAGCTTGTCGTCGACAGCGTGCACGACCTGATGCAGAACTCCGGGGCGAAGGACGGCTCCGAGCTCGGGCAGCCGGTGTCGCTCGAGACCCATGTGACGTTCCGGCAGGTCTTCGACGGCATTCCGGTCATCACTCCGGACCGCGGTCTGATCCGGGTGGCCCTGGACAACGACGCCACCGTCGTCCAGGCGCAGATCTCCACTCGTGAGACCACCGGCACGACGCGCGAGCCGAGCACGGACATCGCGCCGCCGCCCCAGGCCGGCAAGGCGGCCGGCGGCAAGGCGGCCGCCGCGCCGCTGGAGCGCGACCCGCGCAAGGCGCTGGCCGCCGCCCAGCAGAAGCTGCTCGCCGAACTCGCCGCCGTCACGGCCGGCGAGCCCGGCGCCAAGGGCGCCAAGGCTCAGCAGGATCCCCAGGTCAGGGACGTGCCGGGCACGTTCGACGTCGGCTATGAGATCGAGGGCAACGAGGCCTACCCGGCCGCCCGCAAGCTGATCGAGATCGGCCCGCCCGACGGCATGTTCACCACCCGCCGCTGGGTGGTCGCGCCGCTGGCCCGGTAGTCCGGGGCAGGGCCACGACCGACGGGGGTCGGGGAATCAGTGAGTGGCGGTCCGCTTCTTGCGGGCCGCCATCCACGCGTAGACGATGACGCCCGCGAAGAGGAACAGCACGCCCTGGTAGACGGCCGCGTACCCGGACCCGGCGACGAGCCACATGGAGAACCCGCACGCGATGCCCGCGAGGATCCCGTCCCGCACCAGGCGGCCGCGGTTGACCCGCTCGCCCCGACCGGAGATCAGGAAGAAGATCTGCGCGGCGGTGGCCAGGAGGTAGGGCACGGTCGCCGTGAACGTGGTGATCAGGACGAGGGACTCGAAGACGCCGCTGGAACCGGCCGTGTAGTTGTAGACGGTGAGCAGCGAGGCGAGGACGACGGTGACCAGGACGCCGACGGTCGGCACACCGCGCTTCTTCTTGCCGAAGGCGGGCGGGAAGAGCCCGTCCTTGGCGGCCGCGTACGGCGTCTGGGCACTCAGCAGCGTCCAGCCGTTGAGGGCGCCGAGGATCGACACGACCGCCGCGCAGGCGACCGCGATACCGCCCCATGACCCGCCGAACATGACGTTGACGGCGTCCGAGAACGGCGCGGTGGAGCCGACGAGCTTGTCGTGGGCGACGGTGCCGAAGACGGCCAGGGTGCCGAGCAGATAGACGAGGGCGGCGCCCAGCGTGCCGAGGATGGTGGCGCGCCCGACGTTGCGCCGCGGATCGCGCACCTCGCCGGCGCTGACGGCGGCCGACTCGACGCCCAGGTAGGAGAAGAGCAGGATCGCGGCGGACGCGGAGACGGCGCCGACCGGGCTGTCGTCGCTCGCCTGGAAGGGCCCGAGGTTGCCGCTGTCGAAGAAGAAGAGTCCGCCGACGGCGACGAGGAGCAGCGGCAGGAACTTCAGGACGGTGGCGACGACCTGGACCGCGCCGACGTACCGGGTGCCCGCGAAGTTCGCGAGCGCGGGGAGCAGTTGAAGGACCAGGGCGGCCAGGCAGGCGGTCCACTTGTGGTCGTCGACCGGTATCAGGACGTCCAGATAGCCGACGGCCGCGACGGCGAGCGCCGCGTTCGACACCCAGGCGGTGGCCCAGTAGGACCAGGCCGAGAGGAATCCGGCGAAGTCGCCGAACGCCTCACGCGCGTAGACGTAGGGTCCGCCGGTGCGCGGATCGCGCCGGGCGAGCCGCCCGAAGACGAGCGCGAGGGCAATCGCACCCGCGGTCAGGACGGCGAACGCGACGAGGCTGATGGTGCCGAAGGGGGCGACGGAGGCCGGGAGCAGGAAGATGCCGCCGCCGATGATGTTGCCCATGACGAGGCAGGTGGCGATCGGCAGTCCGAAGCGCCGAGCGTGCCTGCTCTGCTCTTCGTGCTGTTCTTCCTGGTCGGGGGCCGGAGCCGGCAGAGTCGCGGTTCCGGTGTCGTGCATGGGGTGGTGCCTCTCGTCGTGCGGGGCGCCCGGGATCGCCGGGCGCGAGCCCATGGTCGGGCACGACGCGATGCGCTCAAAATCAGTGTGTTTTGTCCTGTACGGAACCATCGGTGACCGCAAAAGCTGTGCCGCCGGGGCCCCCGCGCGGGGAATCGTCCGGGACCCCCGTACCCCCTCCCACCAGCGGAATCTCCGGCCCTTGGGACTCCCCCAGCCAGCGTCGCAGTACGTCGTGGACCTGCTCGGCCCCGACGAGTTCACGGCCGTCCTCCAGCGGCGCGGACAGGCTGAGCGGCGAGAGCAGGAAGGGGTGGCCCTGGGTGCCGCCGAGCCCGCCGTGCGAGCCGATCTGCTCCTCGAACGCGAGCACTTCGCCCTCCTGGGGGTCGTACCAGGAGTTGACCATGATGTCGGCGGTGTGCGGGAAGCCGTCGGTGCGGCGCACGGCGTCGGCGGCACCGGGCCCGAAGTCGGCGAGCGGCCCGAGGTCGCCCGGCTCCTCGTCGAGGTACACCTCGCTGCCGCGCGCGCCCAGGACGAGCGGGCCGCGCTCCTGACTGCGTACGAGGACGAAGCCGACGCCCGGGTGGTTGGCGAGGGTCGGCAGGAGCGCCGGGTGGCGCAGGTCGATCTCCTCGCGGGTCATGCGGTGCGGGACGTCGGGGAAGGAGACCAGGCCGAGGTTGCCGGAGGCGAGCACGATGGGCTCGGCGCGGCGGGCGGGCAGGTGCTCGCCGGCGCCCTCCTCGACGGGGCGGCGCAGCGCGGCGCGCGCCGTGGAGCGGGCCTCGGCGCCACTGTGCGTGCGCTGCGCCCTGCGCGGCACGGGAAGCCCGCAGCCCGCCCTGACCAGGGCGCCGAGGGTGAGGCCGTAGCGGGCGTGGAAGGTCTCGCCGGGGCTCTGGCCGTGGTCGGACAGGAGCACGATGCGGTAGGCGCGCGGGGCGTGTTCGGCGACCTTGGCGATCAGCGCGATGGACCGGTCGAGGCGCTGCAGGACCTTCTCCGCGTCGCCGCTGACGGGCCCGGAGTGATGGGCCACTTCGTCGTACGCGACGAGGTCTGCGTAGACCGAGCTGCGCCCGGCGAGCATGTCCCCTATGACGGCGGCGACCACGACGTCACGCTCGACGACGGTCGCGAAGGCCCGGATGAAGGGGTAGAGCCCGCCCCGGTTCACCCGCGGGCGGCGCATCCTGACCCGGGCGGCGGTCGACTGGCCGATCTCGCGGAAGACCTCGGCGATGAAGGAGAGCGCGGTGCGGACCGCGTTGGCGGGGTCGGAGAAATAGGCGAAGTACCCGGAGCGTGAGCGGTTCTCCTTGCCGCGCCTGGCGGCGATGGAGAGCACGAGCGCGAGCTGCTCGGCTCCGCCGCTGAAGAGATTGCCGCGGCTCGCCCCGTCGACGGTGAGCAGGCCGCCGTCGCCGGTGCGCTCGATGGCGCGGCGCTGCAGTTCCGCGGCGGACGCGGGGCGGTTGGAGACCATCACCTCGCCCGTGTCCTTCTCGTACCAACGGAAGGCGGGGACGTCTTCGTTGGAGCCGTGCAGGATGCCGAGCTGGCTTGCGCCTGTCTGGCTCGACCAGTCGGTGCGCCAGGGGGTGAGCCGGTGGCTCGCCCGCCCGCCGTCCCGCCCGAGCCAGCCGGCGACGGTCGGCATGAGCCCCTTCTCCACGGCGTCACGCAGGACGTCGTGGCCGACCCCGTCGAGCTGGAGGAAGACGGTGCCCGGCGGCGTGGGCCCGGAGAGGCCCTCGACGACGCGGTGGCGACGGCGGTCGGCGAGCCGGTAGAGGCGTCTGCGGTAGGCGTCGTCGTCACGGACGGCGAGCGCACCTCCGGTGGCGGAGGCGACGGCGGACATCACGGCGGCGACGACCACGGCGGTCTCGGGGTTGGCCTCACCGCGGCCGTCCGGGATCAGCCGCAGGGCAAGGAGCAGCAGCGAACCGTTGAGGAAGAAGGCGAGCAGACCGAGCACCAGGGCGGGGACGAGCAGCAGCGCCCGCACGAGGACGGGCCACACCAGCGCGGAGAGCAGACCGAAGGCACCGGCGCCCAGGGCCGCGGTGACGGCGATGCGGGTGGCGCTGTCACCGTCCGCGGACTGCAGCTGGAAGTCGGGCAGGATCCCGGCCAGGGCGAGCATGGTGAGCGTACTGACGATCCATACGGCGACGGACCGCCACACCGCACTCCCGACCGCCCGCCATCGCCCTCGCCCCACGCCACGCCGCCTCACGTTTCATGACAGAACCGGACACCAGCGTGTCATACGGCGCCGACCGCAGGCCGAACCAGCGAGGTCAACGGCCGTCGTACCCCGCGGTGGGCATGGACAACCGCCGGTGGACACACGCCTTCATCACCGCGTCGTACGCCGGTTCCGCGAGGCCCGCCGTCTCGATCCGCACCCCGCGCCGCCCGCACTCCGCGGTGAACTCGTCGGCGGAACGCAGCGCGAGGTCCAGGACGCGGCGGCTGGGCACGACGAAGAGGTCCACGAGGCCCGCGTCGATGTCGGCCCACAGGACGGCGTGGTCGGCGGGCAGGCCCCGGACGACGAGTTCGCGGGTGACGACGTACCCACGGGCCGCGGCCCACCGCGCGCACATCGCGTGCTGGCTGCGGGAGTCCACCAGGAAGGGGTCGACATCCAGCTCCTCCAGAGGCGTCAGGCTCGCGATCGACGTGACCCGCATCCCGCCCACGTCTGCCGTGTCTGCCATCGCGTCCCCCTCACCTCTGTCGTCAGTTGTCGTCAGCCGAAGACCCTACTCCTGGCCGTAGGCTCGTAAACAGTCGTGCGGAGGAGGAACCGGAGTGCCGGTGGAGATCACCTGGTGGGGTCACGCCACCTGCACGATCGAGGACTCGGGCCTGCGGGTGCTGACGGACCCGCTGTTCGCCCGCCGCCTCGCCCATCTGCGCCGCCGCAGGGGCGCGCTGCCGCCCCCGGACGCGGCCGTCGCCGACGCGGTGCTCGTCTCTCATCTGCACGCCGACCATCTGCATCTGCCCTCGCTCGCGAGCATCGCGCCCGGCACCCGCGTGCTGCTGCCGCGCGGCGCCCCCGGCGCGGTGCCCGGACTCTCCCGCAGGCTCTCCCACCTGCGTCTCGTCGAGGTCGTGCCCGGCGACGAGGTGCGGGTCGGCGATCTCGTCGTCCGCGTGGTGTCCGCGCTGCACGACGGGCGGCGGCTGCCCGTCGGACCGCACCGTGCGCCCGCGCTCGGGTTCGTGGTGGGCGGTGAGTCGCGGACGTACTTCGCCGGGGACACCGGCCTGTTCGACTCGATGGCCGACGAGGTCGGGGACGTCGACGTGGCACTGCTGCCCGTCGGCGGCTGGGGCCCGCATCTGGGCCACGGACATCTCGACGCGGCGCGCGCCGCCGTAGCGCTGGCCAGGATCGCGCCCCGCAGCGCGGTGCCGGTGCACTACGGAACGTACTGGCCGATCGGCATGGACGCGGTGCGCCCGCATGAATTCCACGCGCCGGGCGAGGAGTTCGTGCGCCATGCGGCGCGGCTCGCACCCGAGGTGGCGGTGCACCGGCTCGGCCACGGCGAGAGCGTGCGGCCCGAGGTCACCAAGGGGGAGCCCCAGTGATCCTCGCGCAGGCGGCCCAGGTGCCGCCGGAGTCGACGCAGCAGGCGGTGGGCTATCCGTCGCTGTTCCTGCTCATCGTGCTCGGCGCGCTGGTGCCGGTGGTGCCCACGGGAGCCCTGGTCAGCTCGGCCGCCGTGGTGGCCTTCCACCAGACGGCGCCGTTCGCGCTGCTCATGGTGTTCGGGGTCTCGGCGCTCGCCGCGTTCCTCGGGGACCTCGCCCTGTACTGGCTCGGTCAGCGCGGCATGGGGTCGAAGAACGGTTCGCGCTGGCTCGCGGCGATCCGCGACCGCGCGCCCGAGGACCGCCTCGAACAGGCCCAGGCCAAGCTCGCGGCCCACGGCGTGCTGGTCCTCGTCCTGTCCCGTCTCGTCCCGGCAGGGCGGATCCCCGTGATGCTGGCGTGCCTGATGGCGAAGATGCCGCTGCGCGAGTTCGCCCGCGGCGACGTACCCGCCTGCCTGGCCTGGGCCCTGACGTACCAGCTGATCGGCATTCTCGGCGGCTCGCTCTTCGAGAAGCCGTGGCAGGGCGTGGCGGTGGCGGTGGGTCTGACGGTGCTGATCAGCGTGGCGCCGACGGTGTGGCGCAAGGTCCGGCGTACGGCGGCTTGAGCGCTGCGGGCGGACGAAGCGCCCCGTAAGGGGCGCGGGGCTGTGACATCTGCGGCTCCGCCGCGTGGGCGCGACAAGCCACGACGGCACCCGCAGACGAACCCTCAACTAAGACCGCGAGTCCCCATCAAGCACACGGGACGCCCCCACCGCCAGATCCCACAGATCCGCACGATCCCGCCCTGCCGCCTCCCAGGCGCCCCGCACCCGCGTCAGCGGCTCCAGCACCGGCTCACCGGACAGGAGAAACGTCCCCCAGTGCATCGGCGCAAGCCGCCTCGCGCCGACTTCGGCCGCAGCCAGCACCGCCTCCTCGGGATCACAGTGGACGTCCCTCAGCCACCACCGGGGGTGATACGCGCCGATCGGAAGCAGCGCAAGGTCGATGCCGGGATACCGCGCGCCGATCCGCTCGAACCAGTGCCCGTACCCGGTGTCGCCCGCGAAATAGATCCGCTGCCCCTCAGCGTCGGTGAGTACCCAGCCGCCCCAGAGGGTGCGACAGGTGTCGACGAGGCTCCGCTTGGACCAGTGGTGCGCCGGTACGAAGTCGAAGCGCACCCCGGCCAGTTCGGCGGCCTCCCACCAGTCGAGCTCGGTGACCTGGCCGAAGCGGCGGCGGGTGAACCAGCGGCCGAGCCCGGCGGGCACGAACACCGGGGTGTCCCTGGGCAGCCGGGCGAGGGTCGGGGCGTCCAGGTGGTCGTAGTGGTTGTGGCTGATGACGACCGCGTCGACGCGCGGCAGCGCGCTCCAGGCCACGCCCGCGGGGGTGACACGGGCCGGCGTGCCGAGGATCTTGCGGGACCAGACGGGGTCGGTGAGGACGGTGAGCCCGCCGATCCGGATGACCCAACTGGCGTGCCCCACCCAGGTGACGGCGACGGTACGGGTGTCGACGCGGGGCAGCGGCCCCGGCTCGAAGGGCAGCCGCTGGATGTCGGCGAGGCCTTCGGGAGTGGGCCGCAGCGAGCCCTCACGGGCGAACCGGGCCAGGGCCCGCAGCCCCGGCAGCGGCGCGGTCAGCCGGTCCGCGAACGACTTGGGCCACAGACGCGCCCCGCCGGGGGTGCGCGGCGGGGCGAGGGGGGCTGGGGCGGGGACAGGGAGGGCGGGGCCCCCGCCCGCCGGCCGCGTCTTCTGTGTGACCCGTACGGCGTGCTCTGCCTGCCCTGCCCGCTGCGTCTGCTCTGCCTGGTCTGACTGCTGCGTCTGCTCTGCCTGCTGCGTCTGTTGCGTCACCGAGGAGGCTCCATTCGCCGTGTTGCTGCGCGGAGATCGTCAAAGGCCGACCCGAACATGCTCAACGCCCGTTCCACATGCGGCAATTCCAGCGCGTCCGGTGTGGTGAGGGACTCCATGCGCTCCTGCTGGGTTGAACCGAGCAGCGGACCGGTGGACAGACGTACCCGCAGCGCCCCGAGGTCGTCGCCGAAGCGGTGGCCGCCGGGGGCGGGCATGCCGAGCCGTTCGCCGAGGAAGTCCTCCAGGTCCTGCGAGTCGCCGACGCCGTGGGCGGTGAGGGCGGAACGCAGCGGGCCTAGGTCCACGTAGAGGTGGCGCCCCGCCCGCGGAGGCCTGGCGAGCGCACCCGCGACGACCACCCTGTGCAGCACGGCGCCGGCCACGCGCGCGTGCAGGCGGTTGGCGCGGACGAGGCGTTCGGAGACTTCGTCCGGTTCGCCCATCGCGTACGTCGCCGCCGCGGCGGCCGGTGCCGCGAGGAGCGCGCCGAGCGCGGTGAGGACGTCGAGGGTGCGGGCACGCAGCGCGGTGCCGCGCGCGGTGGCGGGGAACCGGGCGACCGCGGCGGGCAGGGCCGGCGGCAGAAACGCGCCCGACAGGTCGGTCAGGACGGTCACCCGGTCGGGGGCCATCTCGGCGGGGCCGATGAGGACGGTCTCGTGCGGGCGGTGCAGGGTGTCGCGCCAGGTCTCGTCGCTGACGATGTGCAGGCCCTCGTCCACGGCCGCTTCCACGGCCTCGTGCAGCACTTCAGGGGGCGGCACGGTGGCGGTCGGGTCGTCGGCGACGGATAGGACCAGGAGGCGTGGGGTGCCGCCTTCGTCGCGGATACGGCGGACGGTCTCCAGGAGGGCGTACGGGTCGGGGACGCCGCCGCATTCGGCGGGCGTCGGCACGTGGTAGACCGCGCGGCCGAGCAGCCGCGCCTGCGGGGCCCACCAGGCGGGGCAGGGGCGGGGCAGCAGGACCTCGCCGGAGCCGAGTGCGGCGGTCAGGGCGAGGAGGAGGGGCGGGGCGCCGGGGGCGGCGACGACGTGGCCCCGCTCGGCGGCGAGGCCGCGTCTGGCCCAGTAGCCGCTTGCCGCTTCGCGGAGGGCGGGGCCGCCGCCGGGGGGTTCGGCGTGGGCGTCGCCTGCGGCTGCGGTGAGCACGGCGGTGAGCTCGGGCAGAACGGGGAGCCCCGCCTCCGGCAACGGCGGCCCGTACCGAACCGGGCCACGTCCCTCGGCTTCCGTCCGCATACGTCCATCAGAGCGCGCGGGGGCGTCCCTCGCCCGGCGGTGGGCTCCGCCTGGGTGAGTTTCCTTTCCCCAACCCCACCCCTACCCGAATCCTTTCCGGCTCCGCCGGCCGCGAGGTGACCGCAGATCACCGCCTTCGGCGAGTTCGTCCTCAAACGCCGGACGGGCTGAAAGACCTACCGACGGGGTGGGCGGGCAGCTGCCGGGCAATCGGGTGGGCGGGCGGGAAAGCTTTCGCCGCGAAGCGGCGGTACGGCGGCGCGGCCGACGACGGCGTGTCGGCAGGCTGGGACCGCTGCGGGGCAATCGGGTGGGTGGGCGGGAAAGATCCGCCGCGAAGCGGCGGTCCTGAGCGGGGCCCGGGGCGGAGCCGCGAAGACTCACCCGGCAGCCAGACCCTCCAGCTCCCGCTCAACCCCCCGCCCCCGCGTCCGCACAAGCCCCGCCGCCACCTCCGCCACCCGCCGATTCGAGCCCTGCGAGACCCTGCGGAGGACGTCGAAGGCCTCCTCCGCCCCGCAGCCGAGCACATGCATCACGATGCCGCAGGCCTGATCCACCACCGGCCGCGTCCGCAGCGCCTCCCCCAGCTGATCGACCTCGCTCAGCGCCGCCCGGTACCGCCGGTCGCGGACAAGACCCGCCGTCGCCAGGTCACCGAGCACCCGCACGGGCCCGTGCCGCGCGCCGTCCAGCGTGCCGGGGCGGAAGCTGAACAGGGTCAGGGTCACCGTGAGCCCCGAGCGCTGGAACGGCAGCGTCACACTCGCGCGTACGCCGGAGTCGAGTGCCATGGCGCGATACTCGGGCCACCGCTCGTCCCGCAAGAGGTCACCGGAGTCCACCGGAGCCCCGCGTTCCCGCGCGGCCGGTATGGGCCCCACGCCGGAGCGCAACTGGACGGAGACGAGTCCGGCGAGGTCGGGATGGGTCACCGCACCGGGCTGCTCGCCACCGCTGTCGGTGACCGTCGCACCCGCCCCACAACAGGCTGCCGTACAGCGCACGGCCTGCTCGGCGAGTTCCGAGAGCCTGCGCCCGGGCAGCGCGGATTCCGGTCCGTCCAGTTCCGGTTCGGGCAGCAGGGACATGGCGGATTCCTCCTCTGACTCCCTTTTCGCCTGCCCGCACGCCCCTCCGGAAAACCGCCGCAGCCACTACGTTCGACGCATGTCCCAGACGGAGGAGTTCGGCGAGGAGCTCGCGGACTTCGTGCGCCGCGTCGCCGAGTTGAAGTCGGCCCGTTCCGTCCCGGCGGGCGACCTCGGCACGGTGCTCGACGCGGCGATCTTCGAACTCGACCATGTGGCCGAGCAGTTGCGCCCCGCCTACGAGCGGCTCGCGGCCGACGGGCAGCTCGGCGGAGGCCGCTCCCCCGACCGCGACGAACAGCGGCTGCTTCGGGCGATCTTCCAGCGGCTGCCGCTGCCCGTCGCGTTGGTCGACCGGGAGTCGGTGGTCCGGCGGCTCAACTTCGCGGCGACCGGTTTCACGGGCGTACGCGCGGGCTATGCGACCGGCAGGCCGCTCACCGGTTTCCTGCTGCACGCCGACCGGGTGGCGTTCCGTTCGCAGACGGCGGCGGTCGCACGCGGCGAGGGCGACCGCAGCCTCACCGTCCACCTCCAGCGGATGCCGCACGCCCCGGTCCGCGCGACGCTCGCCGCACTGCGGCCGGGGACCGAGCCGCGTACGGCGGTCCTTGTGGTGCTGCAGCCGCAGACGCATCCGATGGACGGCGCGCGCCCGCAGGATGCGGGCCCGCAGGGCGCCGTGCCCGACCTGCGCGAGGCGACCCGGCACGCGGCGCTCCTCGACCTCGCGGACGCCATGACGGCCACCCTGCTGACCGCCCCGGCCGGGGACCGTGCGGCCGTCCTGGAGCGGGCGGCCGGGGTGCTGCACGGGCGGTTCGCCGACTGGGTGATCGCCGACGAAGGGGCCGCGCACCAGCGGCGTACGACCGTGCTCGGCCCGAACGGCGCCCCGGTCGACGACGTCTTCGCACAGGCGCCCGCCGCATGCCCCCTGGTGGTCGAGGCGGCGCGCGGCGGGGCGCCCGTGCTGCAGGTACGCCCGGAGGACCCGGACGCCTTCGGCAGGGACGCGTCCGGCGCCCCCGTCCTCGTACGCGCCCAGGTGACGTCCCTGCTGTGCGTGCCGCTGAGCTCGCGCACGGACGGCCCGGTGGAGGGCGTCCTGACGCTTTTCAGAAGCGGGGCGCGGCGCGCCTTCTCGATGGCCGAGGCGCAGGCCGTCGATGTGATGTCACGTCATATCGCGCTCGCCCTGCGGCGCCCCGGCTGAGCCGGCGGCCCCCACGCGTCAGGCTGCGTCCCGCATGACCTGGTCGCGAAGCCGGTCGCAGCAGCGGCTGATCAGGCGTGAGACGTGCATCTGGGAGATGCCGAGCCGTTCCGCGATGCGGCTCTGCGTCATGTCGCCGAAGAAGCGCATGTAGAGGATGTCGCGTTCGCGCTCCGGCAGCGCCGCGATGCGTGGTTTGACGGCCTCCCGGTCGACGACGACATCGAGGGCGGGGTCGGGTCCGCCGAGCACGTCCCGCAGCGCGTATCCGTCCTCGCTGCCCGGGAGTTCGGCGTCCAGGGAGAGCGCGGTGAAGCTGTCGAGCGCTTCGAGTCCGGCGGCCGCGTCCTCCTCGGACAGCTGGGCCCGCTCGGCGATCTCGGCGAGGGTCGGCGCGCGTCCGGGGACGGTCTGGGTCAGGTCCTGCCGGGCGAACCGCACACGGTTGCGCAAGTCCTGTACGCGGCGCGGCACATGGAGGGTCCACATGTGGTCGCGGAAGTGGCGCTTGATCTCGCCGGTGACGGTCGGCACGGCGTAGCTCTCGAAGGCGCTGCCGCGCTCCGGGTCGTACCGGTCGACGGCCTTGACCAGGCCGAGGGCCGCGACCTGGCGCAGGTCGTCGAGGGATTCGCCGCGGTTGCGGAACCGTCCCGCGAGCCGCTCGGCCATGGGCAGCCAGGCGCTGACCAACTCCTCGCGCAGGGCGTCGCGTTCGGGGCCGTGCGGCAGTTCGGTGAGCCTGCGGAAGGCGGTCGCGGTGTCGGGGGCGTCGTCGTGCGGGTGGCCCTTCGCGAGCGGTGTGTCGGATCGCATGATGCGTCGCAACTCCCTTGTCGGTGCCTTGGGTTGAAGAGTCACCGTGGGATGCGCGCAGCCGCGTCGGGACACACCCGGGGCGCGCGAGCCGCTCCCACGGACGTGCCTCCGGTCCGAAGCACTGTTGGTTCTCGCCTGCCCCACGCCACGCGGGACAAACACACCGGCGGTCACGGGCGGCGCCCCGCGGGAGTGTGCGCCGCCCGGCCGCGTCACAGTGCGCGGCGTACGGCGTCCGCCTCGTCGGGGTCGGCGGCGTTCCCGACGGTCCCGACTGTTCCGGCGTTCTCGACGGACGGCAGCATCCACTCCTCGTACCGGCCCAATGCCAGGACGATGCCCAGCATCAACACCGGTATGAACACAGCGAGAACCGCCATGACTCCTTCTTTCCCAGCATGCCCGTGGGGGGTGTCGTCGGCCGGGTCTCCCCACTTCTGCCGGGCAAACCCGAATGGACCGGCCGGATGCGGGTACTGCGGGCGGAACGATGCATCCGCGCAGGGAAGGGCTGCTCGCCATGGCTGATTTCGTCAGGGACGTCATGACACCGGGCGTCGCGGCGGTTCACCCCGACGCCTCGCTGGTGGAAGCCGCGCAGGTGATGCGCGCTCAGGACATCGGGCATGTCCTGGTGGCCATGGACGGCCAGGTGCTCGGCGTGCTCACCGACCGCGACATCGCGCTGCGTGCCGTCGCCGACGGCGCCGATCCGCTCACGGTCAGCGCGCACGCCGTGTGCACCCCGAACCCGGTGGTGGTCACGCCGGACGACGCGGTGTCGGCGGCGGTGAGCCTGATGCGCGAGATCGCCGTGCGCAGGCTGCCGGTCGTGGAGGACGGGCAGCCGGTGGGGATGGTGTTCCTCGGCGATCTGGCGCCCGCGGTCTGAGGTGATCTCGCGCCCGCGGTCTGACCCGGCCGGGCGGTGGCCCGGCCGGGAAGGGTGCGGATCCGGTCGCACGGGGGGAGCGACCGGACCCGCGGCACGGGGCCGGCCCGGCGTGTGAAGCCGGGCCGGTTCGCCGGGGGTCCGTCACGGTCGTGCCCTAGGGGCGGGCTATGGACCCTCGGACGGCGACCGGCCCAGCCGACGACAGGTGAAACGATAATTCAGTGCGGGCGCGGCCACGATCCGCTGAGCGCGGCCGTTGTCCGAATAACGCACCCTCTGCCGATGACGCACGCGGCCGTTCACCCGCGCAGCGTCTGCGACGGCAGCTCGCCGAACCGGGCCCGGTACTGCTCGGCGAACCGCCCCAGATGGCTGAAACCCCAGCGGTGCGCCACGTCGCTCACGTTCACCGAGCCGGGCTCCGCCGCGCTCAGCTCGTCGTGCACCCGGTTCAGCCGTACGTCCCGCACATACGCCATGGGTGACATCCCCACGTAACGGCGGAACGCCTCCTGGAGCCAGCGCACACCGACCCGCGCCTCGGCGGCTAGCCCCGCGGGCGTGAACGGATGGTCGGGGCGCTGCTGCACGGCGTCCATCGCGCGCTTGACGGGGGCCGGGCGCAACCGCTGTGCCGGGGCGGCGAGTTCGGCACGGAAGGGGTGATCGGCGGCGAGCAGCATCCCGTTCAGGACGGCCTCCTGCAGTGGCGCGGCGACCAGCGGCGACGCCATCAGCGTGTCCGGGTCGTCGCGCAGGTCCGCCACGACGGTCGTGACGAGCCGTGCCCAACTGCGCCCCGGGCCACGGGTGGTGTCGAGTTCGGGCGCGAGGCTCAGCGGGGTGCGGAAGGACCGTCCGAGGAGCTGTTCAAGGCGCCGTTCGAGGGCGTCGCGGTCCATCTTCACGGCGAGGATGCGGCAGTCGCCGGTCCACCGCTCCACCACCGTGTCGCCGACGGGCTGGAACACCCCGGCCCGCTCGGCCGTCGCGACGGTGCCCGCGGCGGCGCCCTGCCGGAAGTGCATCTGCCCGCCGAGCAGTATGTTCACGTGGTACGAGCCGAGTTCGCCGAGCCGCATCCGTACATCGGCGCCGCAGCTCAGTTCCCCGAGGGTGAGCTCGCCGAGCTGCCCGACGTCGAACTCGGCCCGGAACGTGCGCGGTCCGTCGATGACGTCCATGAAGTTGCTGTAGAACGCGGCGCCGATGACATCCCGCGCCTCGTCCACGTCCCCGGTCGTGCAGGACATCCTCAGCGGCTCCGCGCTCATCCGCGGCCCATCCGTGCCCACCCTTGCCCCCGCAAGATCGTCCGTGCTCCCCGCGGCTCCGCCCGCGCGGGCGGAGAGAACGCTCTCTGCTCCAAGTACGCAGCGTACGGGGTTCTCTCGGTCACGGTGAAGGAGCCGGCGTCCTCACACCCGGCGCCCCAGCAGGTTCAGCATTTTGGTCTGCGCATCGGCGTCCGCCGGCGATTCCACCGCGGGGGCGAAGAGGCCGCTCTTCTCCAAGTCGGCGGCGTACGGCGTGATTTCGCCCACGGAGAAGGCGACGAGATCGTCCGGGAGCCGCTCGTCCGCGCCGATTCCCCGGGACAGGTCCCAGGCGTGCACGACGAGGTCGGTGATCATCTGTCCGCAGTAGAAGACGGCCGAGGTGTCGCCGAAGGAGAGGTGGACGGTGCGGTCGAGGGCGCCCGGCTCGGCGAACGCCTCCCGGGCGGCGGCAGCCGCGGTGTCCCAGGAGACGACCGGGTCGGGGCCGAGCATGTCGCCGTCGAAGGCGTCGCCGACGGAGGCGATGGTGGCGCCGTCGCGGATCAGCGAGGGCACCCACAGCTGCTCGACGGTGAGGTGGTTGACGAGGTCGCGCACGGACCAGTCGGTGCAGGGCGTCGGGGCGTCCCACTGGTCGGCGCGGACCTCGTGCACGCGGTCGGTGAAGAGGTCGAGGGCGGCGGCGTGCCGGGCGAGGAGCGGGTGTGCGGCCTTGCCAGTCGTGTCTGCCATACCCGCCATTGTCCTCCTGGGGCGCGGGGGCGCTACTGCTTGCGGCATGGCGCTGGGTGCTCCGCGGGAAGTGCCGCGTGGGTGCCGTCGCTCGTCTGCGGCTTCGTCGTGGCTGGTCGCGCAGTTCCCCGCGCCCCTTCGGGGTGCTCGGCCGTCGCTCGTCTGCTGGCCTGTCGTGGCTGGTCGCGCCCACGCGGCGGAGCCGCACATGTCACAGCCCCGCGCCCCTTCGGGGCGCACCAGAGCCGCTCAGCGCTTGCGTTCCACCCTCCGCTCGTCCCACACCGGCTCCGGTGTCTCGCGTACCAGGCCGTCGCTGCCGAAGACCAGGTAGCGGTCGAAGGAGCGGGCGAACCAGCGGTCGTGGGTGACCGCGAGCACCGTTCCCTCGTATGCCTCAAGGCCCTCCTGGAGCGCCTCGGCCGATTCCAGGTCGAGGTTGTCGGTGGGCTCGTCGAGCAGCAGTGCGGTGGAGCCCTCGAGCTCCAGGAGCAGGATCTGGAAGCGCGCCTGCTGGCCGCCCGAGAGCCGCTCGAAGCGCTGCTCGGCCTGGCCGGTCAGCTCGTACCGGCGAAGGCGCGACATGGCGGGGCCCTTGTCCTGGGCGTGCTCGCGCCACAGGATGTCGAGGAGCGTACGGCCGAAGAGCTCGGGGTGGGCGTGGGTCTGCGCGAAGTGGCCCGCCACGACGCGCGCGCCCAGCTTCCACTCGCCGCTGTGCGCGACGTCGCCGCCCGCGAGGAGCCGCAGGAAGTGCGACTTCCCTGAGCCGTTCGAGCCGAGCACCGCGACCCGCTCGCCGTAGAAGACCTCCAGGTCGAAGGGTTTCATCAGGCCGGTCAGCTCCAGGCCCTTGCACGTGATGGCCCGGATGCCGGTGCGCCCGCCGTGCAGCCGCATGGTGATGTCCTGCTCGCGGGGCGGCTCGGGCGGCGGCCCTGCCTCCTCGAACTTGCGCAGCCTGGTCTGTGCGGCGGCGTACCGCGAGGCCATTTCGTGGCTGACGGCGGCGGCCTGCCGCAGGTTCAGGACCAGCTTCTTCAGCTGGGCGTGCTTCTCGTCCCAGCGCCTGCGCAGCTCCTCGAAGCGCGCGAACCGCTCGCGCCGCGCCTCGTGGAAGGTGGCGAAGCCGCCGCCGTGCACCCAGGCGTCGGCGCCCGCGGGGCCCGGCTCGACGCTGACGATCTTCTCGGCGGCGCGGGCGAGGAGCTCCCGGTCGTGCGAGACGAACAGGACGGTCTTGCGCGTCTCCTTGAGCCGCTGCTCCAGCCAGCGCTTGCCCGGTACGTCGAGATAGTTGTCCGGCTCGTCCAGGAGCAGCACCTCGTCGCCGCCGCGCAGCAGCGCTTCGAGCACGAGGCGCTTCTGCTCGCCGCCGGAGAGCGTGCGGACCTCGCGGAACTGGGCCTTGTCGTACGGGACGCCCAGCGCGGCCGTGGTGCACATGTCCCACAGCGTCTCGGCCTCGTAGCCCTGGACCTCCGCCCAGTCGGAGAGCGCCTGTGCGTACTGGAGCTGCGCGGCCTCGTCGTCGACGGTCATGATCGCGTGCTCGGCGACGTCCACGGCCTTGGCCGCCTCGCGGATGCGGGGCGACGACACGGAGACGAGCAGCTCGCGCACGGTCGTCTCGTCCCGCACCGACCCCACGAACTGGGGCATCACGCCGAGCCCGCCGCTGACGGTGACGGTGCCGCCGTGCGGCTGGAGCTCTCCGGAGATCAGCCGCAGCAGGGTGGTCTTGCCCGCGCCGTTCGCCCCGACGAGGGCGACGATGGCCCCCTCGCCCACGCGGAACGAGACATCGCCGAGCAGCGCACGGCCGTCCGGCAGGTAGTACTCGATGTGCGCGGCTTCAAGATGTCCCATGGTCACGCATTGTCAGCGGCGGGGGTCGGGGAGAGCAAATCAATTCCCTGTCGGCTCCCTGCCCGCGGCCGCCGCCGCCCCACCAACCGGCCCTGACCATATACTGATACGCGGGTCTCATTATTCGACATGGCGGCGTACGGTTCGGAGCACCGCAGCAAGCGGCAGCGAACGCGAAGGAGTTCCCGTCATGCCGGAGGAGACCGCCGTCTACACGCACGGACACCACGAGTCCGTGCTGCGTTCCCACACCTGGCGGACCGTCGCCAACTCGGCGGCCTATCTCGCCGGTTCACTCAAGCCGCACATGAAGGTCCTGGACATCGGCTGTGGCCCCGGCACCATCACCGCCGAGCTGGCCGAGCTCGTCCCCGACGGCCGGGTCACGGGCGTCGACCAGGCGCCCGGCATCCTGGACCAGGCCCGCGCGACGGCCGCCGGGCGGGGCGTGACGAACGTCGAGTTCGCCGTCGCCGACGTGCATGACCTGCCGTACCCGGACGACTCGTTCTGCGTCGTCCACGCCCATCAGGTGCTGCAGCACGTCGGCGACCCGGTGCGCGCCCTGAGCGAGATGCGGCGGGTCTGTGCGCCGGGCGGCATCGTCGCCGCCCGCGACGCGGACTACGAGGCGATGACCTGGTATCCCCAGTCCCCCGTCCTGGACGGCTGGCTCGACCTGTACCGGCGGGTGGCCCGCGCCAACGGCGGGGAGCCGGACGCGGGGCGGCGCCTCAAGTCCTGGGCGCTGGAGGCCGGTTTCGACGACGTCACGGCGACCGCGAGCACCTGGTGCTACTCATCGGCACCGGAGCGCGACTGGTGGAGCGGCCTGTGGGCGGACCGCACGGTCGCCTCGTCGTACGCCGACCGCGCGGTGGAGTCCGGGCACGTCGGCGCCGGGGAGCTGCGGGCCATCGCCGACGCGTGGCGGGAGTGGGGGCAGCGGGACGACGGCTGGTTCACCGTGCTGCACGGGGAGATCCTCTGCCGGAAGTAGGGCTGCCCGCGGTGCGGTCCTGACGGCGGGCGCCGTGGCTCAAAACGCCGCGTAGGACGGCCCGTCGGGGATACCCGGACGGCAGGAGGTAGACACCATGGTTCCGATTCTGCTCGTCCTGCTGCTGGCCCTGCTGCTCTTCGGGGCGGGATTCGCGGTGCAGGTCCTCTGGTGGATCGCCGTCGTCGTGCTCGTCATCTGGCTCCTCGGATTCCTGATGCGCAGCACGACTGCCACCGGGACGAGGTCCCGCTGGTACCGGTGGTAGCCGCGCACACCGAGTGACCGGGCCCGCGGTTAACCCCGCGGGCCCGACGCTGTCCCTGGTCATGGGGGTTCCCGCAGGGTTCCCAGGGGTGTTGACAACACCCCGGTTCGGGGGCTCGCGGGCGTGCCTCGCGATGCCCGCGCCGGAAGGATTCAGGGAGAAGTCCCGGCCCTACGGAAGCGAGCGAGGCACACCATGGCGTACGAAACGCGTTCAGGGCACCCGAAGCCGATGCGGTCCCGGCCGGTGCGCGGCGGTGAGCCCTCCGCTCCCCCGCCGGTGCACACCGCCTTCGCCCTGTGGATCACCGCGGTCGCGGCGGGCGTCTTCGAGATGGTGCTCGCGGTGGGCGGGCTCATCGCCGACGGGGACACGACCGCCGGGGAGATAGCGGGCGGGCTGGTGGTGCGGATGACCGTGTTCTCGGCGGCCGTCCTGCTCGCCGTCCAGCTGCGGCGCGGCCGGAACTGGGCGCGGTGGGTGCTCGCCGTGGGGCTCGGCGGCTTCGGCACGGCGTCCCTCGTCGTCGGCCCCGTCCAGTGGCTGGCCGACGGGCACGCACCGCTGGACGCCTTCCGGGATCTGGGGGTGGTGGACGCCCTGTTCGGCGCGAGCCGCGTGCTGCATCTGAGCGCGGTGCTCGGGGCGCTCGTCCTGATGTTCGTGCCGGCGGCCAACGCCTGGTTCAAGGCCTCGTCGGGCGCACGTCCCAAGAGGCTGTCCGGCACCCGCTGACCGAGCCCACCGCAACAGCGCCTGCTCCACGAGGAGCCACCACGCGGACGCGGTCGCCGGGCATCGCCGCGAGGCGGTGGCCGCTCCGTGAGGCCCGCCGATCCACGTCCGCGGGCCCCGCCGATCCCCGCCCGCAGGCCCCGCCCATCCCCGCCCCTGCACCGGCCGTTTGCCCGCCACCGCCCTGGATACCCGTACAGCCCCGCACATCGAACGGCCGCATCGCCGTCCCCACACCCCACTCCCCACCCCTCCCACGCGACCCAGGACGCCCTGATGAAGGACGCAGTGCCCATCGAACGACTCGTCATGTCCGCGTACTCGGTGCCCGCGGACGCCCCGGAGGCGGACGGCACCTTCGCCTGGGATGCCACGACGATCGTGATCGTCGAGGTCACGGCGGGCGACGCCACGGGGACCGGCTGGACCTATGCCCCCGCCGCCGTGGTGTCCCTCATCGACGAGCAGCTCGTGCCGGCCGTCACGGGGCTCGACGCCGTCGACATCCCCGCGGCGCACGACGCGATGGCCAAGGCGGTCCGCAACACCGGCCGCCCCGGCGCCGCCTCGTGCGCGCTCTCCGCGGTCGACATCGCCCTGTGGGACCTCAAGGCACGCCTCCTCGAACTGCCCTTGGTGCGTCTCCTGGGAGCCGCCCGCGACGCGGTTCCCGTCTACGGGAGCGGCGGCTTCACGACGTACCACGACACACATCTGGCGGCCCAGCTGACCGGCTGGGTGCACGGTCAGCACATCCCGCGCGTCAAGATCAAGGTCGGCGAGAGCTGGGGCCGGGCGGCGGCCCGCGATGTGGCGCGGGTGCGCACCGCGCGTGAAGTCATCGGCCCGCAGGCCGAGTTGTACGTCGACGCGAGCGGCGGCTACACCCGCAAGCAGGCGGTACGGGTCGGCCGGGTCCTCGCCGAGCACGGGGTGGGCCTGTTCGAGGAACCGGTGTCCTCGGACGATCTGCACGGGCTCGCCCTGGTGCGGGACGCGCTCCCCTGCGACGTGACGGCCGGTGAATACGGCTGCCATCTCCCGTACTTCGCGCGGATGCTCCCCTCCGTCGACTGCCTCCAGGTGGACGCGACCCGCTGCGGCGGAATCACCGAGTGGCTGCGCGTTGCGGCCCTCGCGCAGGGCCACGGCCTGGAGGTCTCGGCCCACGGCGCCCCGCACGCACATGCCGCGGTGGCCGCCTGCGTACCGAATCTGCGGCACGTCGAGTGGTTCCACGACCATGTGCGGATCGAGTCGATGTTCTTCGACGGGGCCCTGGACCCGACGGGCGGCACCGTGCGCCCCGAGGGCGGCGTCGGGCACGGTCTTGAGCTGCGGCACGCGGAGGACGTGGAGGAATACCGGGTCGCGTGAGACCGTGCGGGCCTGGCACGCTCCCCCCCATGCGAAGGCCTGAACCTGAAGCACTGCTCATCGGGGGCCGTTCCGGGGCCGGGAAGTCCTCGGTCGGCTGGGAGGTCGCGGCGCTCCTTCGGGCGGCGGACGTGGCGCACGCGTACATCGAGGGCGACACCCTGGACGCGGTCCATCCGACACCGGACGGCGACCCCGACCGTTCCGGGATCACCGAGCGCAACCTCGCGGCGCTCTGGGCGAACTACACGGATCTCGGCTGCCGCCGGCTCGTCTACACGAACACGGCAAGCGTGCTCGGCAGCGAGGAGTGGATCTTCCGCAGCGCGCTCGGCGGGCCGCGCATCATCCGCGTACTCCTGACCGCTTCGGACGCCACCGTCGAGGAGCGGCTCACCGCCCGCGAGCTGGGCTCGGAGCTCCAACAGCAGCTGCGGCGCAGCGCGTTCATGGCCCGCCACCTGGAGCGGCACGTCCCCGACGGCACGCGGCGGATCGCGACGGACGGGCGGCCGGTCGGGGACATCGCGGCCGATGTGGTGGCTGCCACGGGATGGAAGTCACCGGAGTCGCCGGAAACGATCTCGCGTGCGGGCAGCGCCAACTAGGCTCGCCCGTATGGAGATCCTGGGAGCCACGCTGCGTATCTGCGTCGAGGACCTGGAGTCCTCGGTCGCCTTCTACGAACGTCTCGCGGGCGGCCCCGCGCAGCGTTTCGAGCGTGGGGGCGTCTCGGTCGCGGCGGTCGGCTGCTTTCTGCTGATGAGCGGACCCGAGCGGGAGCTGGAGATCCTCCGGAAGGTCTCCGCGACGATCGCGGTCCAGGACGTCGACGAGGCGTACGCGGTCCTGAACGCGTCCGGCGCCCGTGTCATCGCGGGCCCCGTGCCGACCCCGGTGGGCCGCAACCTCATCGCGATGCACCCGGACGGCGCGGTCTTCGAGTACGTGGACCGGCGCGCCGCGACCTGAGCCGTATCCTCCACGGCAGACAGGCCGAACGGAGGACGGTGCGGTGGCGGGCAGCAAGGAAGAGGCGTCGCGGACGTCGTTGAGCGCGCAGGCGCGCGAGGCGGTCCGGCAGCGCATCGTGGACCGCCGCTATCCGCTGGGTTCGCGCCTGGTGGAGCGCGAGGTCGCCGAGGAGCTGCGGATGTCCCGCGTGCCCGTGCGCGAGGCGCTGCGTGCGCTGGTCGCCGAGGGCCTCCTCGAGCTGCTTCCGCACAGCGGGGTGCGGGTGCGCCGCCTGGAGCGTTCCGATGTGCGGCATCTGTACGAGGTGTGGGAGCCGCTGGCCGTGCAGGCGTCGCGGCTCTCGGCGCGCCGGGTGGCCGAGTGCGCGCCGGACGACGAGCCGCCGGGCCTCGCCGCGCTGCGGGCCACGCTCGGCCATGCCGAGCAGGCGTCGGACGCGGACGACGGGGCGCGTGAGGTCGCCGCGCACACCGCGTTCCACGAGGGCATCGTGGCCCTCTCCGGCAATCCGCTGCTCGCCCGCATGATGGAGCAGCTGAGCTGGCAGCTCCAGCTCCTGTTCGGCATGCGCGCCGAGCCGGACCACATGCGGGCCCAGCACCACCTCATCTACCGGCACATCGCGGCGGGCGACGAGGAGACGGCGGCGGCGAGCACGCTGCTGCACGTGCGGGACAGCCAGGCCGTGGCGCTGCGGTCGCTGTTCGAGGAAGATCCCTCCCACTGACGGACTCTGTATACCAAGAGGCTTCGCTCTCCCTTCGGCGCCGGGCATAACCCCGCATATGCCTGGGCATTGCATGACCCTCCTTGCGGCACACTCCGGCTTGGTATACAAACTGCGGACGCGCCCCCTCCGTAACTCGTCCTGGAGCCGTCCGATGTGCGTTGAGAACACCCCGCCCCCGTCGTCCCGGCTGACCCGTCGCGGCGTCCTCGCCGGCGCCGCCGCGCTCGCGGGGACCACCGCCGTGCTCGCCGCGGCCGCGCCGCAGGCCGCTGCCGCGGACACCCGGGATCCCGCCGCCCCACGTACCGGACGGCGCGGCGGTGACCTCGTCATCGAAGGCGGCACGCTGCTCGACCCGGCGACCGGCGAGGTCACCGAGGACGCCGTGGTCGTCATCGTGGACGGCGTCGTGCGCGCGGCGGGCGCCCGCGGGCGGATCTCGGTGCCCGAAGGAGCCGAGACGATCAGCGCGCACGGGCGGTGGATCCTGCCGGGTCTGGTCGACGCGCACATCCACCTCAACACCGCCGCCGAGGCACGCAACGCCGTGGCGCAGGGCGCGACCAGTGCCCGCAGCGGCTCGACCAACTTCTACCAGGACATCGCCGTACGGGAGTTGGCCCGCCAGGCCCCCGGCCAGGCGCCCCGGCTGCGCGCCGCCGGTGTCTTCGTCACGCCCGACCTGGGCGACACGATCCTCGCCGACCCCGACCTCACCCCGCTGGCCGGGCTCCGCGACGGGGTGCGCTCCCCCGAGGCGCTGCGCCGCGTCGTCGAGGTCAACCTCGCCCGGGGCGCCGACGTCATCAAGACCCGGGTCAACGAGCGCGCGGGCCTGCCCGAGCAGGACCCGCTGGCCCAGGTGTACGACCGCGAGCAGGTGTCCGCCGTGGTCGCCGCCGCCAGGCGCGGCGGCAAGGGCGTGCTCTGCCACAGCTACAGCGAGAAGGGCTGCCACGACGCGGTCATGGCGGGCGTCCGCTCCCTGGAGCACGGCGCGTTCGTCGGCGAGCACACCCTGGCCGAGATGCGGCGCAGGGGCACGTACTTCACGCCGACGCTCACCGCGATCGCCGGTCTCGCCGACTCCTCGGACCCGGTGCTCGCCGAACGCGGGCGCCAGTACCTGCCGGTCCTGAAGCGGGCCGTGCTCGCCGCGCACGAGCTGGGCGTGCCGCTCGCCGCGGGCACGGACTCCTCCGGCGGGAAGATCAAGCCCATCGGCCGCGAGGTGGAGCTGATGCGCTCGGCCGGCCTCTCCGCGCTCGACGCGATCCGCACGGCCACCACCGGCGCCGCGAAGCTGCTCGGCATCGACCGCACGGCGGGACGCCTCGCGCGCGGCTTCGCCGGCGACGTGATCCTCGTGGACGGCGACCCGCTGTCCGACGTGACGGTCCTCAAGAAGCCCGTACGCGTGGTCCGTTCGGGCATCGCGCTCTGACCACTCCTCCAGTACCTCCTGGCAGTCATCCCCGCACCACATCCCGACATCCCCGAAGGAGACCCCTGTGACGCCCCTCTCCCGTCGTGGCATGCTCGCCGGCGCCGCCGCCCTGGCAGGCACCGCCACCGCCCTGTCGGCCGGCTCACCGGCCGCCGCGTCCCGCGCCGACGGCCGCCGTTCCAAGGCCGTGGTGTTCCGCGACGTCCGCCCCTTCGGCGCCAAGACCCCGGTCGACCTCACGGTGCTCGACGGCCGGATCACGGACGGCCGGGCGCCCAAGGGCGCCGAGGTGATCGACTGCGGCGGGCGCGTGGCGCTGCCCTCGCTCGTGGACGCCCACATCCACCCCGACAAGACGACGTGGGGCGGCGACTGGGTCAGCCGCAAGCCCGCGAGCGGCATCGCCGACTACGTCGCCCAGGACGTGGTGCTCTTCAAGAGCCAGAAGCGGCCCGTCGGGGAACGCGCGTACGGCCTGATGGCGCACGCCGTGACCCGCGGCACCCGCGCGATGCGCGCCCACGTGGACGTGGCGCCCGCCTACGACCTGGCCGGCGTCGAGGGCGTGAACACGGCCCGCGAGCGCCTCAAGCACGCGCTCGACGTGCAGATCGTGGCGTTCCCGCAGCACGGCGTGATCCGGACGCCCGGCACGGCGGAACTCCTTGAGGAGGCGGCCCGTTCCGGCTCCATCGACCTGGTCGGCGGCATCGACCCGATCAGCTTCGACAACGCGATGGACGAACAGCTCGACCTGGTCTTCGACCTCGCGGACCGGCACGGCGTCGGCGTGGACATCCACCTCCACGACCGCGACGAGAAGGGCACCAAGGTCCTGCGGGCCATCATCGACCGCACCCGCGCGCTCTCCCTGCGCGGCAAGGTCACGGTCAGCCACGTCTTCTGCCTGCCGTACCTGTCCGACTCCGAACTGGGCAAAATGGCGGCCGACTTGGGCGAGCAGGACATCTCCCTGACGACCGTGGCGCCGAACGAGTCGCTCGTCCTGCCGATCGCGGAGCTGCGCGAGCACGGCGTGCGCGTCGGGCTCGGCTCGGACGGCGTGCGCGACGCGTGGAGCCCGTTCGGCAACGCCGACATGCTGCACCGCACGCACATACTCGGCTGGGTCACCGACGTCCGCCTCGACGACGAACTCGCCGAGTGCTACCGCGTGGGCGCGCACGGCGGCGCCGACGTGATGGGCCTGGACCACGCCGACCTGAAGCCCGGCGCCCCGGCCGACTTCATCCTCGTACGCGGTGAAGGCGTGCAGCAGGTCCTGGTGGACATGCCGCAGCGGGACATGGTCGTGCACGGGGGCCGAGTCGTCGCCAGGAACGGCGAGTTGGCGAAACGACGACCGCCGTCGCCTCCACAGTCACCGCCCGTGCCGGGCTGCCCAGGTCCCGGCACGGGCGGTTCTCACTCCTCGGACGACGCCGACGCCCGCATCCGGAAGTCGTAGCGCGCCGGCAGTTCCTCGTCGGTCGCCGCGCGCCACAGCTCGCCGAGCACCTCGGCGCCCTCGCGCAGGTCGGCCGGCTCGAAGCCCTCGTCGAATATCGCCCGCGCCGCGGTCTTCTCGCCCTCGGCCAGGAGCAGTTGGACCTCGACGAGCCGGAAGCGGCCCTCCGCGCGGGTGGCCTCGTGCAGGCGGTCCCATATGCCGCGGGCCGCGCCGTACCGTCCCGCCGTGAGCAGCACGGCCATCGCCTCCCGGCCGAGCGCGGCGGTCGCGGACGTCCACAGGGCGCCGTCGTCGCGCCGCTCCTGGCACAGGTCGTCGAAGGCCTCCGCGTACCGGTCTGCGGCCCTTTCCATGTGGCCCGACTCCTGGTCCGCGACGGCCAGGCAGCGCAGCAACGGCCAGCGGGACGGGGCGAGTTCGAGCCCGCGCTCCCAGCTGCGCACCGCCTGGGCGAGGTCACCGGCATGCCACTGGGCGACGCCCAGGTGATACTCGGCGACCGGCCGCGCGGGCGCCGTCTCCAGCATGTCCCGCCAGTGCGGGGCGACAAGGGTCGGTCCCGGCGGGGCGACACGGCGCGGCTCCGGGACGGCGCCGGAGTGCAACAGCTCGACCCACGGCGCCTGTTCAGGGCCGAGGTCGGCCTCGTCGAAGGGCGTGCCGGACAACTTGTGGCCGGCGCGCAGGACTTCGAGCGCTCCCCAGCCGGACCCGGTGGCGAGCCGCTCGCCGGGTTCGGCGTCGGCGCAGGGCCGCCAGGCTTCGTACGCCGCGTCCACCGCGTCGCGGGGCAGCGCCTGGGCGAGCCGCTGCTCGGCCTCGCCGCGCGCGGCCGACCAGTCTCCGCCGTGCACCACGTCCGGCTCGGCCGAGAGCGGGCCGTACGACTCCAGCCAGGCGAACTCGGCCTCGGCGTCCAGGCGTATGTGCTCCAGCTGGGTCCGCGCGAGACCCGCCTGGATCTCCGCGTAGCCGCCGGTGCCCGGCTCGGTCAGCCACTCCTGCCAGCGCCGCCCGCCGGTGCCGGTGCCCCAGACGAAGAGCTTGCGGCCGCGCTGCAGATCGGTCGACGTCTGGACGAGTCCGTGCCCGTCGTCGTCGAGCGCGGCGATCCACCGCCGGGCGTCGGCCGGTACGTCGTAGAAGTAGTCGGCGGCGTACTCGCTGCGCGGCGGATACGTCCGGTCCACCCCGTCGGTCTCTGGCACCGGCACCTTGCGCAGGCCGCCCGCGTACCCGAAGTGCCAGGCCTCGTCGGCCGGGGCGAGGACGCGGCGCTCCTGGGGCACCGCGATGTTGGACCACCAGTACACCGGCACCGGCTTCTCGTGCGGATTGCGGATCCGCACGCCGACGTGCAGGAAGTCGGAGTCCGCGGGCAGCCACAGGTCCACCTGGAAGGGCACGTCACGCAGGCGTTCCCACTCCCAGAGCCGCAGCATCTCGCCGCCGTCGGGTGCGGTCACGCGGGCGGCGTGCAGGGGCGCGCAGGACAGCGTCGTGTGGCCGGTGGCGCCGATGTTCCACTCGATGCCGCCGGAGAACCAGGCGCCGTTGAGCGCGAAGTCGGCGGGCTGCAACACCGGGTTGCGGTAAAGGAGTTCACGGCCCGTGGGCTTGTGGAAGAGGGAGTGGACGCGGCCGCCGAGGCCCGGCAGGACGGTGGCACGCAGCCGGTCGTTCTCGATGACGAGCGTGTCGAGCGTCGTCTCGGTGCGCTCACGGCCGTACCCGTCGAGCACCCGGGTCGGCAGGATGCCGCGCAGCGGCTCGTACCCCAACTGCCGCGCCATGTCACGCGGCAGCCCCTCTCTGCCCCGCTCTTCCAGAGTGTGCACCCTGCGCAGCGGCCGCAGCGGTGTCAGCGGATTCTCGGGGCCCAAGGGGGCGGCGGGCAGCGTCAGTACGTCACGTCGCACGGTGGTCGTCACGATCACCATGGAACACGCTGACGGCGGCCCCGACCAGGGGCTCCACCGGTCAGAATTGTGTCCCTGCGGTCAACGCCCACCGTTCGTGATCGCGCCAGGCCCCGTCGATGAAGAGGAAGTCCGGCGAGAAGCCCTCGAGCCGGAAGCCGCAGCGGCGGGCGAGGGCGATGGACGCGGCGTTGCGGGGCTGGACGTTGATCTCCAGGCGGTGCAGTTTCAGTACGTCGAAGGCGTACCGCACGACGAGTCCGAGCCCCTCCCGCATCAGCCCGCGCCCCGCCGCATGCGCGAAGGCGCCGTAGCCGAGCGCCCCGCACCGGAAGCCGCCCTCGACGATGTTGTTGATGTTGACGAACCCGGCGACGCTGCCGCCGGCCGCCCGCTCGCAGAGCAGGAACCCGGCCTTGGTCGGGTCCTCGATGAGGATGCCCGCGTACGAGGCGTAGGCCGTGTCGGTGATGGGCGGGAAGAGCCAGGGGCGGTGCAGCTCACCGCTCTCCCGCGCGCGCGTGGTGAACTCGGGGCCGTCCGCGAGGGTGTAGGGGCGTATGCCCACGCGGGGGCCCTCGGCGAGGTAGGTGGTGCTTTCAGGCATCCGGCCACGCTAGCTCCCGCGTCATCCGGGGCAGCTCTCGCCCTTCTTCACCACACCGATGGTGACGCGCTGCCCGGCCAGCTCCTTGCCGGGCGCCGGGGACTGGGAGCACACCTTCCAGCTGGGCGGCCACAGCACGTGCCGGTCGAAGCCGCTGGTGTCGTGGACGTCGACGCGGGTGCGGTAGTCGAGGCCCGAGAAGACCCGCGCGAGGCCCTTCCCCCGGAAGTCCGGCATCGGCGGTCCCGCCGCGGCCGCCGTCGTCACGGTCATGACGCCCGCCGCGAGCGCCGCGCCTGCGACGGCTCCCGCGCGCCTGAGATGTACGTTCACTTGCGCCTCCGCATGAAGTACGCCCCGCAGAGCGCACCGATCAGACCCGTGCCGAGCAGTGCCACCCACAGGGGCATGGTCACTACGGGGATCAGAAGCCTGATCTTGGTGTGGCGGGTGTTCTCGAAGATGAAGATCAGGCCGAGCACGGCGAGCGTGAGGACGGCCACCCTGCCGGGCGTCATGGCGCCACGGATGCCGCCGCCACCCGAGCTGCTCTTCTTCGAGCCGCTCGTGGAGGTGCTGGGACTCATGCGTGGACCCTTCCGTCAGAGCTTCGGCCGCCCTCCCCTGGCGACCAGCATGGGCCGCCGGGGAGGGTTTGCGCGCGGTGGGTGCCGCTCCGGGGTGGGGGTGTGGGCCGTACGGGTGAGTCCGGGTTCAGCGGACGACGGGCAGGCGCAGCACCCCGGTGTCGTCGGGCGCGCTGGTGACCGTCACCGGCTTGATGCCCCTGTTCCCGATGTACGCGTCGTCGCTGGCCGCGACGGTGAACCGCAGCTTGTGGCCCGCGTTATACCGGTGCACGATCCCCGGCAGCGAGAAGGTGAACGGCTTGGTCACGTCCGGGACGCGCACGGGGGCCACGAGGCGGCGCACCAGCGTCTTCTTGCCGTCGGGCGCGATGTCGTACAGCTTCGCGAAGAGGACCAGCTTGTCGGCGGCGTCGCCGGAGTTCTGCACCTTCGCCGTCCGGGGCGAGACGACCTTGAGGGTCGCCTTCGGGGCGCCCACCACGTCCACCGGGGCGGTCAGCGGCTCGCTCGTCCAGTCGAGGTGGGTGCCCTTGGTGTCGCGCGGTGCGGTGTCGGGAAGCCCGATCATCCCGGCGATGGATCGCTCCGAGTGACTCGTCGGGATCAGCCGGTTCCGGTACTCGCGGCTGCCGCGTGCGACCTTCGCGCGGTTGTCGACGAGCTTGCCCTCGCCGGACAGATACAGCTTCTGGCTGAGCGCGGGCACCTGCGGCGCGGTGGCGTAGGAGCCGTTCGGTCCGCTGCCCCTCGGCACCCAGTCCTGGTGGTAGGCGAAGGCGGGTCCGGTGCCGACGCCCTTCTTCCGGTGGAGATAGCGGTCGAACCACGACAGGATGCGCTTGCCGACGTAGCTGGTCTCCCAGTTGCCCTTGGAGAGGTTGAGCTCGCCGGACGCCGGGGCGGTGAGGCCGCCGCTGTGGCCCCAGGACTGCCAGATCATCTTGGCCGTGGTGCCCTGTGCCTTCAGTGTCTCGTACGTCGCCTGCGCCTCGTTGAGGTTGAACAGCCTGTCCGCCTGGCCCTGGACGAGGAGGGTGGGCGCCTTGACCCGGGGCAGGTAGGAGACGGGCGAGACGCTGCGGGCGTACTTCTGGAGTGCGGCGGTCTTGTCGGCGGGATAGCGGCCCGAGTTGAGGGTGCGGATCGTCTCGCAGGCCTGCGTGGCGAAGTGCAGGCAGTTCCGGGAGTTGATGCGGGACGGGTCCAGGCTCCGCACGAGCAGCGGCTGGCCCTCACCGACGAGGTAGAAGCCGTTCATCCACTGCCACTTGGCGGCGCCGGGGACGCTGCGGTCGGAGGCGTTGTTCGGGTCGAGCGAGTAGTTCAGGTCGTGCCAGGTGATCATCGGTACGAGGGCGTCGACCCGGTGGTCGACGGCGGCCGTCGCCAGCTGGATCGCCCCGCCGTAGGAGCCGCCGATCATGCCGACACGGGGGTCGGCCCCGGCGTCCTTGGTGACGTAGTCGATCTTCGTGCCGTCGTCGGCGGCGCGCTTGCCCGCGAGGAAGTCGATGAGCCCGGAGGCCGCCTTGCCGTCGATCTTCGGGTCGTCGAGGGAGATCAGACACCCGGACTTGCCGAAGCCCAGCCCCGAGTAGACGAGCCCGACGTAGCCGCGCTCGGCGAAGGCCTTGCCGGTGTCCGCGGTCCCGTCGGACTTGCTGCCGCCGAAGCCGTTGGTGGTGAGCACGGCGGGCGCGGGGTGCGCGGCGTCCACTCCGGCGGGCCGGTAGAGATCGGCGTCGACGGTGCAACTCCTGCCACCCACGCCGACCGTGAACTTCAGCGGCGTGACGGTGTATTTGCCGGTCGCGCTCGCCGTGGCGGGGCCCACGACGGCGAGCGGGGCGACGAGCGCGGCACCCAGGGCGAGGCCGAGCGGCGCGCGGGACCGGGAGACGGCACGTCGGGGTGCGGTACGACGGGACACGAGACCTCCACGCTGAGGACAGCCGAATACCGACCGGTCAGTACCCGGCCAGGGTCATGCTGTGACACACGTCACGTCGGGGTCAACGCTCGTGACGGGCGTTTCTCGACGAATCTTGACGGATATTCAGTACGGGGGTCTTGACGGAGGCCCGGTATGCAGGTCTGGGCGGAGGGCCGGCACGGGGAACGTGACGGAGGCCCGGTGCACGGATCTCGACGGAGGCCCGGCACGCGAGCCCTGACGTGCGTCCGGTGCGAGGACCCTGACGGAGGGTCGGCACGCGGACCCGGACGGACGCCGGTGCGCGCAACCTGACGGAGGGACGGCACACGGCCCCTGACCGAGATCCGGGACGCGGAACCTGACAGAGGCCCGGCACACGGACCTTGACGGAGGGTCGGCACACGAGCCCTGACATGCCTCCGGTGCACGGACCCTGACGGACGGTCGGCACGCGGAACCTGACGGACGCCGGTACGCGCAACCTGACGGAGGGACGGCACACGGCCCCTGACCGAGATCCGGGACGCGGAACCTGACAGAGGCCCGGCACACGGACCCGGACGGACACCCGGTACGCGGAACCTGACAGAGGCCCGGCACACGGACCCGGACGGACACCCGGTGCCCGGATCTCGGCAGAGATCCAGCACGCCGCTTCCCGGCGCCGGCGCCCGGCACCCGGCAGGCGGCAGGCGGCAGGCGGCAGGCGGACCTCATGCCAACGCCGACACCTCAAGCGTCAACGTCCCCGCCTCCGCGTCCAGTTCGGCCGGCAGGCCGAACGGAACCGTCAGCGCGCCCTCGCAGTGGCCGAAGCCGAAGTCCTCGACGATCGGTACCCCGAGCCCGCCGAGCCGGTCGGCGAAGAGGGCCCGCACATCACCGGCCGGCTCGCAGTCTTCCCAGGAGCCGAGTGCGATCCCTGCGACGCCCTCCAGCCACCCGGCACGCAGCAACTGCGTGAGGATCCGGTCGAGCCGGTACGCCTCCTCGCCGATGTCCTCCACGCAGAGCAGCCCGCCGCGCGCGGACACCCGCCCGTGCGCCGTGCCCAGGTCGGCGGCGAGCAGACTCACGCACCCGCCGAGCGTGACACCACGGGCCCGCCCCGCCACCAGCGCGGCCGCCCCTTCGGGTGCGATCACCTGCACGCTCTCCGGCTCGAAGAGCGTCGCGCGCAGATGGTCCTGGGCCCGTGTGTTCTTGAGAAAGTCGGCGACCGCGACCATCGGGCCGTGCAGTGTGGCGAGGCCGAGGCGCGCGGCGAACGCCTCGTGGAGCGTGGTGATGTCGCTGTAGCCGAGGAACACCTTGGGCCCCGCGGCCCGCATCGCCGTCCAGTCGACGAGGTCCGCCATCCGCGCGGCGCCGTACCCGCCGCGCGCGCAGAACACCGCGGACACGGTGGGATCGCACCATGCCCGCTCCAGGTCCCGGGCCCGGTCCGCGTCGCCGCCCGCCAGGTAGTCGAACTCCCCGTGCCGGTCGAGGACGTGAGGTGCGACGACGGGGTCCAGGTTCCAGGCGCGCAGGATGTCGAGCCCCGCCGCCAGCTGGTCCCGCTCCACCGGTCCGCTCGGGGCCACGACGGCGACCCGCGCGCCGGGGGTCAGCCGTGCGGGTCGGGTCAGCGGCTTCACTTGACGAGCTCCAGGGTGGGGACAGGTCCCGTCAGGTTCAGGCCGAACACCTGGGCGTACAGGGAGAGTTCCGTCTCCAGGGCCCGCACCAGCGTGTCCGCGCGGCGGAATCCGTGGCCCTCGCCCTCGAAGGCGATGTACGCGTACGGCATCCCGCGCCCCTCGAGCTCGGCGATGAACCGCTCGGCCTGCGCGGGCGGACAGATCACGTCGTCGAGCCCCTGCAGCAGCAGGAACGGCGCGGTGACCCGGTCGGCGTGCTCGGCGGGCGAGCGTTCCACGTACCGTGCCCGCGCCTCGTCGAACGGCCCGATCAGCGAATCCAGATAGCGCGACTCGAAGTCGTGCGTCCCGCCGTCGACCCACGCCGTGAGGTCGAGGACCGGATAGATGATGGTGCCGCAGGCGTACACGTCCGTCGTGGTCAGGGACGCCGCCGTGGTCCAGCCGCCCGCGCTGCCGCCGCGGATCGCGAGCCGGTCCCGGTCCGCCGTGCCCTCGTCGGCGAGGGCGAGCGCGACGGCCGCGCAGTCCTCGACGTCGACCACGCCCCACTGCTCGCGCAGCCGTTCGCGGTAGGCGCGGCCGTAGCCCGTCGACCCGCCGTAGTTGACCTCGGCGACGCCGATGCCGCGCGAGGTGAAGTAGGCGATCTCCAGGTCGAGCACGAGGGGCGAGCGGCCGGTGGGGCCGCCGTGCGCCCACACCACGTAGGGCGGCCGTTCGTCGTCGGGGGCGACGCGGGTGGGGTGGTGCGGCGGGTAGATGTGCGCGTGGATCTCACGCCCGGCCGGGCCGCTGAAGGTGCGGATGCGCGGCTCGGGGTAGTACGCGGTGTCCACGGGGTCGTCGTGCGCGGCGCCGATCACGCGGGCGCGGCCGGTGCTCGTGTCCAGCTCCACCACCTCGTACGCGCTGCGGGGGCTCGCCGCGACGCCGGCGACCCGGGCACCGCAGACCGCGACGGTCGACGCGAACTCGGTCCAGGGGCCCGCCGCGTCGACGACCTCGCCGGTCTCCGGGTCGAGCACGCCGAGCGAGGTGGCGCCCTTGCCGTGCACGACGGCGATCAGTCCGCTGTCCAGCGGCGCGAACCAGCCGGCTCCGACCTGCCACAGGGGTCCCGCGAACTCCTCGTCGCGCGTGCACAGGGGCGTCCCGCGGCCGCCGTCGGCCGGGTCCTGGCGGTACAGGTTCCACCAGCCGGTCTGGTCACCGGCGTACAGAAGCTGCCCGTCGACGCTCCACTCCACCTGCGCGATCGACTCGCGGGGCCCGCCTGCGACCGCTCTCGGCGCGCCGAACGTGCCGTCCGCGCGGACGTCGGCGACCAGCAGTTCCGTGCCGTCCCACGGCATCCGGGGGTGATCCCAGGCGATCCACGCGACGCGGACGCCGTCGGGCGAGAGCCGGGGCCCGGTGATGAACCGGTGCCGGTCGTCGGTGAGTTCACGCAGCGCGGCGCGGTCCTGTGCCGCCGAGCCGTCCAGGGGCACGGCGACGGCTGCACGGCGCACATCGGTGGGCGCTTCCCCGGTGAACTCCTCCATGACGCACCAGACTTCGCCCCGGTCCAGGTGCACACAGGGGTCGACGTAGCGCAGTCCGCCGCCCACGTCGGAGACCGGCGTGAGCGGGCGCGGCACGCCGCCGGGGCGTTCGGGCTCGTACGCGTACAGCCGCTGGTCGGAGAAGTTCGCGAACACGACCAGCGGACCCGCGGCTCCCTCGGCCCCGGCCCAGGCCTGCCCGCCGTACTCCATGACCCGGCTGCGCACGTTCCACGGAGCGGGCAGCACCGATTCCTCCACCCCGTCCGGGCTCCGCCGCACCAGCGCACGCCGGCCGCCTTCCGCGGGCCGCGGCTCGGTCCACCACGCCTCCGTCCCGACGAAGCCGACTTGGGCCGGAGAGCCGTCGTGGGCCGCTGCGAGCGCGGCGTCGATGGGTGACGGCCACGATCCGTACGCCTGGGTCTGTCTCATGTCCCTCTCTTCCCCCATGTCCCTTTGTTCCCTAGGCCGTTCGCAGATAGCGGTCGAGAACGCGGACGCCGAAGTGCAGCGCGTCGACCGGCACCCGCTCGTCCACGCCGTGGAAGAGGGCCTGGTAGTCGAAGCCCTCCGGGGTCTTCAGCGGCGAGAAGCCGTACCCGGTGATCCCAAGGCGCGAGAACTGCTTGGCGTCGGTGCCGCCGGACATGCAGTACGGCATCACATGCCCTTCGGGCGCGAACTCCTCCACGGCGGCTCGCATCTTCGCGTACGTCAACGAATCCACCGGCGCCTGCAGCGCCACCTCTCGGTGGTGGAACTCCCAGTCGACGTCCGTGCCGGTGAGCCGGTCAAGGGTGGCGACGAATTCTTCCTCGCCACCGGGCAGCATGCGCCCGTCCACGTAGGCGACGGCTTCCCCTGGAATCACATTGACCTTGTAACCGGCCTGCAGCATGGTCGGGTTGGCGCTGTTGCGTACGGTCGGCTCGACGAGGGAGGCGGCCGGGCCGAGCTTCTCCAGGAGGACATCCACGTCGAATCCGGGCGCGTCCGGATCGGCCTCCACGCCGTAGAGCCCGGCCAGATCGAGCAGCGCCGCACGGACCGTCGGCGTGAGCCGCACCGGCCAGCGGTGCTGCCCGATGCGGGCGATCGCCTCCGCCAGCTTGGTCACCGCGTTGGCGTGGTTCACCTTCGAGCCGTGGCCCGCCTTGCCGCGCGCGCTGAGCTTGAGCCAGCCGGTGCCGCGCTCGCCCGCGGCGATGGGGTAGAGCTGGTTGCCCCGCCCGTCGTGGAAGGTGAAGGCACCGGACTCGCTGATGCCTTCCGTGCACCCCTCGAAGAGGGAGGCGTGCCGGTCGGCGAGGAAGCCAGAGCCGTCCTCGGCGCTCGCCTCCTCGTCCGCGGTGAACGCGATCACGATGTCCCGCCGGGGCCGCACGCCCGCACGGGCCCAGCCGCGCACGACGGAAAGGATCATCGCGTCCATGTTCTTCATGTCGATGGCGCCGCGGCCCCACACCACACCGTCGCGGAGCTCTCCGGAGAACGGGTCCACGCTCCAGTCGGACGCCTCGGCGGGCACGACGTCCAAGTGGCCGTGGACCAGCAGCGCGTCGGCCGACGGATCCGTGCCCTCGACGCGCGCGACGACGTTCGTACGCCCCGGTGAGCACTCCAGGAGCGTCGGTTCGAGCCCGGCCCCGGCCAGGCACTCGGCGACGTATTCGGCGGCGGGCCGCTCCCTGCAGTCGCCGCTGCCGCGATTGGTGGTGTCTATGCGGATGAGATCGGACGTGAACCGCACGACCTCGTCGAGAGCCTTCGCGTCGACCTGCGGTCTCGCCCGCTCCCCTGCCTGCTCCCCCGTCTGCTCAGCCATACTGCTCCTCCACGGCGGCCGATGCGATCGTCGTGACGGCCTTGAAGGTGCGGATGCCCTCGTACATGGTCTCGCTGGTGTACGCGACCTTCCGCTCGCCGCTGCGCCGCACGCCCGGCACGACGGTCGACGCCATGGCCAGATGCTCGGCGTCAAACTCCAGCTCGACGGTGAACGGGCCGCCCTGGACCGGCTGGTGGCGCGTGGCGAGGGCCGCCGCCTCCCGCGCCGCGGCCCGGATGTCGGCGGCGGTGCGCGCCGGCGTCCGACACACCGCTGCGTACCGCGACACATGGTCTTTCACGGCCACCTTCAGCGCGCCCGGCGCATAGCCGAGCGCGTCCTCGCAGGCCAGATCGTCGCCGGTGACGAGGACGACGGGCACGCCGTACTCGGCGACCACATGCGAGTTGAGCAGCCCTTCACTCGCGCGTACGTCGTTGACCCACACGCCGGTGATCGAGTTGGCGAGGTAGGTGTGCGCGAGCACGCCCTCCATGCCGGCGCCCGCGTGGTACCCGATGAACGCGATGCCGTCGACGTCGTCGTGCTGGACGCCCTCGACCATGGAGAGCGACTTGTGACGCCCTGTCAGCATCTGGGCCCGCTCGTCCAGCTGCTCCAGGAGCAGATTGCGCATGGTCCAGTGCGCCTCGTTGATGAGCACCTCGTCGGCACCGCCGTCGAAGAAACCGAGCACGGCGGCGTTGACGTCCGAGGTGAACATCGCCCGGCACCGCTCCCACTGCGGCGTACCGGGCAGCACATCGGCGGGCCAGGTCACGCCGGTGGCGCCCTCCATGTCGGCGCTGATGAGGATCTTCATGACGAGCTGTCCCGTCGCAGGTCGCAGGCGTGGATCTTCATGCCGCTTCACGTTACGCGTCGACGGCGATATCAGCCACGATGAGAAGGCGAACACACCCGGTTCTCGCCGGAACATCGCGGCGAGGTGACGTTCGTAGATCCCTGCGGTAGGCCGGAACCATGAAGGGGCGTCTTGACGGCAAGGTGGCCTTCGTCACCGGCGCGGCCGGCGGACTCGGCCGCGGCCACGTTCTACGGATGGCGGAGGAAGGCGCCGACCTGGTCATCGTGGACATCTGCGGGCCGGTCGACACCGTGCCCTACCCGCAGTCGACACCGGAGGAGCTGGGCGAGGCGGTCGACGAAGTGCGGGCCCTGGACCGCCGCGTCGTGGCACGGCAGGCGGACGTGCGCGATCGGGCCGCCCTCCAAGAGGCGTACGACGCGGGGCTCGCCGAGTTCGGGCAGATCGACGTCGTCGTCGCCAACGCCGGGATCGCACCGCTCCTTGTGGAAGACCGGGTGCAGGCGTGGCACGACGCCATCGATGTGAACCTCACCGGCACGTTCCACACCATCGAGGTGGCCATCCCGTCGATGGTCGCCGCCGAGCGGGGCGGGTCGATCGTGATCGTCAGCTCCACCGCGGGCCTTGTAGGCATCGGCGGGGCCAGCAACGGCGGCCTGGGCTACGCCGCCTCCAAACACGGTGTGGTCGGTCTTATGCGTACGTACGCCAACAACCTCGCCCGGCACAGCATCAGGGTGAACTCGGTGCACCCCACCGGCGTGGCCACCCGCATGGTGACCGATCCGGCCATCGTCGAGTTCGTCGCCCAGGACCCGATGCTGTCCGGGGATGCGCCAAATGCCCTTCCGGTGGCCACAGTTGAGCCGGTCGACGTGGCGAACGCCGTGCTGTGGCTGGCCTCGGACGAGGCCCGCTATGTCACCGGTGTCACGCTGCCCGTCGACGCCGGATTCATCAACCGCCGCTGAGTCGCCGAGCCGGCGGTGGAGAGGGGGAGCGCCATGACCGATCAGTACGCGGACACGGTTCTGGTGGGCGGGCACGTCAAGACGTCGTCGGGCTGGGCGGAGGGACTCGCCGTACGCGCCGGTGTCATCGAAGTGGTCGGCGGCCGCGAGGAGGTGCTGCGCCGGCGCGGACCGGACACGCGGGTGATGGAGCTGGCGGGCGACACCGTTCTCCCGGGCCTGCACGACCTGCATGTGCACCCGATCTACGCCGGAATCCGCGAACGCCGCTGCAAGGTCCCGCAGGGCTCGAACCTGGCCGACACCCTCCGCATCGTGGCCGCGCACGTGTCTCGCGCCGCGCCCGGCGCGTGGGTTCTCGGCGGGCAATGGGACACGTCCGCGCTCGGTGCCCTCCCGGACCGGACCGTCCTTGACGCTGTCGCCCCGCATCATCCCGTCCTCCTGGAGGACACCAGCGGACACAGCTCATGGGCGAACAGCGCGGCACTCCGGGCCGCCGGAATCGGCCCCGGCACACCGGACCCGCCGGGCGGCGTCTTCGAGAGGGACCTCGCAGGCCGTCCGAGCGGCATACAACGCGAGACCGCCGCCGATCTGCTCGCCGCATCGGCCCCCAAACCGGCCGACGAAGAGGTGGAGGCGGCCCTGGAGTGGGCGCTGGGAGAGATGCTCTCCTACGGGATCACGTCGTTCACCGAGGCCGCGGTCGGGTTCACCGCCGGGCCGCGGGCCGAACTGCTCGCCTACACCCGGCTCGCCGCGCGCGGAGCGGTCAGGCAGCGTGTGCGTCTCAGTCTCGTGTGGTCTCCCAATGACCCTGCCTGTGAAGAGGTGATCGCGACGCGGAACCTCTGCGCGAGCGGTCACATCACGCCCGACTGCGTGAAGATCTTCCTCGACGGGGTACCGACCGACAGCCGCACGGCGGCGATGATCGAGCCCTACACAGCCACGGGTGAGGGACGAGACGACGAGGCAGGCCGGCACGGAGTGCTCGCGATCGCGCCGGCAGTCCTCGATCAGGCGGTGACCCGATTCGACCGGATGGGCATCACCGTCAAGTTCCACGCGGCCGGCGATGCGGCGGTCCGGGCGGCGCTCGACGCCATCGAGGCCGCACGCGCGGCCAACGGACACGGCCCCTGCATGCACAACGTAGGACACTGCACGTTCGTGACGAAGACCGACATCGAGCGGGCGGCGCAGATCGGCGCGACGTTCGAGGTCTCGCCCTACTTGTGGCAGCCCTCCCCCATCTGCTCCGACATCGCAACGGCCGTCGGCCCACAGGCGGTTGAACGCGTATGGCCGGTGCGCGAGATGCTCGAAGCCCACGCGCTGGTCGTGCCGGGGTCGGACTGGTGCGTGGTGCCGTCGGTGAATCCGTGGTCCGCCATCGAAACGCTCGTCACGCGGCAGCGGCCAGGGGGCAGCCTTGACAGCTTCGGCGCGTCGCAAGCCATCACGTTGGAGCAGGCCTTTGACCTTTTTACGGTCAACTCCGCGCGCCAGGAGGGCATGGCGCACCGGGTCGGGCGGATCGAACCGGGCATGCTCGCCGATGTCATCGTCGTCGGCCAGAACCCCTTCGCCGTGCCGGTCACTCAAGTCCACGCCACCGAGGTCAAGATGACGTTCGTCGAGGGTGAACTGGGCTTCGACGCCGGGGCGTAGCGGCCCTCCGGGCGTCAGTCACCTGGTCCGGTACGCCCGGAGGAAGGTCCGCACTCCCTCGACGACGAGCGGCCGGACACGGGTGTCCTGCGCGGCGTTCGCGGAACCGAGCCGGTCAAGGGCGACGCCGAAGGTCAGCGCGATGAACTGGTCGGCCGCCAGTCGGGGGTCGGGGACGTCGAGCAGCCCGGCCGCGGCCAGGGCGGCGAACCGCTCGGCGATCGCCTCGTCGGGGGTGTCGGCCATGGCGTTGTAGCCCCGGTGCGGAAGGTTGCCGGACTCCGCCCGGACCAGTCGTTGCAGCGTCGCGTACTCCGCCGAGCCGAGCATGTCGGTCGCGATGCGCATCGAGAACGTGACCAGGGCGTCCTCGAGTTCGGCGTCCTCGGCGAGGTCGGCGAGCGTGTCGTCGAGGGTGCGCCGGATCGTGGTGATCAGTGACTGGCCGACGGCGTCGACGACTGCTTGCAGCAGCGTCTGCTTGTCGCCGAAGTAGTCGTAGACCGTCCGCTTGGACACCTCGGCCCGTGCGGCGACCGCGTCGACGCTCGACCGGTCGAAGCCGTCGGCGAGGAACAGTTCCCGGGCCGCCGTGAGGATGGCGGCCCGCTTGTGCGCGGACCCCTCGCGCAGCGTCTTCGTGGTCGGTGACTTCGTGGTCGGCATGGCCACATCTTAACCGTCCTACACTGCACGGTGTAGTGTAGTTTTGAACTCGGCACATGTCCTTGCTCGCCCGCCCATGCCGGAAAGGACGTCTCGTCCATGACCGCAACGCTCGCTCCACCGGTCCGCGTCGAAAAGGCCGCCATCTGGGCCCTCGGCATGCTGGCCGTCGCCACCGGGTCCCTGGAGTCGGTGGTGGCGCCGACGCTCCCGCTCCTGCAACGCGAGCTGGACATCAGTCCGTCCACAGGGGCGGTGCTCAACATCGTGCTCGCCATCACCGGCGCGCTCGTCACACCGCTCGCGGGCAAGCTCGGCGACCGCTACGGCGGGAAACGGGTCCTCATCCGGCTGATGGCGGTGGTCTCGGTCGGTGGCCTGGTCTCCGCGGTGGCGCCGAACCTGCCCGTGCTGCTGCTCGGCCAGGTACTGCAGGGGGCGATGATCGGCGCGCTGCCCCTGTCGTTCATCGTGGTGCGCAAACACCTTCCCGCGCGGGAGTCGAAGGTGGCCATCGGGCTGGTCAGCGGGATGTTCGTGGGTGGCTCGATGGTGGGTCTTCTGGCGGCCGGGCCGGTGGCGGAAGCGCTCTCCCGACACTGGATGTTCGCGTTGCCGACGTTCGCGGTCATCGGGTTCACCCTGCTGGTGAACAGGCTGATGCCGGCTGATGAGCCGGGCCGGTCGGACGGAGCCGGGATCGACTGGCCGGGCATGCTTCTCTTGAGCGGGATACTGGTCACGCTCATGCTCGTCCTCGCGGTGGCGCCCGACGCCGGCTCGCAGCCGCTCGCGCTCCTCGCCCTCCTCGCGCTTCTGGCCGCCTTCGTGGCCGGGTGGATTGCCGTTGAGCGTCGTGCGGCCGCGCCGCTGATCGATCTGGGCATGCTGGCGCGGCCTGTGATCTGGAAGTCGTGTGTGCTGACGTTCGTGATCTGCCTCGGCACCGCGACGGGGGTCTTCCTCATTCCGCAACTCCTCGACGTGTCCGGCGACGGGTACGGTTTCGGGGCCAGCGCCACCATGATCGGCTTCATCCTCCTGCCCGGCGCCGTGGCCGGGACGCTGGCCGGGCCGGCCGGTGGGCTCGGGGAGCGGCGTTTCGGCTCGCGTGCCGTGGCCGCTGCCGCGGTCGTCCTCATGGCCACCGCCATGCTCGCCCTGTCCGTCGCACACACCGAGGTCTGGCACATCGTCGCCGGCAAGGCGCTCATCGCGCTTGCCAACGGCCTGTGCGTGACGGCCATGGTGACCGGCATCGTCTCTTCCGTCGATGAAAGCGACACCGGCATCGCCACCAGCCTGATCCTGGTGACGCGCGTGCTGGGCTCCGCCATGGGCGGAATGCTCGGTGGCGTGCTCCTCGCTTCGGGGACCCCTTCCGGATCGAAGGTCCCGGACGAATCGGCCTTCGTCGCCGGCTTCCTCATCGCCGGCGTCGTCGCGGCGCTGTCCCTGCTTGTCGTCCGTTCCATGAGCAAAGGAGCCAAGAAATGACCTCCACCGATCAAATCACCCCCACCGATCAGTTGAAGGACATCCGTTCCACACCCAGGCGCAAGGTCCTGATATCCGGGGCGAGCATCGCGGGTCCCGCCCTCGCGTTCTGGCTGAACCGGCATGGATTCGAGGTCACGGTGGTCGAGAAGGCGAGCGCACCGCGGAGCGGTGGTTACCCCATCGACGTGCGCGGCACCGCACTTGAGGTCGTCCGGAGGATGGGGATCCTGCCGCGGCTGCGGGAGGCGCACATCGACCTGCGCCGGCTGACCTTCCTCGACGGGGACGGCGGCGAGGTGGCCTCGCTCGACCCGCACACCGTCACCGGCGGGGTCGCGGGAGAGGACCTGGAGGTGCCGCGCGGGGATCTGACCGAGGCTCTCCACTCGGCGGTCCGTGACGACGTGGAGTTCTTGTTCGGCGACTCCATCGACACCCTCGATCAGTCGGGCGGCCATGGGGTCGACGTCACCTTCCGCGGGGGCGGCAGGCGTACGTTCGACATGGTGGTCGGCGCGGACGGTCTGCACTCACGCACCCGGGAGGCCCTGTTCGGCCCCGAAGAGCAGTTCCACCGCTACCTCGGCTACTGCTTCGCGGGATTCATGATGCGCAACACCTTCGGGCTCTCCCACGAGACCGTGCTGTGGAACACCCCGGGCAGAGCCGCGGCTCTCTACGCCGCGGGGGACGACGACGAAGTGCACGCCTTCCTGAACTTCGCCCGCCCACAACCGCCGTTCGACGCGTTCCGGAACCCGGAGGCCCAACGGGACCTGGTCGCCGCGGTCTTCGCCGACGCGGGATGGGAGGTCCCCGGCATGGTCGCCGCCCTGCGCGACGCGGACGACCTGTTCTTCGACGTGGTCAGCCAGATCCGTATGCCCCGCTGGTCAAGCGGCAGGGTCGCGCTGGTGGGCGACGCCGCGTACGCACCGTCGTTCCTCACCGGGCAGGGCTCAAGCCTGGCGCTCGTCGGTGCGTACATGCTCGCCGCTTCCCTGGCCGACCGCGACCACACCGCAGGCTTCGCCGCGTACGAAGACAGCACCCGCGGGTTCGTGACCGCGAACCAGGACCAGGTCGGCAAGGGGGACGCCACCCTCTTCCCCACCACCGCACGGGCCCTGGAGCAGCGCAACGCCATGCTGCGACAACTCAGCACCATGCCGCCCTCCCCGGAGGGGCGCCCGGCCCACTCGGCCCTCACGCTGCCCGAGTTCATGCCCGTGACGTAACTCCAGCAGGTTCGTTCCGGCCAACTCTCGTGTAGCGCACATGAGTTGGCCTGCCATCGGACGTCACCATCATCAGCGCCCTGGGTCTCAGCGTGCTGCTGACCGTACCGGCCGGAATCGCGACCGCCGCGCCCGGGCCGAACACCACTGATTTCACCACGGACTTCACCATCGTGACCGAGCAACCAGCCCCGGACCCCGGGGAGGAACCGTCGTTCGACCTCGACGACCGCCGGTCCCACAAGGGCCTGCCGGAGGAGAGCGCGCAGGACGTACGGGAGCGCATCGACGCCTCCCGCACACTGCAGACACTCAAGGAGGAAGGAAAGTCGCCGAGCGCTCTCGCCAAGCCGTCCGGGACCGGCGGGCAGACCGAGGGTCCTGCCCTCCGGCGTACCGACCCCAACATCAACGTCTGCATGGAGAACAGCAAGACGTACCGGACCTACGGCTGGACCATCGACCACTTCTTCCACTGCCAGGGCACGACCCAGACCCTGTACAAGCAGAGGTGCCGCATCTACTACGGCACACTCCTCGACAAGATCGAGGTCAGGGGCGACGTCTCCGGTCTCAAGCTCCGCCACAGCATCGCCTGCGCGAACCTCAGCGGCTCGTACCACTGGTTCAACTCGCCGACCGTATCCTCGACTCCGACGCGTTCTACGTCCATATCCGCAGCTGACCGCTGGAGGTGAGCCGGTGACGGCCACTCCCCCGTCCGCCGAACTTCTCGGCGCGACGACCGCCGAGCCCCGCATCTCGTACTTCACCTTCTTCCTGCGCGGCCTGGAGGACGGCGCCGATCCTCAGGCGGCCGTCGGCACCGCCCCGAAACGCTGGACGGTGCTCGCCGGTCCTGGCGGCGCGCTCTTCCGGTGCGCCACCACCGACTTCCACCCGCAGGTACGCCTTGAGAGCTGGTCCGGCGAACCGGCGGCGCCGCAGGGCGGCTGGGACACCCTGGAGACAGTGGAGTTCGAGCTGTTCCGGCACGGGAAGGTGCAGCTCAACGAGTGGGACGGCCTTCCGTCGGGCGAGCCGGTGGAACTCGGCGGTCCGGGCGTCTACCGGCTGCGCGCGGCGAGCCTGGGCCGCGACGCCGCGAAGGAGCGGCACGCGGCCGGCGAGATGTTCTTCCACGGCACGGAGGAGTGGCTGATCCAGCTCTGGCCGCGCTGAGGTCAGGCATCCAGCTGAGGTCAGGCATCCAGGGGTGCGCACGCGCCGGGCGGGGACCACGCCCGGCGTTCCGCCCCGCGCGGGTCGGGCAGGGCCGCCCATTGCTCGCCGATCCGCATCGTCGTACGGCGTTCGGTGTCGTACGCGTCCCAGCCCGGGTCCCCGGTGCGTGCGAACCGCACCCACGCGGCACGCAGCCGTTCCGCCAGGCCGGCAGGAACCGGGCTTGGTCCCAACAGGCCGCGTGCGCCGCGGAGTTCGGGCAGGTCCGTCCGCCCGAACAGAAACGGGACCTCCACCGCGTGCGCGGCACCGAGCACGCCTCGCCAGTCGAACTCGTAGTGGAAGGTGGGGCGCCCGGCGGTGGCGTACGCCTCCGCAAGGGCCCACGTCCCCTTGCCGAACAGCGCGTCGCCGAGCACGGCCGAGCGCAGCCCGGCATCCGGGGTGCCGGGCCGGGCGGCGGCCCGGTACGCGGCCAGGAGCCTGTCCGGGTCCGGGTGTGCCCGCTCGGCCGCGCCGTGCGCGTCCTCTCCGTCGGCGGCCGGGTAGAGGTTGCCCTCCTGCGTCGTCGTCCCGAGGAGCAGGTCCACGGCGGCGGGCGGGGCGTGCGCGGGCTGCACCGGAAGGACCACGCTGAACGGGGTCAGCCCCATCAGCGGGTCGTACGCACCCGGCGTACGCAGGTCGATCCCGGAGAGCCGGCCGACGACCTCGACGAGACGGTCGTCCGGCACGGCCGCGAAGGCATCGGCGTGCGCCGCGACCCCCAGCTCCCGCGCCGCCGCCCGTGTCACCCGTGCTGCCTGCTCCGGGGTGAAGGCGCCGAGCCCACTGCCGCTCTGCACGATGGCCCGGCGCAGCAGTCCCGCCGCATCGGGCGCGGCCGCCACGGCGGAGACGATCGTGGCCCCGGCGGACTGGCCGAACAGGGTGACGGTGCCCGGGTCCCCGCCGAAGGCCGCGATGTTCTCCCGTACCCAGCGCAGCGCGGCGACCACGTCGAGCAGCCCGCGGTTGCGCGGCGCGCCCGCGAGGTCGAGGAAACCCTGGACGCCGAGCCGGTAGTTGACGGTCACCAGGACCACGCCCTCCCGGGCGAGTGCGGTGCCGTCGTAGAGCGGCGCGCTGGTCGATCCCGCGGTGAAGCCGCCGCCGTGCACGAAGACCATGACCGGCAGTTCGCGGGCACCACCGTCCGCTCCGATGTCTGCTCCGGTGTCTGCTCCGATGCGGGGCGTCCAGACGTTCACCGTCAGATGGTCCGCGCCCCGGACCCAACCCGGCCCGAAGTAGGGGGACATGTCGATGTCACCGAGACGGCGTGCGGCCTGCGGCGCGGTCGGCCCGGCGACGGTGGCGTCGCGGACCCCCGCCCAGGGCGCGTGCGGCTCCGGCGCGGCGAACCTTCCCGCGCCTTGGGGCGGGGCGGCGTACGGGATGCCGAGGAACACCCCGATGCCGTCCTGCTTGAGGCCCCGGACGGGGCCGAGCGTGGTCTCCACTACGGGGTTGCGGGAGTCTGGCATCGCCGGTCAGCCCTCGTCGCCGGGGGTGTACGACGTGAAGGGGGCCCACCCCTTGATGGCGAACCGGCCGCCGTCCCGGGCGACTTCGGCCGCACCGTGGCCGCCGAAGTGCGCGGGGAACAGCAGTCCGTTGCGGTCGGCCGCCCAGCCGAGGACCCGGCGCCGGGCGGCCCGTGACCGGCCGGGATCCTCGCAGAAGCAGCTGTTCGCGTCCGGTTCCAGGATCTGTACGGGACTGTGCAGCAGGTCGCCGACGAACGCCGCCCTTTCGCTGCCGGACGCGAGGGTGAGCACGGAGGATCCGGGGGTGTGGCCCGCGGCGAGTTCAAGCCGCAGATGCGCGTCGATCCGGTAGCCGTCGCCCTCCCACAGCAGGGTCCTGCCCGCCTCGTGCACCGGGGCGACGCTGTCTTCGAAGACGTGGGCGTTGCCGTCGCCGAGTACGGAGGTGTGGCCGTTCGCCGGGTTCCAGAACTCGAAGTCGTTGCGGTGGATCAGGTAGTCGGCGTTCGGGAAGGTGGGCACCCAACTGCCCCCGTCGAGGCGGGTGTTCCAGCCCACGTGGTCCGCGTGCAGATGGGTGTTGACGACGAGGTCGACGTCCTCCGGCCTGACTCCGGCGCGGGCGAGATTGCCCAGGAAGTCGGTCTCCAGGTGATCCCAAGGGGTGCCGGGCCGTGGCTTGTTGTTGCCGCCCCCGGTGTCGACGAGGATGACCCGGCCTTCGCTGCGCAGCACCCAGGTCTGCAGCGCGGCGTTGACGACCGGCGGCTCTCCCGCGATGAACTCCGGCCGCAGCCAGCTCTCCTGTGCCTCCCAGACCTCCTCACTGCTCTCGGGTACGAAAGCGCGTGGTGTGAACCCGATCGGTCCGTAGAACTCGCGGACCCGGCTCACGGTGACATCGCCCAACTCGATGGTTTCCATGCCCTCAAGGCTGCGCGGGCCCGCGGAAGTCGGCCACACCCTTCCCTGCCTATCCCCGCCAGGGAGAGGCAACCGGCTTGCGGGCAACGGATACTGGGCCGCATGGACGGACAGAGCGGACAGAGCGCCCTCGGCGCGTTCCTGCAGGCGCGCCGGTCCCGGCTGCGGCCCGAGGACATCGGCCTTGACACGTACGGGGAACGGCGTCGCGTCCCGGGCCTGCGCCGCGAGGAACTCGCCCTGCTCGCCGGGGTCAGTGCCTCGTATTACGCACGCCTGGAGCAAGGCCACTCGCACAACGCGTCCCCGGAGGTCCTCGACGCGATCGCCCAGGCGCTGTGTCTGGACGAGACCGAGCGCCTGCACCTGCGCGATCTCGCGGGCGCGGCAGTCCGGCGCCGCCGCCCGGCCCGGCGGCCGCCGCCGGAGCGGGTCGACGCACCGACCCGTACGCTCCTCGACTCGATGCCCGACGTGCCCGCCGTCGTCACCGGCCGACGCGCCGACGTCCTGGCCTGGAACCCGCTCGGCCACGCGCTGTTCGCGGGCCACCTCGACCCGTCGGCGCCGGAGCGCTCGGCCGACCGGCCCAACATGGCCCGGTTCCTCTTCCTCGACGCCCACGCGCGCGACCTCTACCTCACGTGGGAGGCCAAGGCGCGGGCCGTCGTGGCCAATCTGCGCTATGCGGTGGGCCGTCACCCCGACGACTCACTACTGGCCTCCCTCATCGGCGAACTCAGCATGAACAGCACGGAGTTCGCGAAGATGTGGGCCGACCACCGGGTGCGCCCCTGCACCATCGCCGAGCACAAGATGCGGCATCCGCTGGTGGGCCCGATGACCGTCACCCAGCAGGCACTCAACCTCTCCGACGATCAGGTCCTCGTCGTGGCGACCGCCCCCGCGGGATCGGAGGGCCGCACCGCCCTCCGGCTCCTCGCGCAGGCGACTGCCGCCCCCACGACGGTCCCGGCAGTCACTGAGCGGTCCAGCCTCCGTCGACAGTGAGGAGCGCGCCGGTGACGAAGCCGGCCGCGTCGGAGACGAGGAAGACGACGGCCTCCGCGACCTCCTCGGGGTGTCCGATCCGTCCGATGGGGTGGGCGGGGCCGAACGAGGCGAGCATCTCGCGGCCGTCCTCGACGACGCCCTCCATGATGTCGGTGTCGATGACCCCGGGGAGCACGGCGTTGGAGCGGATCCCCTTGGGGCCGCCCTCGATGGCCAGTACGCGGGTGATCTGGGCCAGGGCGCCCTTCGACGCGGCGTACGCCGTCTGCGTGGCGAAGGCGACGAGTGACGAGACGGAGGCGACGGAGACGATCGCGCCGCCGCCACCGGCCTCCATGGCGCGGAACGCCTCGCGGGCCTGTACGAAGTTGCCGCGGGCGTTGACGCGGAGGATGTCGTCGAAGTCCTCGACGGTGGTCTCGGTGACCGGCTTGTTCAGGGTGCGTCCCGCGTTGTTGACCAGGATGTCAAGGCGGCCGAACCGTCGGGTGGCGAGGGCGGCGGTAGCCCGGGCGAGGTCCTCGTCGGCGACGTCGCCGACGAGTGCGGCCACGTTGTCGGGGTCCTTCGCGGCGAGCTCCTCGACGGCCTCCGACCGGTCGGTGACGACCAGTCGGGCGCCGCGGTCGCGCAGCAGCGTGGCGGTGGCGTGGCCGATGCCGCGGGCGGCTCCGGTCACGACGGCGACCCGTCCGGTGAGGTCCCAGGTGGTGGGGAGGGCGGGGTGGTGCAGGGGCATAGTCGTGTGTCCTTCGGTTTCGTGTTGGTCAGCGCTGACGGGTGGGGCGTACGACGATTTCGTTGACGTCGACGTCGGACGGCTGCTCCAGGGCGTAGGAGACGGCGCCTGCGATGGCGTCGGGCCTGATCGCGTGCGCCCGGTACGCGCGCATGGCCTCGGCGGCGCCGGTGTCGGTGATGGTGTCGGCGAGCTCGGAGTCGACCACGCCGGGCGAGACGGTCGTGACCCGGATCGAGGGGTCTGACTCCTGGCGCAGGCCCTCGGTGACGGCCCGGGCCGCGTACTTGGTGGCGCAGTAGACGGCACCGGTGGGTACGACCTCGTAGGCGCCGACGCTCGCGACCGTGACGAAGTGCCCCGCGCCCTGCGCGGTGAACACGGGCAGCACCGCCGCGATCCCGTGCAGCAGGCCGCGCACGTTCACGTCGATCATCCGGTCCCACTCGTCGACGAGCAGGGAGTCGAGCCGCGACAGCGGCATGACCCCGGCGTTGGCGACGAGGACGTCGACGCGGCCGTGGCGCTCGCGCGCTGCCTCGACGAACGCCGCGACGTCCGCGCGGTCCGTCACGTCGAGGCGTACGGGATGCAGGCTGCCGCCGGAGCGGGCGGCCATCGCCGCGGTGCGCTCCGCGAGCGCCCGCAGGCGATCGGTGCGGCGCGCTCCGGCCACCACGCGGTGGCCCTCGGCCACGAGTCGTACGGCGACGGCCTCGCCGATGCCGCTGCTGGCGCCGGTGACGAGAACGACCTTGCGGCCGGCCGCCGACTCGGCGCGTTCCGGCTGGTGTTCGGCTTGCTGTGTGATGACGGCTTCGAGTCGCTGTGTGCTCATGGCCTCGAGGCTGGCCCGGCCGGAGCGCCCGCGGGAGAGGCGGCGTCCTCCTGGGTGCAGCGCACCCAGGAACAGCGGCGGACCCCGGCCTACGATGGCCGCATGGCACGCTCCGAACTCGGCGCCTATCTCACCGCCCGGCGCGCCCACGTCACCCCGGCCGATGTGAACCTGCCCGTCTCGGGGCACCGGCGGGTGCCGGGGCTGCGGCGCGAGGAGGTCGCCCTGCTCGCCGGGGTCAGCGCCGACTACTACGTACGCCTGGAGCAGGGCCGGGAGCGCACGCCGTCCGCGCAGGTTCTCGACGCGCTGGCGGCCGCGCTACGGCTGGACGACGACGGCCGCCTGCACCTGTTCCGGCTCGCCGGGATCGGCCCGCGCGCCCGGTCCGCCGCCGTGCCCGACCGGGTCGAACCGAGCCTGTCGGCCCTGATGGAAGCCTGGCCGCACAACCCGGCCATCGTCTACAACCGCGCGTACGACGTGCTGGCCTCCAACGCGATCGCCGACGCGCTCTTCCAAGGCTGGGCGCACTCGCGCAACCTCATGCACGTGGTGTTCACCGACCCCGCCGCCCGCACCTTCTACCGCGACTGGCACGACGTGGCGCGCAACTCCGTGGCCGGCTTCCGGCTCGGCCACGGCGCGGCGCCGGACGACCCGCGGGTACGGCGGGTGCTCGCGGAACTCCTTGAGCGCAGCCCCGAGTTCGCCGAGCTGTGGGCTGGTCATGACGCCCGGGGCAAGGCCCTGGAGCGCAAGCGCTTCGACCATCGCGACGTCGGGCCGCTGACGTTGACCATGCAGACCTTCGACGTCCGCTCGGCGCCGGGCCAGGAACTGGTGGTCTACCACGCGGAACCGGCCTCCCCCAGCAGCGAGGCCCTCGCACTCCTCGGCTCCCTCGCCGCCACCGCACGCCGGGAGCCCTGAGCCCGCGGCGCCGCTTCACCGGCCGCGACGGATCGGTGTCCTCACCCACGCATGGGGCGGACACCCGGGGGCGGGCCGAACCCCCTCGGTGTGGGCGGGGAACCACCCGGACCGCTGAGGCGTACGTCGCGAACTGCCCCTACGCCACGGGCTGCTGCTGGGTGACGCAGTGGATGCCGCCGCCTCCCGTGCCCAGGCGGTCGATGTTGAGCTGCTCGATGGTGCGGTCGGGGTAGAGCCGGGCCAACGTGGCCTTCGCCGCCGCGTCCGCGCCTTCGTCGCCGAAGTGGGCGCAGATGACGGCGTCGTTGCACAGGTAGAAGTTCGCGTAGGAGGCCAGGAAGTCCGGGTCGGTGGAGCGGATCTTCTCGTAGTCCGGGCCCTGGAGCTTCATCACGTCCATCGGCCGGCCGTCGGCGGTCGTCGACTCGGTGAGGACGCGGTACTGCCGGCGAGCGTCCTTGGCGTAGGCGTCGTTGTCCGACGCGAGCGGCATCTGGACGAGAGCCTCGCCCGGGGCGAGGAAGCGTGACGTGGCGTCGACATGGTCGTCGGTGATGTCCTGCCCGTACACGCCGTCGAACCAGATGACCTTGGACGCGCCGTAGGCGGCGCGCATCGCAGTCTCCAGCGCGCCCTGCTCCATTCCGGGGTTGCGGTTCTTGTTGAGCAGGCTGCTGCGGGTCGCCATCAGGGTTCCCGCGCCGTCCTGTTCGACGGCTCCGCCCTCGCCCACGAAGTCGGCCCGGATGAACGGCACTCCGACATACGAGGCGATCCGTTCGGCGACCTTCGCGTCGCTGCCGTGGGTCTGCTTGTTGCCCCAGCCGTTGAAGTTGAGGCCGACCGCGTCGAGGCCGCCGGCTCCGTCGGTGCGGAAGACCGGGCCGGTGTCACGCGTCCAGCAGTCGTCGACGGGGATCGAGCTGATGACGGTGACCGAGGACCCGCACATCGAGCGCGCCTTGGCCGCGCTCGCGGAGTTGGCGCACAGGGTGACCGGTTCGTACGTGGCGATGGTGCGGGCGATCAGTGCGATGTCGGCCTGGATTCCGGGGAGGCTGCCGCCGCCCCAGATCGCGGTGTTGTCCGGCCAGGTCATCCAGGTGCGGGTGTGGCGGACGTCCTCGACGGGCACGCGGTAGCCGCCGGCGGCGGGTCGGCGGCTCGGCCCCGCGCCGGCCCTTCCCTGCGTCAGGGCAAGGGTCGCACCGGCGGCGGTCAGTCCGGCGGCCGCCAGGAATCTGCGCCTGTTCGGACCCGGTCGTGCGTGCGAGCCGACTGTGCTTCCGTTCATGTGGAGCCTCCTGTTGTCTTGTCTTTCCTTCTCTTGCCTTGCCTTTTGTCTTGCCTTGCCTTCTCTGCGAGGCGTCACAGGGCCCGCCGGGCGGCCGCGATTCCTTCCGGGTCCCAGCCGGGGCGCGGCACTGAGTCCATGAGCAGCCGTGTGTAGGGGTGTTGGGGTCCGCCGAGCACGTCGGCGGTGGTGCCCGCCTCGACGACACAGCCGTGCCGCATGACGATGACGTCGTCGGTGACGCAGCGGACCACGCCGAGGTCATGGGTGATGAAGAGGTAGCCGATCGCCGTCTGTTCGCGGATGTCGGCGAGCAGATTGAGGATCTGCGCCTGCACGGACACGTCGAGGGCGGCGACCGCCTCGTCGAGGACCAGGACGGCCGGCTCCACGGCGAGGGCGCGGGCGATCGCGACCCGCTGGCGCTGGCCGCCCGAGAGCTGTCCCGGCCTCGCGTCGGCGGCCCGCGTGCCGAGGCCCACCTGGTCGAGGAGTTCACGCACCCGGGACGTGTGGTCCCGGTCGGGGAAGTGCAGCCGCAGGGTCTCGCGCAGGACCGCTTCGACGCTCGTTCTCGGGTCGAGGGACAGATAGGGGTCCTGGAACACCATCTGCACCTCGCGGGCGCGGGCGAGCCGCCGCGCGCGCCCGCGAACCGCCGCGGGCCTGCGCGTTCCGCCCACCAACACCTCGCCGGTGTCGGCCTGTTCGAGGCCCACGACGATGCGGGCAGTGGTGGTCTTCCCGGAACCGGACTCGCCCACGATGCCGAGCGATCCTCCCTTCGGGAGGGTGAAGGACACGCCGTCCACGGCTCGTACGGCTCCGAAGCTGCGGGTCAGGCCGACGGCCTGGAGTGCGTATTCAGGCATCGGCGGCATCGACGGAGCTCCTTTCGGCGATCAGCCGGTCGGTGTGGTGACAGGCGGCCCGGTGCTCCGACCTGCCCGGTGCCGATCGGGATTCGGGCGACTGCTGGTCGCAGACCTCCGTGGCCAGCGGGCAGCGCGCGGCGAACGCGCAGCCGGTCAACGCCGTTCGCAGATCGGGAGGTTGACCATCGATGGCGGCGAGCCGGCCGGCTGCGGGCGCGTCCAGCAGCCGGCCGGCTGCGGGCGCGTCCAGGCGGGGTGTCGAGGCGAGCAGGGCCGCCGTGTAGGGGTGGCGGGGCCCCGCGAACAGCTCGTCCGCGGGGCCGCTCTCGGCGATCCGTCCGGCGTACATCACGTACACGCGATCGCTGATCGACGCGGCGAGGTCGAGGTCGTGGGTGACGAACAACAGGCCGGTGCCGAACCGTTGTTGAAGCCGGGTCAGCAGAGCGACGACCTCGGCCTGGGTGGTGACGTCGAGGGCCGTGGTCGGCTCGTCGGCGAGCAGCAGGGACGGGTCGCCCATGAGCGCGGCCGCGATCATGACGCGTTGGAGCATTCCGCCGGACACCTGGCCCGGGTATTTCCGGAGTACGGACGCGTCGACCCCGACCTCCTGGAGGAGTTCGGTCGCGCGGGCGGCCGCGTCGGTGTGGTTCATCGCTCCGGTCAGGACGACGCCCTCGGTGAGGAAGTCGCCGATGCGGCGCAGTGGATTGATGGCCGCTCGCGGGTCCTGGAAGATCATGGCGACGGTTCCGGTACGCAGGGCGCGCAGCCGTTCGGCATTCATGGTCAGGACGTCGTCGCCCGCGACGCGGACGCGGCCGTCGGCGATCGCGTCGGGCGGGAGCAGGCGCAGGGCGCTGCGTGAGGTGAGGGTCTTCCCGGAGCCCGACTCGCCGACGAGGGCGACGGTTTCACCCGCGGCGACGGTCAGATCGATGCAGTCGAGCACGGCCCGCGCGGTGCCGGGGAGAGTGATCCGCAGCCCCTGGATGTCGAGTGCGTACCCCTCGTACCCCTCGTACCCCTTGTCTTTGTCGCGGTCTTTGTCGCGTGTGTACGTCGTTCTCATGGGGTCCTCCTGGCGACGCGGTCGGCCCAGCGCTCGCCGACCACGTTGAACGCGACGACGGTGAGCACGATGAGGACGCACGGCAGTACCGCGGACAGCGGATAGCCGTGCTGGACGGCCGTCTGCCCGTCGAAGACCATGCGGCCCCAGTCGGGGGTGAGCGGGGGAACACCGAGCCCGAGGAACGAAAGGCCTGCGAGATCCATGAGCGCGTAGCCGAAGTTGATGGTCGCCTGGGCGAGGACGACCGGGGCGATGTTGGGCAGGACGTGGCGCAGGCAGATCTGGAGCGCCGAGTGGCCTTGGACCAAGTAGGCGCTGATGTAAGGGCGTTCACGTTCGGCGAGGACCAGTGAGCGGGTGAGGCGGCTGACGTAGGGGAGATAGGCGACGGCGAGGGCGATGACCGGGGCGAGCAGTCCTTCGCCGTACACCGAGATGATGAGGATGGCGAGGAGCAACCCGGGGAAGGCGAAGACGAGTTCGGTGCTGCGGGAGAGCACGGAGTCCAGCCAGCCGCCCCGCCAGGCGGCGGCGGTGCCGACGGCCACCCCGGCGAGCGTGGCGAAGACCACCACTCCGAGGGGGCCGAGCAGGGAGGTGCGGGCGCCGAGGAGCAGGCGGGAGAGGGTGTCGCGGCCCGCGGCGTCCACGCCGAGCGGATGGTCGGCGGAGGGCCCGGCCAGCGCGTCGCCCAGGTCGACGGCGTTGGGGTCGTGCGGCACCACCCACGGTGCGAGCAGGGCCGCGGCGACGACGAGGGCGACAAGGCCCAGACAGACGAGGTGGAGCGGTGAGCCGCCGACCCGGATCTTGGCGAGGCCGGGGCGGCGGGTGAGGACTGCGGTCATGCGGCGGACCCCCTTGAGCCGAGCGTGAGCCGCGGGTCGACCAGCGGAAGGAGCAGGTCGACGACCAGGTTCACGGCCATGAACAGGGCGACGATGATCAGCGAGATGGCCTGGACGGTCGGGAAGTCCTTGGTGGTGGTGGACAGTTCGAGGAGCTGGCCGATGCCGCCGACGCTGAAGGCGGTCTCCACGAGGATCGTGCAGACGAGCAGCGTGGAGACGACAAGACCCCCGGTGGTCAGGACGGTGCCGAGCGAGTTGCGGAACACATGGCGGCGGACGACTTGGCGTTCGGGTACGCCGCGACTGCGGGCCACGGTGACGTGCTCGCTGCCGAGCGCTTCGAGCATCGCCGAGCGGGTGACGCGGGCGAGCATGCCGATCAGGTAGAGGGCGAGCGCGACGGCGGGCAGGGTGAGATGCCAGACCATGTCGGCGAAGCCGTCGCCCGCGCCGCCGCTGGGGAACCAGCCGAGTCGTACGGCGAAGAGACCTTGCAGCAGCACGGCCGCGACGAAGGACGGCGTACCGACGGCGAACGTCGTGGCGACCAGGATGGCGGAGTCGGTACGCCCGCCGCGCACGGCGGCGACCCGGCCAAGGAGCAGACCGACGAGCACGACCACGGCGAGCGCCATCGAGATCAGCAGCAGCGTGGTGGGCAGCCGGTCGGCCAACAGGCGGGACACGTCGGTGCGGTAGGTGATGGACCGCCCGAAGTCGCCCTGCAGGACGTCGCCGAGCCAGGCGAGATAGCGGGCGGCGAACGGATCGTCCAAGTGGTACTGGGAGTTGATGGCCGCGACGGCTTCCGGCGAGGCCGAGCGGCCCGAGAGCAGGAAGCTCGCCGGACTGCCCGGCGCCAGATACATCGCGCCGAAGACCACGAACGACGCCGCGAGGAGGGTGGCGGCCATCTCGGCGACGCGCCGCACCGCGAATCTGAGGAAGGTCATCTCGCGGCCCCCACGTCGGCGGCCCACGGGTGGTACATGTACGAGATGGTCGTCGGAGCACCGGTGATCCTCTTGTTGAGGAACACGGCGGTGGGCCACTCCGCGACGGGGATCCACGGCAACTGCCGGGCGGCTCGCCGGTGGGCCGCCGCCTCGATCCCGAGACGCCGGCGCGGGTCGTCGACGGCACTGGCCCGGTCGATCAGCTTGTCGTACGCCTTGTCACTGTGCCCCGCGAAGTTCAGGTAGGCGCCGCTCTTGAAGTTCATCAGCACGTCGAGCGGATCGGTGATCGAGTCGTAGTACGTGAGCGGGAACATGTCGATGCCCTTGCGCGCCCCGGGGTCGGTGAACAGCGCGGTGAACGCGTTGGGCGCGATGGACTTGAGGCGGATGTCGAGGCCGATCCGGGTTCCCGCGTCCTGCACGGCGGTGGCGAGGAGCGAGACGTCCTGGCCGATGGAACTGGTGGCGATGGTCAGGGTCTTACCGGTGGCGCCCGCCTCCTTGATCAGCGCCTTGGCGCGCGCGATGTCGGGGGCGCCGGGCCGCAGCCCCGCAAAGGCCCGCTTCCTGGTCCGCTCCGGTGCGTCCGCCCAGGCGGCGCGGGTGGTGAGCGCACCGGTGGGCGTTCCGACTCCGCCGAGGCCGACCTGCACGAAGCCGGAGCGGTCGAGCGCCAGGGACAGCGCACGCCGGACGCGGAGGTCGCCGAGCGCGCCCCGCATGTTCGTGACGGCGACGTTGACCGTGCTCAGACCCTCGCCGAAGTAGAGCTTCCCCACGCCGCTGCCGTGCAGCCGGGCATAGCTCTCGGTGGGGATGAGATAGCTGCCGTCGGCCTCACCGCTCAGCAGAGCGTTGGTCCTTGCCGAGGCGTCGGGCAGAAACCGGAAGACGACCCTGCCGGACTTGGCCCGCTTCCCCCAGTAGCCGTCGAAGCGGTCGAGCTCGATGGACTGGCCCTTGTGCCAGGTACCCAGGGCGAACGGCCCGGTGCAGGCGAGCCCGCCGGACGTGCCGTAGTCCTTGCCCGCCGCCTCGACACCGGCCTTGGAGGCCACCACCCCGGCGGCGCTCGCCATGTACTGCGGGAACTGGGAGTCGGGCTTCTTGAGCTTGACGGTGACTTGGAGCGCGCCGGTCTTCCGTACGGAGGTGACGTTCTGGAACACCTGCGCCCACGCGGCGGCGTTGTCCGGGTCCCGCTGCCGCTCCAGGCTGTGGACGACATCCTCGGCGGTCATCGTCCCGCCGCCGTGGAAACGCACGCCCTCGCGCAGGTCGTAGACCCAGGTGGTGGGATCGGGGTGCGAGGCTTTGCGGGCCAGGCCCGGCTCGGTGGTAAGCCTCGGCGTCCAGCGCATCAGACTCTCGCAGACATTGGAGAGGACCATGTTCTGCGGGTAGTCGAACGCCACCGTGTAGTCGAGCGTGGGCGGTTCGGCGTAGAGGGCCCAGGTGAAGGAGTCGATGTCGCCCCTGGCCCGGGGAGTGCCGGCCGAGAGGGCTGACGAAATACCGGTGGCGTTCTTGGGCGGCCCGGCGCACGCCGTGAGGACGGCGAGCGCGGCAAGGGCGGCAAGGGCAGCGAGTGCGGTGCGGGCGGCGGTCGGTCCCGCGAACCGCCGGCCACGGCCCCGTCTCCCGGTGCGGCACGCATCTGAGGTGGTCATGGGGGCGCTCACGGCGGAGTCACGCGGTCGGACGGGCGACGGGGATCTGCTGGGTGATGCAGTGCACTCCCCCACCGCCGTACGCGATGGCCGCCGCCCGCACGCCGACGACCTTGCGGCCGGGGAAGGCGTCGGCGATCACCGCGAGGGCGTCCTCGTCATCGGGCAGCCCGGCCACCGGGACGACCACACCGCCGTTGGCGACATAGAAGTTGAGGTAGGACACCTCGACCCCACCCCCCGCCACGTCCGTGAACACGGTCTGCGGGACATCGACGATCTCCAGCGGACGGCCCTTGGCGTCGGTGGTGACCTCGAGCACCGCGCGGTTGGCGCGCATGCGGGCGTGGTCGGGGTGCGCCGGGTCGTCGGGAAGGGACACGACGACCTTGCCGGGGGCGGCGAACGCGCAGACGCCGTCGACATGCCCGTCCGTCTCGGTGTCGAGCAGCCCGCCGTACGGCAGCCACACGACCTTGGTGACACCGAGCCGCGCCTTCAGCTCGGCCTCGATCGCGTCCCGGCTCATACCGGGGTTGCGGTTGGGGTGGAGCAGACACTGCTCGGTGGTGATCAGCGTGCCCTCGCCGTCGACGGTGATCGACCCGCCCTCAAGGATCATGCCGGAGGGAATGCGGTCGATGCCGAGACGCTCCAGCAGCAGGCCGCTGATCCGGTCGTCGGCGTCGTACGGGTGATGCTTGCCGCCCCAGGCGTTGAAGCGGAAGTCGACCCCGGCCCGGCGGCCGTCCCCGTCGAGGACGAACAGCGGGGCGGAGTCGCGGAACCACGAGTCGTCCAGCGGCAGTTCGACCACGTCGACGCCGTCGACGCCACACCGCCTGCGGGCCTCTTCCCCGTGTCCGGGCGGCGCGACCATGGTGACCGGCTCGAACTCGGCGATGGCGCGGGCGACTTGGGCGTACTCGTCCTGCACCTGGTCGAGCACGCTCTCCCACAGGTCGACGCGAGTGGGCCAGGCCATCAGGCAGCCCTCGTGCTCGGACCATTCGGCGGGCATACGGAATGCGGTCATGAGGTGTCTCTCTTCTTCAGAGGAAGTACAGGCGGTTGAGGGAGACCGAGTCGGCGGGCTCGGAGCTGAGCGGGTCACCGTCGAGCGTGACCAGACCGGAGCGCTGATCGACGTCCACAGCGCCGGTACGGGAGTTGAGACGCAGATCGGCGAGCCCGATGCCACGCGTGCCGCGAACGGCGACACGGCGACGCCGGGTGGTCATCGTGTCGTTGCCCTGATCGACAGCGGCCTGGGCAACGAAGGCAACCGAGATGTCGGCGGGCGTCGCACCATGAGCCCCGAACAACGGCCCCAGGACAAGGGGTTCACAGGTGTCGGTGGCGGCATTGGGATCCCCGGTGACCCCATAGGCGGGGAAGCCGGACTTGAGGACCATCTGCGGCTTCGCCCCGAAGAACTGCGGGCGCCACAACACGATGTCGGCCATCTTGCCGACCTCGAGGGAACCGACCTCGTGCGCCAGACCATGCGCAATGGCCGGATTGATCGTCAGCTTGGCCATGTAACGCAGCACACGCGCGTTGTCGTCGTCCGGGCCGTCGCCGCCCATCGGACCCAGCTCGGCCTTCATCTTCCCGGCCATCGCAAACGTGCGGCGTACGGTCTCACCCGCGCGCCCCATGCCCTGCGCGTCCGAGGAAGTGATGCCGATCGCGCCCAGGTCGTGCAGCACGTCCTCGGCACCCATCGTCCCGGCCCGGATCCGGTCACGGGCCATGTGCGCATCACCCGGCAGATCCGTCTTCAGATCATGGACGGAGACGATCATCCCGTAGTGCTCGGCCACCGCATCCCGCCCAAAGGGCAGCGTGGGGTTGGTGGAGGAGCCGATGACGTTCGGGACGCCCGCCATCTTCAACACGTTCGGCACATGCCCACCACCACACCCCTCGATGTGGAAGGCGTGAATCGTCCGCCCTTCCAGCACCTTGAGGGTGTCCTCGACGGAGAGACACTCATTCAACCCGTCGCTGTGCAGGGCGACTTGAACGTCATGCTCCTCGGCCACCCGCAACGCCGTGTCCAACGCCCGCGTGTGGGCGCCCATGTCCTCGTGCACCTTGAAACCCGACGCGCCGCCCTCCGCGAGCGCCTCGATCAGCGGCGCGTCGTGCGAGGACGAACCCCGGCCCAGGAAACCGATGTTGACCGGCCACGCATCGAAGGCGTTGAACGCATGCCGCAGCGCCCAGGGCGAGTTGACGCCAACCCCCCACACCGGCCCGAACTCCTGACCGATGATCGTCGTCACCCCGGAGGCAAGCGAGGCCTCCATGATCCGCGGCGACAACAGATGGACGTGCGTGTCCACGGCACCGGCGGTGGCGATCAGCCCCTCACCGGACACGATCGACGTACCCGTACCCACCACCACATCGACCCCATCGAGCGTGTCCGGATTACCGGCCCGCCCGATGGCATGGATCCGGCCCTCCCGGATCCCGATGGACACCTTGCGGATGCCCTGCACCGCATCGATGACGACGACATTGCTGATCACCACATCACACGTCTCGCGAACCGCCGCACCCTTCAGGTGCAGCCCGTCACGGGCGGTCTTGCCAAAGCCCGCCAGGAACTCATCGCCGTACTGCTGCGCGTCAGACTCCACACGCACGATCAGACCCGAATCACCAAGCCGGACCCGATCCCCGACCCTCGGGCCGTGCACCGCGGCGTACTCGTGCGCGTCGATGTGCCGTGCGGTCATCGGTCAGCTCCCAAGTAGCCGCAGGCCGCAGCCTTCTGCAGCGCCGCCTTCCGCGCGCCCGGGGCGTCGAGCGGCCCGTCCACGAGGCCCGCGAAGCCGATCGCGACGCGGTCGCCGCCGATCGGCACGAGCCCCACCTCGACACTCTCGCCGGGCCCGAAACGCACGGAAGACCCGGCGGGCACCGCAAGGCGCATGCCGTATGCGACCAAGCGGTCGAAGTCCAGACGCGGATTGGCCTCGAAGAAGTGGAAATGGGACGTGACGCTGACCGGCACCGCCGCGGTGTTGCGCACGGTCAGCGTCACGACCGGCTCGGGCGTGGCCACGGTCTCCGACAGCGGCAGTACGGCGCCGGGGGCGTCGTCGCTCCGTGGCCACGCGCCGAACGGGTCGCTGATGTTGGCGAGCCGGGAGCCGTCGTCGAAGACGGCCTCGACCTGGATCTCGGTGACCACGTCCGCCACGCCCGGCAGCACGTCGTCGGGGCCCAGCACGGTGCGGCCGCGTTCGATGGCAGCGGCCAGGCGCAGACCGTCCCGCGCCGCCTCGCAGACGGTGTCGGCGATCACCGCGGTGGCCTCCGGGACGTTGAGCCGCAGGCCCCGCGCATGCCGGGACCGCGCGAGCTCGGCGGCGGTGAACAGCAGCAGCCGGTCACGTTCGGTGGGGGTCAACGGCATGGGCTCATTCCTCGCTCCGGGGTTCGGCAGGGCTCGACTGTGGCACTGACTGAATTTTCAGTCAAGAGTCAGGAGGCGACGAGCTCCGGCGGTGCGGAGGTCCGATCCGGTGGTGGGTTACTTCTCCCGCAGCAGGGCCAGCTCGGCGTCGATGGCGCCGCGCATCAGGTCACGCGCGTGGTCGATCTGCAGTCCGCCGCTGAGCCAGCGCATGCTGAGCCCTTCGAGCAGGGCGGTGAGCCGCTCGCCGGCCGCTGCCAGGGCGGGCGCCGGGGTCATCGGCTGCACCTGGCCGAGGAGGGCGGCCACCTCCTGCACCCACACCAGAGTCGCCCTGGCGAGGTCCTCCCGCAGCACTTCGTCGAAGACGGCACTCGCCCGCAGCTCGCCCCAGGCGGAGCTGTTCTCCCTGACCACCGGGGTGTCCTGCAGTTCCAGGAGGAGGGTCTCCTCCAGTTCCTCACGAGGAGCGAGCGGTTCGGCGTCCGCCTCGCGGCCGGTGGTGTAGCGCTCGGCGCGGTCGTTGATGAACTCGAGCGTCTGGCGCAGGATCCCGGTGCGGTCCTTGAAGTGGTAGTAGATCAGCCCGGTCGAGACGCCGGCCTCGGCGGCGAGCTCTTCGACGCGCAGGCCGCGGACTCCGCGGCGGGCGATGAGCCGTGCGGCCGCTTCGAGGATCTGAGTAGTGCGAGGCGCCATGAATCCGAACCCTACCCGGCCGCTTCCGGCCCGGTGATCTCGGGCGACCCTGCGTCAGCCGCCTTGGCGGTGGCGGCTCATGACCACCGTGACGGGCCCCTCGCCCGGCACGGCTTCGATCAGCCGCACGATGACGATGCTCTTCCCGTCCGGGCTCCGGACACAGAAGGGGCGCTCGTCGGCCAGTTCGTCGTACGGGAGCGTGGTCACCGGTTCGGTCTCGATGCCTCGTACGCAGTCGTCGGGGCTCAGTACATATCCGGCGGCGACGAAGGCGTCGCTGTCCTCGGGAAGGACGAACTCGCCATCGGCCACCTCCAGATACCAGGTGGCGGTCTCGGCCGGGACGACCTTCCCGGCCGAGAGATCGAATTCGTAGTCGGGGTCGGGGGCGGTGAGTTCGGCGTCCGCGTAGTCCGGCACGTACCCGGGCTTGGGCGAGGGTGAGGAGGAAGGTGTGGGCGGCCGGGACGAGGGAGTGTGAGGCCGGCCGGGGTTGTCGGGCGAACCGGAGGCTTCGGAGGAGTCACCTGCCGTGTTCTTGCGGTGGTCGAGGACGTAGTACGCCGTACCCCCGAGGGCCAAGAGGAACGCTGCCGTCAGCATGGCCACGACCCGTCGGCTCCGGCGGGCACGGCGCGGTGCGGAATCCGTCCGGTCGCCGCTGCCGGGGGCTTGTCGAGCACCGGCGGGGGCCGTGGGGGTGGGTGCGGCGAGCGTCGGCTGGGCGTGAATCTGTCCCGGCGCTTCACCATGCGCCGCGAGTCCCGGCGCTTCACCATGCGCCGCGATCTCGCTGCTGACACCGCGCGGGAGCCAGCCGTCGGTGAAATCCGGATGCGCCGCCACCGCGGGATGGGCGCGCACCGCGTCGATCAGCTCGCTCGGGGCGGGCCGGTCATCGGGGTGCTTGGCGAGGCAGCGTCGCAGCAGGTCGTACAGGTCCGCGGGGACCAGGGACAGGTCCGGCTCCTCGTGGACCACCCGGTACAGCGCGGCGGACTCGGGCCCGCCCCCGAAGGGGAGTACTCCCCCGGCGACGTACGCGGCGAGCGCGCCCAGCGCGAAGACATCGGTCGCCGGTGTCACCGCCAGGCCCATCGCCTGCTCGGGCGCCATGTAGGCGGCGGTGCCGATCCGCAGGCCCACGCCGGTCAGACCGCCGGCGTCGGCCGCGCGGGCGATGCCGAAGTCGATGACGCGGGGGCCGTCCTCGGCGAGCAGCACGTTCGCCGGCTTGAGGTCCCGGTGCACGACCCCCGCCCAGTGGATGGCCTGCAGCGCTTCGGCGATGCCTGCCACGAGCAGCAGCACCGTGCGCACCGGGAGCGGGCCGTGCCGCTCGATCACTTGTTGCAGGGAGGGGCCGGGGACGTAGGCGGTGGCCAGCCACGGCGTGGGGGCGTCGACACCCGAGTCGACGACCTGGGCGGTGAACAGGCCATGGATGCTCCGCGCGCTGGCCACTTCGTCGGCGAAGCGCCTGCGGAACTCGGGGTCGGCGGCGAGTTCCTCCCGCACCGCCTTCAGGGCGATGGGCCGCCCGCCCGGCGTACGGGCCAGGTACACGACCCCCATCCCGCCGGCGCCGAGGCGGGCGTGCAGGCGGTAGCCGCCGATTTCACGGGGATCGTCGGCCGACAGGGGGGTGTGGGCGGACTGCGCCCCGAGAGGCTGAGTGGGCATGCGGTGGCTCTTTCGGCGAGAGAGGTCGAGGCGCGGGACAGGCCGGTTGCCGCACCGGCACCAGCACGCGTGACGCGGCGGCCATGGGCCGCCTCTGCGGACGATCGTGCCGCTAACTAAAGTTTCAGTCAATGTGTGACCATACGAGACGGCGCTCAGCCGTCGTACGAGGACGGGGTGACGTGGGCGCGGACCGCAGGACGGCCATCTTGAGGGCGGCGGCCAGGGTCATCGCCCGGCGTGGGGTCCGCGGGCTCCGCGTGTCGGAGATCGCCGCGGAGGCGGGCGTCTCCACGGCGCTCGTCTACTACCACTTCAAGGATCGCGCGGGCATCCTGCGCCGGACCCTGGAGTTCATCAGCGACCGGGCGGAGCGCTACACGGGCGGGCACGCCGAGGACGGGGGCCCTGGGCGCGACCCCCGGCAGGACCTGGAGCGTTGCCTCCTCCTTGAGTTCCAGGACCGGCCCGAGGTCCGCGAGAACAGCACGGCGTGGGGCGAGTTGCGCGCCACCGCGGTCTTCGACCCGGAGCTGCGGGAAGCGCTGGCCGATGCCCGCCAGATCTGGATCGGCGAACTCACCGCCACCCTGGCGCGCATCCACCGGACCGCGCCCGCCGCCGCCCTCACCGCGTCCGCCGAGCGGCTCACCGCCGCGCTGGAGGGCCTCAGCATGCGCTGGCTCAGCGAGGTCCTGACCTTGGCCCACGCCCGCGAGCTCATGCGCGAGGCCATCGCGGTGGAGCTGGCGCATCTGCGGCGCGACGCCGCCATCTTTGACTGAATTTTCAGTTCGTGTCAGAGTCGAGTCAGTTCGGAGTCGAGTCAGCGAGCGACTCCGTCCGCGCCGCATCGCGCCGCATCGCGTCGCGTCGTGTCGCGTTGCGTCGTGTCGCGTTGCGTCGCGCCCTTCACGTGTCAAGCCCGCCCGCACTCGCTCGCCGAGCATCCCTCCATGCCGACGGATAGCTTGATCCCCATCACGATGATCGGAGTTCACCGTGCCTCTGTCTCTCCCCCACCGCCCCTCCCGCCGCACGGCCCTGCGCACACTCACCGGCATCGGTGCCGTGGTGCTCGGCGCCTCGGCGTGCGGACCCGGCGACGAACTGGCGGGGGCCGCGAGCACCGCCGGTGACGAGGACACGGCGGCGAAGGGGTTGCGCATGGGCGCCGAGTGGGAGAGCCACGCACGCACCTTCATGTCGTGGCCCGCCCTGGAGTCGGTGTGGGAGGAGGACCTCCCTTACGTACGCGAGGACATCGCGCGCATCGCCCGCGCCATCGGGGAGTACGAGTACGTCGTGATGATGGCGAGGCCCGACCAGCTGAAGGCCGCCCAGAAGGCCTGCGGTCGCGATGTCGAGGTCATCCCGCTGGCCGTCGACGACCTGTGGGCCCGCGACACCGTGCCGGTGTTCGTGGAGCAGGACGGCAAGGTCACCGGCGTCGACTTCAACTTCAACGGCTGGGGCAACAAGCAGGAGCACACCAACGACGGCCGGGTGGGCCAGACCCTCCTGTCCGAGTACGACATCCCGCGCAGGAAGGCGCCGCTGGTCGCCGAGGGCGGCTCGTTCGAGACCGACGGCGAAGGGACGCTCCTCATCACCGAGAGCTCGATCGTCAACGACAACCGCAACCGCGGAAAGAGCCGGGACCAGATCGAGGCCGAGCTCAAGCAGACCCTGGGCATCAAGAAGGTCATCTGGCTGGCCGGCGTGCGCGGCCAGGACATCACCGACGCCCACGTGGACAGCCTCGTCCGGTTCACCGCCCCCGGTGTGGTGCTCCTGGACAGGGCGCACCGCGACACGCCCGCCGACTCCTGGTCACGCGCGGCCGACCAGGCGAAGTCCGTGCTGAGCAAGGCGACGGACGCCAAGGGCCGGCCCTTCGAGATCATCGATCTGCCGCAGCCCGACCTGTACGAGATCACCGGCGAGGGCGACGACTTCGTCTCCACCTACGCGAACTTCTACGTCGCCAACGACTCCGTCTTCATCCCCAAGTTCGGCGACCGGAAGGCCGACAAGCGCGCCAAGAGCATCCTTCAGGAGCACTTCCCCAAGCGCGACATCGTGCAGATCAACATCGACACCATCGCCTCCGGCGGTGGCGGCATCCACTGCGCCACCCACGACGAACCCGGCGAGCCGGTCGACTGACCCCGGCCCGCCCCGAGAGCGACCGCCGTCATGATGCAACGCCTCTCTCCCCCCGTCCCGTCCCGCGGCAGACTGCTGCCCGAACCGGCGACGCGCACCGCGCGGGTCCTCGACGGCACACCCACCGACATCGGCTCCCGCGACTGGCGCGTCCTCACCGCCGACTCACGCGCGGGCTGCCGCTCGGGACGCGGACCGCCTCGATGCCGCGCCGGGCCGCGCGCACCGCACCGCTCGCGACCACCGCCCAGACCGCCAGGGCGGGCCAGAGCAGCACCTTCCCGCAGGTCCAGAGCGCCGGGATGTCCGCGGCCGTGGAGACGGAGAGCGACGCGACGGCGGTCATCCCGAGCGGGAAGACGGTGGCCCAGCGGCGTACGTCGTAGGGGAGGCGGGGGCGGAGCAGTTCGCAGCCGACCAGGACGGCGTACCAGGCGAGCGCGAGGCCGAGCGTGACGAAGGTGACGGTCCGCAGGGCGTCGTGCGCCGGGGTCGCCCAGTGCAGCGGGCCGTGCGGGACGGACGCGGCGACCAGCTTCGATCCGGCGAGCGCGGAGATGGCCATGGCGCCGGCGATGATCCAGTGGTCGCCCTGGCCGGTGGCGAGCTGTCGGAAGTCGAAGCGCCACAGCACGACGACGTACAGGCACAGGCCGACGACGAAGAAGGCGAGGGCGGGCCACATCAGCCACGCCTGCCGGTCGGCGGTCGCCACCGTCGCGGCGAGCACGACGATGGACTGGGTGGCCACGCACACCAGATACGCGGCGCCCGGCAGTCTGCTCTGCCAGTGCCGGATGACATGGGACATCAGCGACGGCCAGAGCAGTACGCAGATACAGAGCAGCGCCACCGACACGGGCTGCCTGCCGAGGAGCGAGAGCCGGGTGCCGAGTACCCCCGTCGCGGCGATGGCGGTCAGTGCGGGCGACGTGTCGATCTCGTGCCGCCAGCGGTCCCGTTCGGTCAGCAGATGGCGGCCGAAGACGGAGGCCAGGGCCAGCCAGACCACGGCGGCCACGAAGAGCAGCACGCGCGAGGCCCATTCGACGCCCAGGAGATGCAGCCCGACGGAGAGCACGGCGGTGGCCATCACCGCGGCCCCCGCGGCGGGCGGCAGATCGTCGAGCCAGTCCGCCCAGCGGGGGCCACGGCTGCTGGCTGCATCGCTCGGCATGGCGCGGCTCCATCGGCGTACGAGATCGGCGTACGAGTCCCCGCCCGAGATCCTGACACGGCCCCACGGCCCCGGCATGTCGGCGGCCGAGCGCGGCACCGTCAGGCCACGGGCGCGGTGATCCCCTCCGCCGCCCCGGCCTCCTGCGACGCCGCGAGCCGCAGTGCGTCGATGACGAGCCCCAGGTGCGGCTGGCGGGCGTCCCCGGTCCTGTTGAGCACGGAGACGGTGCGGGTCACCGGCCGGGCGAGGGGGTGCAGGCTGATGCCGTTGGTGTCGGCGGGCAGGGCCATGCGGGGGACGAGCGCCACGCCGGCCGCCGCACCGACCAGAGCGGTGAGTACGGAGAAGTCGCCGGCCAAAGCCGTGGCCCGGGGGACGAAACCGGCGGCCCCGCAGGCCCGTTGGGTGAGTTCGTGGCAGGAGGTCTCGGGACCCGGCAGCAGCCAGTTCTCGTCGGCGAGGCAGGCGAGGTCCGCCTTCCGGCCCGGTTCGATGCGGAGCCTGGCGGCGGTCGACGGATGCAGGGCGAGCAGCACCGGGTCGTCGAGGAGGCGGTGCTGCTCGCAGCCGGGGGGCAGGGTGCGCGGGAGCAGGGTGTAGGCGTGGACGACGGCCAGGTCCGCCTCGCGGCGGCGCAGGGCGTCGGCGGCGGGGCCCGGTTCGTGCTCGACGATGCGCAGCCCGGGGGCGGCGGTCTCGGCTTCCCGCGCCAGGGCCCGCCACACGGTGGGGAGCAGGACCCGCGCCGCGGACGGGAAGGCGGCGACGCGGACGACACCGCGGTGGCCCGCGCGCAGCGCCCGCACATCGGCCTCGGCGGCGGAGAGCCCGCCGAGGATCACCTCGGTGTGCTCGACCAGGAGCCGGCCCGCCGCGGTGAGGCGCAGCGTGCGGCCGTGCTTCTCCAGGAGCGGGAGGCCCGCCTCCTTCTCCAGGGTGGCCAGCTGCTGGGAGACGGCGGGCCCGCTGAGGTGCAGGGCCTCGGCGGTGGCCGTCACCGTGCCGTGCAGCGACAGATCGCGCAGCAGGCGAAGGCGACGTACATCGAACAAGAAGCTCACCTTCTCGATAGGAGAAGAAAGAGTAAGTAGACCTTTCTCATGGTAGGCGGAACCTTCGAGAGCGTGAACTTCAGCGTCGCGCACCGCCTGCCGCACCGCCTGCCGGTCTCTCGCCGCTTCCTCGCCCTCGCGGCGACCGTGCTCCTGTGGGCGTCGGCCTTCCCCGCCATCCGCGTCGGCCTTGACGGACTCGGCGTCGCGGGCCTCTCCCTGCTGCGCCTTGCCGTCGCGTCCGCCGCCCTGGCGCTCGTGGCACCACTCCTCGGGGTCCGCCTGCCCGAGCGCCGCGATCTCCCGCTGATCGCGCTGTGCGGGGCGACCGGCATGAGCGCCTATCAACTGCTCCTCAACTGGGGCGAGGTGCACGTTCCCGCCGGTACGGCCAGCCTTCTGGTCGCCGTCGCCCCGGTGTTCAGCGTGCTGCTCGCCACGGCCTTCCTCGGCGAGGCCCTCACCCACAACACCGACCTCGGCAGCGCCATCGCACTGGCGGGCGCTGCGCTGATCGCCCTGGGCGTCGGATCCACGCGCCTGTCGGCCGCCGCGCTCGTCGTGCTGGCCGCCGCGCTCGTCCAGGGCGTCTACCACTTCGCCACCAAGCCGCTGCTCAAGCGGTACACCGGCCTCGAAGTCGCCTGCTACGCCATGTGGGCGGGCACCCTCTTCCTGCTCCCGCTCGCGCCGGACGCCGTGCAACGGCCTGGCGCAGGCCCCTGCGTCCGCCGTCGGATCGGCGGTGTGCCTGGGCCTCCTGCCGTCCGCGCTCGGCTTTGTGACCTGGGGCTACGCGGTGTCCCGCGACACCGTCGCGGGGGCCACCGGCGCGCTCTGCCTCGTCCCGCCGGTCGCGCTCGCCGCCGCGTTCGTCTGGCTCGGCGAGACCCCGCGCCCGGTCGAACTCATCGGCGGCCTGATCAGCATCACGGGCGTCGTCCTCATCAACCGGCGGCTCACCCAGACCCCTCCGGCGCGCCCCGGCGCACGTCAGGAGGACAACGCTCCGGAGCACCGCGCCCGCTCCATCGCCTCCACGGGTGAACGCCTTTAGTACGCCGCCGATCTCGCCGTCGAGCCTCATAGGCTCCGGCACTTGAACAGCGACGGAGAAGTGTCCACGACCCGGCCCGGCCCGAGCGCCCCGCGGCGGTTCGCCCGCTGGCACGCGGGGCTCAGCGCCGCCGACAAGTTCGGCCTGTACGGAGTGCTGTGCGCCGTACTCCCCTTGCTGATAGCGGGAGTTACCTGGCTCGGCCAGTCCGTGGCCCCGCCGTCGCCCGTCGCCATGCTGGTCGAAGAGGTCGTCGACGCCTGCTCCACCGAGTGGCTCCTGACGCCGAAGGGCCGCTATCTGGCAGCGGGCTTCCAGGGCGGCGACGACCGGCAGTTGGCGCGCTGGCAGCGCGACGGGCTCAGCGTGCACAAGGACGCGATGACGGTCGAGGTCAGCCTGCGGGGCAACGCGGACAACGCCGTGGAGATCCGCGACCTCTCCCTCAACGTCACCCACCGCGGCAAGCCCGTGGCCGGGACGCCGCCCAGGGTGATGGGCTGCGGAGGTCCGGAATCCCCCGAGCGGATGGTCGTCGACCTGGACACCCTCCCGGTGGGCCACGACATCCCCGTCTCCTACCTGCAGCGCAGCCCGCACCAGCGCGCGGCGCGCAAGGCGGCCACCGAGTACGGCGGCGAGCGGATCACGCTGCCCCGCCAGGTGACGACCGACACCTTCTACCGCTTCGAACTCATCGCCCGCACCCAGCGGTTCGACTCCGAGTGGACGGCCACGATCACCTGGTGGGACGGCGAGGAGGTCCATCACGACAGGATCGACAACAGCGGGCGCGCGTTCCGGGTGTCGGCGGGGACGGGGGCGCAGGCAGGGGCCGGTTCGGGGACGGGCAGCGGCTGATGGCTGAGGCTGCTTCAGGGGTCCGCCCGCCGCTCGTGGCGCTCAGGGCCCTCGCCCGTCACCCCGTGACCGCCGCCGCCGCGGGCCTGCTCATCGCCGAGGCGCTCGCCGTGCTGCCCGCGCAGATCCGGTGGGCCGACTCCGGAGATCTGTGGACGCTGCGGGTGCTGCCCTACGAGTCGCCCCTGGGCATCCTGCGGCTGCTCACCGTCTCCCCCACGCTCCTGCTCGGCGAACGCAGCGGCGCCACGGGCCTGGCCCACGAAGCGCTGTGGTGCGCGCTCTTCCTCGGGATGCTGCTGTCCACGGCGTGGGCGGTGGCCGAGCGGATCGGCGGCGGAGACGCGGGGCGGCGCTGCCTCGCCCTCTGCCTCGCGCTGACGGCCTTCGCCCCGCAGGCCCATCTCCTTGCCCTGACCGCCCTGCGCCTGCCGGATCTCCTCCTCACCCCGTCCGGCCGTGGCACGAGCGCCCAGGAGCTGCTCGAAGACGCCCGCGAGGGAGCCGCCCATGCGGTACTGATGGCGCTGTTCGCGTGCGCGGCCGTGGCCCTGACCCGGCTCGGGAGGCGAAACCGCGAGCGACACAACCAACTCCCCGCCCTCCAGGGTGAATTGCCGGGCCTCCCGTCCCGCATCGCGGCGGCCGCCGCCGTCGGGCTCGGCGCGACCGGCACCCTGGGGCTGCTCACCTCGATCGGCGCCGCGCGTGCGGTGTGGCCCGCCGCGGAGTCGTGGTGCGCCCATGACCCAAAACCCGGCACCTGCGTCGAGTACCTGGTGGGGACGCTCATCCGCCCGCGCCCGTACTACGCCATGCCGGACGTCACGGGGCAGGTGCCCGAGGACGAGTTCCCCTCGTACAACGGGCCGTTCTTCCTGGACAGTTCACTTACCGCGCTGCTGGTGTTCGCCACAACCTGCGCGGTCGTCGCGTACGCGGTGCGCGCGTCCGCACCACACACCGGCTCCCCGCCGCTGACCGCCCTGCTCACCGGCTGGCTCGCCTTCACCTGGGCGGCGGTCGGGTATCTGGTCCCGCTGCGGTACGAGTTGGACGCGTCGACGTACGACGCGGCGCCGCCGGCCTCCTGGGCGGTGCTGCTGATTCCGCCGACCGGGCTCCAGTACGCGCTGCTCGCCGCCCCGCTGTTCGCGGTACTGCTCGCCGCCGCCACCCGGCTGCGCCGCGCCGTGCCCGCGCTCAGGAGGTGACGTCGTCCCCCCGTCACTCGGCCCGCCCCACCACCACCCACCTCGACGGCAGCTCGATCCGCGTGCCGTCCGGCGTGAACTCGGTGGTGATCAGCGGCAGTTCGCCCTCGGCGTGGACGGTGAGGCCCGCCGACCCGATGTACGCGAGCACGGCGTCGTCGGCGACCTCGCCCGGTGCGATGCCGTGCGCGAACACCGGCGCGAGCTTGGGCGGCGGGCCCGCGGGGCTCTGGGCGAGGCCCTTGAGGACGGGGCCCGCCGCCTCCGCGAGCTCGACCACGAAGGCTCTGCCGCGCTCGCCGACCAGTGCGGCGATCCCGTCGACGAGCGGCTGGCGGTCGGCGGGTTCGCACTGGTGGAGCACGCCGCGCATATAGACGTTCACATCGCCGAGTTCCGCGTGCAGCTGCTCGGCCTCTGCCTGCTCGGCCGCGTCGATCTGCCGGAACTCCGCCTGCCCCGCGGGGTCGGCGTGCCGGGCGTGTTCGAGGGCGGCGGCGGACAGGTCGGCGCCCATGACGCGCGGGAAGCGGTCGGCGAGGAAGCGGGTCTGGGTGCCGTTCCCGCAGCCGAGGTCCACGACGGGCAGGCCGATGGCCGCCATGTGCGGTTCGAAGAGGGCCAGATGGATGCCGACGGCGAGCGCGGGATCGGAGTCCCAGAAGACGGCTCCCTGTTCGTCCGGAGCCTCCCGCCAGAACCCCTCCCAGGCCTCCTTGTACCGACTCGTGACGCTCATGCCCAGCTCCCCAGGATGCGACGGCGGCCGCCGAATCCGACGGCAAGATCGGTCTACCGCGCCCGGGGAGCGCGGACAAGCCACCCGCGCGGTTCTTCACCGCGCATTCGATGTGTTCCCGCCGGGCGCACCCCCGGGGGAGCCGGCTCACCGACGGGGCGGCGCCAGCTCGAACCACACCGTCTTGCCGGTGCTCGTACGGCTCGTGCCCCACTCCTTGGCGAGCACGCTGACGATCCGCAGACCGCGTCCGAACTCGTCGCCGGGGCCCGCGTTGAGCAGCGTGGGCAGGGTGTGGTCGTCGTCCTCGACCTCGCAGATCAGCGTGGGTCCGGAACGGACCAGGCGCAGTTCGACGCGGCCGCCGCGGGAGTGCCGCACGGCATTGGTGACCAGCTCGCTGACCAGGAGCTCCGCCGTCTCGATCAGGGCGTCGCGGGACCAGGCCCGCAGCTGTCCGCGCACCAGCTCGCGGGCCCGGCTCACCTCGCTGGGGTCGAGCGCGAGCCCCCACCGGGCGACGTCCTGTTCGGCGACGCCGTTCAGCCGGGCCATCAGGAGGGCCACGTCGTCCTTGCGGCCGCCGCGCGTGTTCAGGGCCCGGATGATCGTGTCGCAGGCGTCGTCCATGGAGGCCGCGGGGTGGGCCGCGGACTCGGTGAGGGTGGCGAGGCCGACGCCGATGTCCTCGCCGCGCACCTCGACGAGGCCGTCGGTGCACATCAGGAGCCGGTCGCCGGGTGCCACGCGCACGCCGACCGCCTCGAACGGCACGCCGCCCACGCCGATGGGCGCCCCCGTCGGCAGATCGAGGAGCTCGCTGCGGCCGTCGGCGGCGCGGACCAGGACGGGCGGGATGTGACCGGCGTTGGCCAGCTGCAACTCCCCCGCGATCGGGTCGTAGACCGCGTACAGACAGGTCGCGAGATAGTGTTCGCCGAGGCGCTGCGCCAGGTCGTCGAGGTTGCGCAGGAGCTGCGCGGGCGGCAGGTCGAGGGCGGCCATGGTCTGCACGGCGGTGCGCAACTGGCCCATCATCGCTGCCGAGTTGAGGCCGTGCCCCATCACATCGCCCACGACGAGCGCGGTCCGCGATCCGGGTAGTTTCACGGAGTCGAACCAGTCGCCGCCGACCCGGCCGAGGAGCGTGCCCGGCAGATAGCGCGTGGCGATGTCGCAGCCGGTCATGCGCGGCTCGATGTGCGGCAGCATGCTGTCCTGGAGCGTGTCGGCGACGCTCTCCTGGTACGTGTACATGCGGGCGTTGTCGAGCACGAGGCCCGCGCGGGCGGCCAGTTCGGCGCCGGTGACGCGGTCCATGTCGTTGAAGACGGGCCGCTCCCGGTGGCGCAGCAGGATCATGAACCCGAGGACCACGTTGCGCGCCTTGAGCGGTACGACGAGCATCGAGCGGTGGTTGATGAGCGGCCGGATGTCGCGCTTCTCGAACTGGGAGGCGATGGCGTTGCCCATCTCCTCGCTGATGCGCGGCACGAGGACCGGATCGCCGGAGGTCATGCACTGGAAGAACGGCGTGTGCGCCGGGAAGGGCATGGATTCGCCGACCGGTACGACATCGTCCCAGCGGCCCGGCTCGTCCGTGTGCTCCACGGCGACCCGGTGCCAGAGCGTGGTCTCGTCCGGCGGGCCTTCGGGGAACCCCTCGCCCGCGACGACCTGTTCGCGCAGATAGGTGCCCGCGACGTCCGTGAAGCGCGGCACGACGGCCCGGCTGACTTCGAGGATCGTCTGCGAGAGGTCGAGTGAGGAGCCGATACGCCCGCTGACCTCGTTGAGGAACTCCAGGCGCTCGCGCACCGCGGCGTATTCGATGTCCTCGCCCTCGTCCGCGGCGTCCGGCACCGGGATGCGGCCCGCGGCGACCGCTTCCTTCTCGCGCCGCCTGCGCTCCTTGCGCTCGGTGCGCCGGGCGACGCCCCAGTCCGGGGTGACGGGCACCCGGTCGTGCTTGCTGAACTCCAGGACGGGATAGCCCAGTTCGAGGACCTGGGCGACGATGCGGGAGCTCTCGCCGACGCTCATGCTGGGCAGGATCTCGGGCAGCCGGCCCGCCAGCTCGTCCGCTCCGGGGAAGTCGGTGTGCAGGGCGAAACCGGGTGCTATCCGCTCCACCTGGCCCGGTTCGAGGCTGTCCGCGTCGACGAGCCGGTCGGCGTCCGCCGCGAGGACGAGCAGCCGCTCCGGGCTCGGGCCGACGAGCGGGTACGCCCACCACAGGACGTCCACGCGGCTCTGCTCACGCCCCGGGACGGACAGTCGCGCGCGCCCGGCGGCCGGATAGGAGATGCGCCCGTCGAGGGAGGTCTCCAGGTCGGGGCCCAGACCGTCGTACGTCCCGTACGGCTCGCGTTCGTCGGGGATCGCGCCGGCCACCGGCAGCAGGTCGCCCGCCGGGGCGCCCACCGCGTCTTCTTTCGCGTATCCGAACAGCCGCCGTGCGCCGGTGCTCCAGTGGGAGACGAGGCCCGCGGCGTCGATGACGACCACGGCGAGCGGGATCCGGCCGGCCACGGCGTGCCGCGCCATCGGCCCGCCCGGGGTGCCCTGATCCATGGCCAACGCTCCTTCCGGCGACACCGTGCAGCCGCGCCGCCCCAACCACCGTACGACCGGCACGGGTTGCCTTGCGGCGCAATGGGGGAATTGGCCCGCGCCGGAGCGCGCGTCCGGCGCGGGTGGGGCCGCGTTCCGCCGGACGGCCCCTAGTCCTCGTGCCCGAGCTGAAGATCCCGCTCCGTACGTCCGCCGCCCGCGACCTGCAGCACGGTGGCCACCGGCGGGTACCCCGCGGCGATGACCGTGTACTCGCCGGACGACAGATCGATGAATCGGAAACTGCCGTCCTCCCTCGTCGTCAGGGTGTCCACCACGTTCCCCGCCGCGTCGAGGAGCGTCACGCGCGCGTCCTCGACGGGCCGCCCGCCGCCGGCCCGCACGGTCCCCCGCAGCACCGCGCCGCCCGCGAGCTCCACGTCCTGGCGGGTCTCGCGCGAGGCCTGCACGGTGACGGGCAGGGCGGCCGGGCGGAAGGCGGGGGCGCTGGCGGCGAGGGTGTACTCGCCCGCCACCAACTCCGTGATGACATAGCCCCCTTCGCGCCCGCTGCGGGTGGTGGCGACGACTTCGCCGCGTACGTCGGTGAGGGTCACCGCGGCGTCCCTGACCGGGGACCCGTCGGCGGTGAGCACGCTGCCCGCGAGCCGGCCCGCGCCGCCGAGCACCACGTCGAGCTCCACGGGGCGCTCGCCGACGGTGACGGTGACCGCCTGCGGCTGGTGACCGCCCGCGGCGGCGATCAGGACGAACGATCCGGAGCCCGGCGTGGACAGCGCGTACCGCCCGTCCTCGCCGCTCGCGCCCCGGCCGATCTGCCGGCCCCCGACATCGATGAGGGTCAGGGCGGCGCGGGGCACGACGGTGCCGTCCGGGTGCTGCACGGTGCCGCAGACGGGCACCCCTGCGACGTACGCGGTGCGGGCCTGCGGGATGGACGTGGGCTCGGCCGTGGGGGCGTTCTGGGACGCTGCGCTGGACAACAGGGGGGTCTCCTTGAGGAAGAAGGCGATCAGCATGCCGAGGACGAGCACCGGCACCAAGTAGAGGAAGATGCGCGGCATCGCGTCGGCGTAGCCCTGGATGTAGCCCTCGCGCAGCTGGGCGGGCATCGCGTGCACCAGCTGCGGGGTGATGGACTCGGGGTCCGGAAGGCCCGCCCCGGCCGGGATGCGGTCGGCGAGCGAGTCCGCGAGCCGGTCGGCGAAGAGGGTGCCGAAGATCGCGGCGCCCACGCTGCCGCCGATCTGCCGGAAGTAGTTGTTGGCGCTGGTGGCGGTGCCGAGATCGGCGGGGCGTACGGCGTTCTGCACGGCGAGGATGAGCACCGGCATGACGAGGCCGACGCCCGCGCCGAGCACGGCCATCCAGATGCTGTAGTTCAGCCGGGAGGTATCGGCTTCGAGCCGCGAGAGCAGCCACATCCCCACGACCGACAGGATCCCGCCGAGGATCGGATAGATCTTGTAGCGCCCGGTGTGGCTGATGAGCTGCCCGGCGAGGATCGAGGCGCCGACGACGCCGCCCATCATCGGGAGCATGAGGAGTCCGGACTCGGTGGCGGTCGCGCCGTCGACCATCTGCAGGAAGGTCGGCAGATAACTGGCCGCTCCGAAGAGGGCGACTCCGATCACCATGCCTACTAGACCGGTGATGTTGAAGACGGAATCACGGAACAGGCGCAGCGGAATGATCGGTTCTGCCGCGAAGCGCTCGGCGACGAGGAAGAGCACGGTCGAGACGAGTGCCCCGGCACCGAGCCCCAGGATGACCCTCGACCCCCACGCGTACTCGGTCCCGCCCCAACTGGTGAGCAGCACCAGGCAGGTGGAGGCCGCGGCGAGCAACAGCGCGCCGAGCACGTCGAGTCTGGCCTTCGCGGTGGGCTTGGGCAGCTTCAGTACGAGGGTGACGACGGCGAGGGTGACGAGGCCGAACGGCACGTTGAAGTAGAAGCACCAGCGCCAGGTGACGTGGTCGGTGAAGAACCCGCCGAGCAGCGGTCCCGCGACCGAGGCGAGGCCGAACGCGGCGCCGATCAGGCCCATGTAGCGGCCGCGTTCCCGGGGCGGCACGATGTCCGCGATGATCGCCTGTACGCCGATCATGAGGCCGCCGGCGCCGATGCCCTGGATGGCGCGGAAGGCGATGAGCTGATCCATGGTCCGCGACCAACCGGCAAGCGCGGACCCGACGATGAAGATGACGATCGCGAACTGGAAGACGCCCTTGCGCCCGAAGAGATCCCCGAGCTTCCCGTAGATGGGAAGCCCGATCGTCGAGGTGAGCAGATAGGCGGTGATCGCCCAGGACATCTTGTCCAGGCCGTGCAGCTCGCCGACGATCTTGGGGAGCGCGGTGGCGACGATCATCTGCTCCAGCGCGGCGAGCAGCAGCGCGAGCATCAGCCCGACGAACACCATCCGGACACGGGCGGGGCTGAGCCCTTCCACACCCGAAGCGGATTCGTACGGCGGCGGCGATGGTGGCGCCTCTGCCACCTCCGGGCCCGCCGCCTCGCCCCGCCCGGCGCCCTTCACCAGCGTCGTCCCGCCCACGTTCTGCTCCCCTCGTCACGCTTGCGCCGCACATTTCTCGCATTACGCGACAACTGCGAGCAAGCGCGACGAGCCGCCCCGGCACGGGGCCCGGCAGACGTAAGCGCCGGTGGGAGCCCTACGGCGTACAAGCGCACCGAACGGAGAACCACTCGAAACGGTGAGCGTGACAACAACCCCTATGGGCTACAGGAGTTGAGGCTCAGACCTGCTTCCAGACCTACTTCTCCACCTCGGCCGCCAGCTTGGCGAGCACCTCGTCGTAGATCCGCACGAGCCCCTTGGGCGCGAAGGTCTTCTCGAAGAAGCCGCCGATCCCGCCCGCGCCGTTCCAGACGGAGGAGACGACGACGCGCGCCTTGCCCTCGCCCGCCGGGGTGACCGTCCAGGTGGTGACCATCGAGGAGTTGCGGTCCTTCTCGACGAGCTCACCGTCGGTCGGCTCACTGACCTCGAGCAGACAGTCCCGGATCCGCTTGCTGGTGGCCTGCAGCTTCCAGTGGACGAGCGTCCCCTCGCCGTCCCCGCCCTCACGCACCTCGTACTCGCTGAAGCGCTCCGAAAGGATCTTCCCGCGCGTGCCGTCGTAGTCGGCCAGCGCATCGAAGACATCCTCCGGCCGACCCACGATGACCCGCTCCGTGGTCGCCTCGACCTGCGCCATTGCACTTCCTCCAGCACTCGGTGACTCAGAGATTCCGCCAAAGCCAACCACTCTGCGCACCGGGGCCCCAAATCGGGGTCCGCTAGGTATCCGGTCGCACGATCAAGGGAACATGTGTTCTATTGTGTGGCCAGTGCTACCGAGGAGGCGTCATGCGCTGGGAGAACCTCGCCGACGGGCCGTCACGGGGGGTCGCGGATGCCGCGCTGTTCGGCGCGGACGCGGTTACCACCAGGACCTTCGACACACCTGAGTTCAGAGGGATCACGTTTCACGAGATTCGGGCCAAGACGATCGTGAACCGGGTGCCGGGGGCGTCCCGGATGCCGTTCGAGTGGACGGTCAATCCATATCGGGGGTGCACGCACGCGTGCGTCTACTGCTTCGCGCGCAAGACGCACAGCTACCTCGACCTGGACACCGGGCTCGGCTTCGACAGCCAGATCGTCGTCAAGGTGAACGCCCCCGATCTGCTGCGCCGCCAGCTTGCCTCGCGGCACTGGCAGGGGCAGCACATCGCGATGGGCACCAACGTGGACTGCTATCAGCGCGCCGAGGGGCGGTACGGGCTCATGCCCGGGATCATCGCGGCGCTGCGGGATCACGCGAATCCCTTCTCCATCCTCACCAAGGGCACGCTGATCCTGCGGGATCTGGAGCTGCTGCGGCAGGCCGCCGCCGTCACCGACGTCGGGATCTCCGTGTCCGTCGGCTTCGTCGAGCACGAGCTGTGGCGCACCGTCGAGCCGGGCACGCCCGCCCCGGAGCGGCGGCTCGACGTCGTACGGACGCTGACCGAGCACGGCATCGGATGCGGGGTGCTGATGGCGCCGGTCATTCCGTTCCTCGGGGACCGGCCCGAGCAGCTGCGGGCGACCGTGCGGGCCATCGCCGCCTCAGGGGCGAACTCCGTGACGCCGCTCGTGCTGCATCTGCGGCCCGGAGCGCGCGAGTGGTTCATGGAGTGGGTCGCCAAGCACCATCCGTATCTCGTGCGCCGCTACGAACGGCTGTACGCGGAGGGCGCCTACGCACCCAAGTGGTACCAGCGCCGGATCACCCGGCAAGTGCACGAACTGGCCGAGGAGTTCGGCATCGGCCCGGCGCGCGCGGGCGCCGCCCGCCGTATCCGCGTATCCGAAGAGGCCGAACCGGCGCCCGCACCCGGAGGCACCCAGCTCACGCTTCTCTGATCCGACCTCCGGACCTGACCCGCGCGCCGCGGTGAACCGTTCTCTTTCAGGTCATTCATCGGCAGAACGAGCCCTTCCGAGCGGGCTTTCCGGGACGATGCCGCGGGGGCCGTGGCACCCACGGTCCCGAACCCCCCGCCCCGGGAGGCCCGATGAAGAAACGCGCCGTCGCCCTGTGCGGCGTCGCCGCGGTGGTGGCCTCGATGGTCACGGCCGCGGTGCCCGCAGCGAGCGCCGACAGCACAAGCACCCCGCGTACGCCCACCCTCACCTGGAAGAAGTGCACGACCAAGGACTACCCCACACTGCAGTGCGCCTCCCTGAAGGTGCCCCTGGACCACGACCGGCCGCACGGCCGGCAGATCACCCTCGCGCTGTCCCGCGTCCCGCACACCGCGAAGAAGTCCCAGGGCCCGCTCCTGGTCAACCCCGGCGGCCCCGGCGGCAGCGGTCTTTCGCTCGCCGGGTTCGTCGCGAAGTCGCTGCCGGCGAAGGTGGCGGCGCAGTACGACGTCATCGGCTTCGACCCGCGCGGCGTCGGCAAGAGCACACCGGCACTGAACTGCCGCCCCGGCCACTCCTCCCCGGTGCGCCCCGACACCGTGCCCGCCACACCCGCGATCGAGAAGGCGAACCTCAAGCGGACCCAGTCCTTCGCGAAGGCGTGCGCCGAGAAGTACGCGGACGTACTGCCGTTCATCGACACGGTGAGCGCGGTCAGGGACATGGACGCGATCCGCGGCGCCCTCGGCGCCAAGAAGATCAACTACTTCGGCTACTCGTACGGCACCTACCTGGGTGCCGTCTACGGAAAGCTCTATCCGGACCGCGTACGCCGGATGGCCCTCGACTCGATGGTCGACCCGACGGGCGTCTGGTACGACGACAACCTCCAGCAGGACTACGCCTTCGACGCACGCCACAAGGCGTTCGCCGCCTGGGTCGCCCAGCACGACAAGACGTACAAGCTCGGCAAGGACCCGGCGAAGGTCGAGGCCAAGTGGTACGCGATGCGGGGGGCCGTCGCCAAGAAGCCCGCGGGCAAGAAGGTCGGCGCCGGTGAGCTGGAGGACACCTACCTCCCCGGCGGCTACTTCAACGGCTACTGGCCGTTCCTGGCCGAGGCGTTCGCCGCGTATGTGAACGACAAGGACGCGGATCCGCTCGTGGAGGCGTACGAGAACTTCGGCGCCGTCGACGCGGCGGGCGACAACGGCTACAGCGTCTACGCCTCCGTGCAGTGCCGTGACGCGTCCTGGCCGCGCGACTGGGGCACCTGGCGCGACGACAACTGGCGGGTCCACGAGAAGGCACCGTTCATGGCGTGGAACAACGCCTGGTACAACGCCCCGTGCGCGTTCTGGCCGACGGAGTCGCTCCGGCCGACGGACGTGTCCAACGCACAGCTCCCGCCGACGCTCCTCTTCCAGGCGACGGACGACGCGGCCACACCGTACGAGGGCGGCGTCACGATGCACCGCAAGCTGGACGGATCGAGTCTGGTCGTCGAGCAGGGCGGCGGCAACCACGGCATCACCCTGTCCGGCAGCAGCTGCCTGGACGAACACCTGGCGACGTATCTGGAGAACGGGAAGGTGCCGCGCAGCGGCGGCGAGATCGACGCGGTGTGCAAGGCACTGCCCGACCCCAAGCCGCTGAGCACGAAGGCCGGTTCGGGGCGCGGGGCCACGCTGCACGGCCTGCTCGGCTTCCGCAGCTAGCCGGGCCGAACCCCGGGTGTCCGGACAACACCCATGCCCGTCGGGGGCGTTGATGGCTCCATGGTCCAAGATGGACCCATGAGCCGACTGACCCACATCAGCGCCCCCGACGGCGTCTCCCCCGCCACGCAGTACACGCACGTGGTCATGGGCACGGGCCGCTTCGTGGCGATCTCCGGCCAACTCCCCCTGGACAAGGAGGGAAACCTGGTCGGCGAGGGCGATCCCGCCGCGCAGGCGCGGCAGGTCTTCGACAATCTGTGGCACTGCCTCGTGGCCGTGGGCGGCAGCTTCAGGGACGTCGTGAAACTGACGTACTTCGTCACGGACATGGCGTACATGCCCGCGATCCGCACCGCCCGTGACACCTATCTGGACCCGGCGCGCCTCCCCGCAGCCTCGGCGGTCCAGGTCTCCGCGCTGGTCTCGCCGGAGTGCCTGATGGAGATCGAGGCGTACGCGGTGCTGTAGGGCACCGCTGCGTCACTGGTCCGGCAGCCGGGCAAGCGCCGCGGACGCCGCCGCGGCGAGCCGCGGATGGCCGCTCGCCCTCGTCAGGACGTCCCTGGCCCGCGGGTCCCCAAGGGCGCCGAGGCCCTCCACGCACGCGAGCGCGATCTTCCCGTACGGGTCGTGCGGGACGAGCCTGCGCTGCAGCGTGGTGATCAGGGCGGGCACCGACTCGGGGGCATGCAGCTCGGTGAGCAGGCGCACCGGATGCAGGGCGTAGGCGATGCGCAGTTCATTGGTGGCGAGGGCGGCCGCCGCGCGCGCCGTGCGCGGGTCGCCGAGCCGCCCCAGGGCGTAGGCGGCGGCCGCGCACCGCGAGGGATCCCGGTGGTTGAGCAACAGCACCAGCGACTCGAAGGCCCGGCGGTCCCCGGCCGCGCCGAGCCGGACCGCCGCCAGTTCGCGCGCCCACAGCGGCTGCCCGGCCGCCGCGAGCACGTCCGCCAGTTCTTCCCGATCGGCGGTCGCCACCAGCCTCTCGTAGGCCTTCGAGACCCCCGCCTCGCGGCGTAAGCGTTCCGTCACCGTCCGCAACTCCACGTCCATGACGGGGAGCCTATCCGCGATGTAGATCACAAACACCGGGGACTGGCGCGCTCGTTACTCGCCGGTTAGTCTCATGTGAGCGGGGCACACTCCTCGTAAAGCAGTTTCTTTTCTCGCGGCGGCCTGGTGACGCAGCCGGCGCGATTGCTTGTCGGTTCGGTACTTCAGGTACCTCAGCTCCACCCAGTACGACGTGGCTCCGGGACAGAGCCGGTCGACTTCTCACGGGCGTGCGCGCTTTCGCCGCCCGGTCACGACACGCAGCACCTCCCTCCGTACGCCGCGCATCCCTCAAAGCGCCCGCGTGCGCCCCTCAGTCGTCACTCACCTTCCTGGAGTCCACACATGGACACTCCCTTGAACACCGTCGCCGTGATCGGTCTCGGCACCATGGGCACCGGCATCGCCGAGGTCCTGATCCGCGCGGGCCGCGAGGTCATCGGCATCGACATCAGCGAGGCGGCTGCCGTGCACGCCGTCACCGCGATCGAGGCTTCGACCGAGCGGGCCGTGCGCCGCGAGCACCTCACCGAGGACGAGCGGCAGGGCGCCCTCGCCCGCCTGCGCACCTTCACCGACCTGAGCGCCGCGGCCGACGCCGACCTGGTGATCGAGGTCGCCCCGGAGTCGTACGAGATCAAGCAGCAGATCGTCCGTGAGCTCGACGGCGTCGTGCGCCCCGAGACGATCATCGCGACCGGCACCAACGCGCTGTCCGTGACGCGCCTCGCCGCCGAATCGGCGCGCCCCGAGCGGGTGTTGGGCCTGCACTTCTTCAACCCGGCACCGGCGATGAAGCTGGTCGAGGTCGTCTCGTCGGTGCTTACCGCGCCCGCCGCCGTCGCCGCCGTCACCGAGCTCGCGTACGCCCTGGGCAAGGAGCCCGTGGCGGTCGGCGACCGGCCCGGCTTCGTCGCCGACGGACTGCTCTTCGGCTACCTCAACCAGGCCGCCGCGATGTACGAGGCGAAGTACGCGTCCCGCGAGGACATCGACGCGGCGATGAAGCTGGGCTGCGGCCTGCCGATGGGCCCGCTCGCGCTGCTCGACCTGATCGGCGTCGACACGGCCCGCACGGTCCTCGACGCCATGTACACGGAGTCGCAGGACCGCCTTCACGCCCCCGCGCCGATCCTCAAGCAGCTCAGCGAGGCGGGTCTGACCGGCCGCAAGTCGGGGCGCGGCTTCTACTCGTACCAGGAGCCGGGCAGCTCGGTCGTGGTGCGTGACGCGCTGACCCCGCTGGAGAGCGGTCAGCAGATCGGCGGCCGGGAGATCCGGTCGGTCGGCGTCGCGGGGTCGGGGACCATGGCGTCCGGCATCGCCGAGGTGTTCGCCAAGGCCGGCTACGACGTGGTGCTCGCCGCGCGCAGCGAGGAGAAGGCGGAGAAGGCCAAGGCCCGTATCGGCAAATCGCTTTCGCGCTCTGTCGAGAAGGGGCGGATGACGGCGGAGACGGCGGCCAAGACCCTGGACCGGATCGCTCCGGCCGGTTCGTACGACGCGTTCGCCGATGTCGACCTGGCCCTCGAGGCGGTCGCCGAGGACCTGGAGATCAAGCAGCAGCTGTTCGCGGCGTTCGACAAGGTCTGCAAGCCGGGCGCGATCCTGGCGACCACCACCTCGTCCCTGCCGGTCGTGGCCTGTGCCCGCGCCACCTCGCGGCCCGGCGACGTGATCGGCATGCACTTCTTCAACCCGGCGCCGGCGATGAAGCTGGTCGAGGTCGTCCGCACGGTCCTGACGACCGACGAGGTGCACGCGACGGTCCGCGAGGTCTGCGCGACGATCAAGAAGCACCCGGTGGACTGCGGGGACCGCGCGGGCTTCATCGTGAACGCGCTCCTGTTCCCCTACCTCAACAACGCGATCAAGATGGTCGAGGAGCACTACGCGACGCTCGACGACATCGACGCCGCGATGAAGCTCGGCGGCGGCTACCCCATGGGCCCCTTCGAGCTCCTGGACGTCGTCGGCCTCGATGTCTCGCTGGCCATCGAGAAGGTCCTGCACAGCGAGTTCCGCGACCCGGGTCTCGCCCCCGCTCCCCTGCTCGAACACCTGGTGGCCGCGGGCTGCCTCGGCCGCAAGACCGGCCGCGGCTTCCGCGAATATGCCCGGCGGTAAGCCGGGCACGGAGGGGAGCGCGCCCGGCGAAAGACCGCGCACGGACTGGGGCGGGCTGCTCGATCCGTCGGGCGGCCCCGTCCCGCAGGAGCACTCGACTGCGCATATGCAGTACGTTCGGGTCATGCCCAAGGCCGCCAAGTCCACACGTACGTCCGCTACGCCCGACGCTCCGGAGAGCGCGGCCGGCAGCCGCGCCGCCGCTCAACGGCTCAAGATGCGCCGGGAACTGGCGGCCGCGGCGATGGAACTCTTCGCGTCCAAGGGGTACGAGGCGACGACGGTCGACGAGATCGCGGCGCAGGCCGGAGTCGCCCGGCGGACCTTCTTCCGGCACTTCCGCTCCAAGGAAGAGGCGATCTTCCCGGACCACGACGACACGTTGATCCGGGCGGAGGCGGTGCTCAACGCGGCGCCGCCGCACGAGCACCCGCTGGACACGGTGTGCCGGGGCATCAAGGAAGTCATGAAGATGTACGCGGCCTCGCCCGCGGTCTCCGTGGAGCGTTACCGCCTGACGCGCGAGGTGCCCACCCTGCGCGAGCGGGAGATCGCCTCGGTGGCCCGCTACGAACGGCTCTTCACGCGCTATCTCCTGGGCCACTTCGACGAGCAGGCGCACCACGACGGCAACGACGATCCGCTGCTCGCGGAGGTCGCGGCGTCGGCGGTGGTGACCGCGCACAACCACGTCCTTCGCCGGTGGCTGCGTGCGGGCGGCCAGGGGGACGTGGAGACGCAGCTGGACCACGCCTTCGCGATCGTCCGCAGGACGTTCGGTTCGGGCATCGGGGCGGGGCGTGACACCACGACCACTCCGGCGGCCTCGGTGAGCACCGGAGGCGATGTCCTGGTGACCGTCGCACGGACGGACGCACCGCTGGACGAGATCATGCGGACGATCGAGAAAGCACTGCGGGAGCGGGCCTCGTAGGTCCGGGTTTCACCCTGATTGTCCTTGGCTTTTATGGGGGCGCTACCCACGGGTAGCGCCCCCTCTGTCATGCCCGCACACCCTCTGACCTGCACTGATCGATCATCTATCAAAAATTCATGGCACCCAGTGTCTTGCCCCTTGGCACGCGGTGCCATACGTTGATGTTGTCCGGGCGGCCGGCGTGCAGAGAACTTCCGTACGCCGGCTGTCCCCACAAGCCACGGCTCGTGCGCCCGGACGCCTGCGTCACAGGCAACCTCCCGCGCCACACCAAGCGCTGCCGAGCTTCACCCTCCGCCGAACCGACGGCACACCCTCACAAGCACCAGCAGCACCCGACGTAACCCTCAAGAGCGTGTTCCCCTCAGAGGGGGACCGCACTTCGCCGGAGGCATCACCGTGAAGGAAATCCTGGACGCGATCCAGTCGCCGGACTCCACGTCCGCCGACTTCGCCGCTCTCCCCCTGCCCGACTCGTACCGCGCGATCACCGTGCACAAGGACGAGACGGAGATGTTCGCCGGGCTCGAGACCCGCGACAAGGACCCCCGCAAGTCGCTGCACCTGGACAATGTTCCGGTGCCGGAACTCGGCCCTGGTGAGGCCCTGGTGGCCGTCATGGCCTCCTCGGTCAACTACAACTCCGTGTGGACCTCGATCTTCGAGCCGATGTCGACCTTCGGCTTCCTGGAGCGCTACGGCCGCCTGAGCGAGCTCACCAAGCGCCACGACCTGCCGTACCACGTCATCGGCTCCGACCTCGCGGGCGTCGTCCTTCGCACGGGACCCGGCGTGAACGCCTGGAACCCGGGCGACGAGGTCGTCGCGCACTGTCTGAGCGTCGAGCTGGAGTCCTCCGACGGCCACAACGACACGATGCTCGACCCCGAGCAGCGCATCTGGGGCTTCGAGACGAACTTCGGCGGCCTCGCGGAGATCGCCCTGGTCAAGTCCAACCAGCTGATGCCCAAGCCGGACCACCTGAGCTGGGAAGAGGCCGCATCGCCCGGCCTGGTGAACTCCACCGCGTACCGCCAGCTGGTCTCGCGCAACGGCGCCGGCATGAAGCAGGGCGACAACGTCCTGATCTGGGGCGCCAGCGGCGGCCTCGGCTCCTACGCCACGCAGTTCGCCCTGGCCGGCGGCGCCAACCCGATCTGTGTCGTCTCCAGCCCGGAGAAGGCCGCCATCTGCGAGGCCATGGGCGCCGAGGCGGTCATCGACCGCAACGCCGAGGGCTACAAGTTCTGGAAGGACGAGCACACCCAGGACCCCAAGGAGTGGAAGCGCTTCGGCAAGCGCATCCGCGAGCTGACCGGCGGCGAGGACGTGGACATCGTCTTCGAGCACCCCGGCCGCGAGACCTTCGGCGCCTCGGTCTACGTCACGCGCAAGGGCGGCACGATCGTCACCTGCGCCTCGACCTCGGGCTACAACCACGAGTACGACAACCGCTACCTGTGGATGTCCCTGAAGAAGATCGTGGGCTCGCACTTCGCCAACTACCGCGAGGCCTGGGAGGCCAACCGGCTGATCGCCAAGGGCAAGATCCACCCCACGCTCTCCCGCGTCTACTCCCTCGAAGAGACCGGGCAGGCCGCCTACGACGTGCACCGCAACCTCCACCAGGGCAAGGTCGGCGTCCTCGCGCTCGCGCCCCAGGAGGGCCTGGGCGTGCGCGACCCGGAGATGCGGGCCAAGCACATCGACGCGATCAACCGCTTCCGGAACATCTGAAGGCCGAGGGTTCGTACATGACAGAGCGTCAGAAGGACCGGCCGTGGCTCATGCGGACCTACGCCGGTCACTCCACGGCCGAGGCGTCCAACGAGCTGTACCGGCGCAACCTCGCCAAGGGTCAGACGGGCCTCTCGGTCGCGTTCGACCTGCCCACGCAGACGGGCTACGACCCGGACCACATCCTCGCCCGCGGTGAGGTCGGCCGGGTCGGAGTCCCCGTCTCGCACGTCGGCGACATGCGACGGCTGTTCCAGGACATCCCCCTGGAGCAGATGAACACCTCGATGACGATCAACGCCACGGCCATGTGGCTCCTGGCGCTCTATCAGGTGGTGGCGGAGGAGCAGGGCGCGGACATCACGCAGCTCCAGGGGACGACGCAGAACGACATCGTCAAGGAGTACCTGTCGCGCGGGACGCACGTCTTCCCGCCGGGCCCCTCCCTCCGCCTCACCACCGACATGATCACGTACACGGTGGCGAACATCCCCAAGTGGAACCCCATCAACATCTGCAGCTACCACCTGCAGGAGGCCGGGGCCACTCCGGTGCAGGAGATCGCGTACGCGATGTCCACCGCCGTCGCCGTGCTCGACGCCGTACGCGACTCGGGGCAGGTCCCCGAGGAGAAGTTCGGTGATGTCGTCGCCCGTATCTCCTTCTTCGTGAACGCGGGTGTCCGCTTCATCGAGGAGATGTGCAAGATGCGCGCCTTCGGCCGCATCTGGGACCAGATCACCCGCGAGCGGTACGGCATCACCAACCCCAAGCAGCGCCGCTTCCGCTACGGCGTGCAGGTCAACTCCCTTGGCCTGACCGAGGCCCAGCCGGAGAACAACGTCCAGCGCATCGTCCTGGAGATGCTGGCCGTCACGCTCTCCAAGGACGCACGCGCGCGTGCCGTGCAGCTGCCCGCCTGGAACGAGGCGCTCGGTCTGCCCCGGCCGTGGGACCAGCAGTGGTCGCTGCGCATCCAGCAGGTGCTCGCGCTCGAGAGCGATCTTCTGGAGTACGAGGACATCTTCGAGGGCAGCCACGTCATCGAGGCCAAGGTGGAGTCCCTCGTCGAGGAATCGCTTGCCGAGATCGACCGGATCGAGCAGATGGGCGGCGCGATGGCCGCCGTCGAGTCCGGCTACCTGAAGTCGCAGCTGGTCTCCTCGCACGCCGAGCGCAGGGCCCGGATCGAGGGCGGCGAGGACAAGATCGTCGGCGTCAACTCCTACGAGACGACCGAGCCGAACCCGCTCACCGCGGACCTGGACACCGCGATCATGACGGTCGACCCGGCGGTCGAGAACCGCGTGGTGAACGCCCTCAAGCACTGGCGCGACACCCGCTACCAGCCGCCGTTCAACCACCCGCGCCCCTGCAAGGCCCTGGAGAAGCTCAAGGAGGTCGCCGCCGGCACGGGCAACCTCATGGAGGCCACCCTGGAGTGCGCACGCGCCGGTGTGACGACCGGGGAGTGGTCCGGCGCCCTGCGGGAGGTCTTCGGCGAGTTCCGGGCCCCCACGGGCGTTTCGAGCGCTCCGGTGGCCGTGACCGCCGAAGCCGGCACGCCGCTCGCCCTCGTGCGCGACAAGGTCGCCAAGACCGCCGCCGATCTCGGCACCGGCAAGCTCCGCTTCCTGGTCGGCAAGCCGGGCCTCGACGGGCACTCCAACGGCGCCGAGCAGATCGCGGTCCGCGCGCGCGACGCCGGGTTCGAAGTGGTCTACCAGGGCATCAGGCTGACGCCCGAGGAGATCGTCGCCGCCGCGCTCGCCGAGGACGTACACGCCGTGGGCCTGTCGATCCTCTCGGGCTCGCACGCACAGCTCGTACCGGACGTCCTGGTGCGGCTGCGCGAGGCGGGGGCGCCCGACATACCCGTGATCGCGGGCGGCATCATCCCCAACAGCGACGCCGAGGACCTGAAGGCGGCGGGTGTGGCCGCCGTCTTCACCCCCAAGGACTTCGGCATCACCGAGATCATCGGCCGTATCGTCGACGAGATCCGGAAAGCGAACAAGCTCGACCCTCTGGAGGTCCCCGCATGACCGCGCCCATCAACCGTCTCCGTCCCCGCCGTTCATGTCTGGCGGTCCCGGGGTCGAACCCGCGCTTCCTGGAGAAGGCCCAGGGCCTCCCCGCCGACCAGGTCTTCCTCGACCTGGAGGACGCCTGCGCGCCGCTCGCCAAGCCGGAGGCCCGGCACACCATCGTCAAGTTCCTCAACGAGGGCGACTGGACGGGCAAGACGCGGGTCGTGCGCGTCAACGACTGGACGACCGAGTGGACGTACCGCGACGTCGTCACGGTCGTCGAGGGCGCGGGCCAGAACCTCGACTGCATCATGCTGCCGAAGGTGCAGACGGCCGACCAGGTCGTCGCGCTCGATCTGCTCCTGACCCAGATCGAGAAGACGATGGGCTTCGAGGTCGGCAAGATCGGCATCGAGGCGCAGATCGAGAACGCGCAGGGCCTCAACAACGTCAACGCGATCGCGCAGGCTTCCCCGCGCGTCGAGACGATCATCTTCGGCCCGGCCGACTTCATGGCCTCCATCAACATGAAGTCCCTGGTCGTCGGCGAGCAGCCGCCCGGCTACCCCGCCGACGCCTACCACTTCATCCTGATGAAGATCCTGATGGCCGCCCGCGCCAACAACCTCCAGGCGATCGACGGCCCTTACCTGCAGATCAAGAACGTCGACGGCTACCGCGAGGTCGCCAACCGCGCCGCGGCGCTCGGCTTCGACGGCAAGTGGGTGCTGCACCCCGGCCAGGTCGAGGCGGCCAACGAGGTCTTCTCGCCCTCCCAGGAGGACTTCGACCACGCCGAGCTGATCCTGGACGCGTACGAGTGGTGCACCTCCGAGGCCGGCGGCAAGAAGGGTTCGGCGATGCTCGGCGACGAGATGATCGACGAGGCCAGCCGCAAGATGGCCCTGGTCATCTCCGGCAAGGGGCGTGCCGCCGGCATGACCCGCACCTCCAAGTTCGAAGCCCCGGAGGCGTAAGACTCATGCAGTTCGGCCGCACCTACGAAGAGTTCACCGTCGGGGACGTCTACAAGCACTGGCCCGGAAAGACGGTCACCGAGTACGACGACCACCTCTTCTGTCTCCTGACGATGAACCACCACCCCCTCCACATGGACACCAACTATGCGGAGAAGACGACCGACTTCGGGAAGAACGTCGTCGTGGGGAACTACATCTACTCGCTGCTCCTGGGCATGTCCGTGCCGGACGTATCGGGCAAGGCGATCGCCAACCTGGAGGTCGAGTCGCTCAAGCACGTGGCGCCGACCTTCCACGGCGACACGATCTACGGCGAGACGACCGTCCTGGACAAGACCCCGTCGAAGTCGAAGAACGACCGCGGGATCGTCTACGTGGAGACCAAGGGCTACAAGCAGGACGGCACGCTGGTCTGCGTGTTCCGCCGCAAGGTGATGGTGCCCACCGAGACGTACATCAAGGAGCGCGGCGGCGAGCAGCCCGGCCGCCCGGAGCCGAAGAGCCAGGAGAAGAAGTAGCCATGAGCCGACTCGCGCAGACCGCCGGTCTCACCGACATCCAGCAGGAGATCCTCTCCACCGTCCGGGACTTCGTCGACAAGGAGATCATTCCGGTCGCGACGGAACTCGAGCACCGCGACGAGTACCCGCAGCAGATCGTGGACGGCCTCAAGGAGTTGGGCCTCTTCGGCCTGATGATCCCGGAGGAGTACGGCGGTCTGGGCGAGTCGCTTCTCACGTACGCGCTGTGCGTCGAGGAGATAGCGCGTGGCTGGATGTCGGTCTCCGGCATCATCAACACCCACTTCATCGTGGCCTACATGCTCAAGCAGCACGGCACGCAGGAGCAGAAGGACACCTTCCTTCCGCGGATGGCGGCCGGCGAGGTGCGCGGCGCGTTCTCCATGTCGGAGCCGGCGCTCGGCTCCGATGTGTCGGCGATCACGTCCAAGGGCGTCAAGGACGGCGACGAGTACGTTCTCAATGGTCAGAAGATGTGGCTGACGAACGGCGGCACGTCGACTCTGGTGGCCGTTCTGTGCCGAAGTGACGAAGGACACCCCGAGGGCACGGCGCCGCACAAGTCGATGACGACCTTCCTCGTCGAGAAGGAGCCCGGTTTCGGAGAGGTCCGCCCCGGCCTCACCATCCCCGGGAAGATCGACAAGATGGGTTACAAGGGCGTCGACACGACCGAACTCATCATGGACGGACTGCGCATTCCGGCCAATCGCGTACTTGGCGGGGTCACCGGCCGAGGGTTTTACCAAATGATGGACGGCGTCGAAGTCGGCCGCGTGAATGTCGCGGCGCGTGGCTGCGGTGTCGCTCAGCGTGCATTTGAGTTGGGTGTCTCATATGCCCAGCAACGCCACACTTTCGGCAAGGCGATCGCTCAGCACCAGGCGATTCAGTTCAAGCTGGCCGAGATGGCTACCAAGGTCGAGGCCGCTCATGCGATGATGGTGAACGCAGCACGCAAAAAGGACTCCGGGGAACGAAATGACCTCGAAGCAGGGATGGCGAAGTACCTCGCATCCGAATACTGCAAAGAAGTCGTAGAGGACGCGTTCCGGATTCATGGCGGTTACGGCTTCTCGAAGGAGTACGAGATCGAGCGCCTCTACCGTGAGGCTCCGATGCTGCTGATCGGTGAAGGTACCGCCGAAATCCAGAAAATGATCATTGGTCGGCGACTGCTCGAAGAGTATCGATTCCAGGGCTAGATGTCTGGTTTGGGGCGTTTTCGTCGAGAAGAAGATCACACCCTGTCAACGCTCTTCGGCCGTCGACTCAGCTTCCTGGCTTGCCCAGTTGTGGCTGGCAACCGATAGCATCCCGGGAAAAGCCGCCGTCCCCCGTTCACTGCGCGGCATCATCCGCTACGAAGGTCATCCATGCCCCACAGCCAAACCTCTGCACCACGCGATGGCATCCTCAAGGGTCGTCTTGCGCGCGGAGCATCGCCGTGGCTCCTGCCGACCGTCGCCACCGCGGCAATCAGCCTCGTCCGCGCGCGTCGCTCCAAGGGCGCCGCGGCCGTCGCCGTACCGACCACCGCGCTCGCTGCGGGCATGCTGTGGTTCTTCCGCGACCCCGAGCGCGAGATCTCCCAGGGCCGGGTCATCTCACCGGCCGACGGTGTGGTGCAGAGCATCATGCCGTGGAAGGACGGACGCACCCGCGTCGCGATCTTCATGAGCCCGCTGAACGTCCACGTCAACCGCGCGCCCCTCGCGGGCACGGTGACGTCCGTGGAGCACATCCCCGGCGGGTTCGTCCCGGCGTTCAACAAGGAGAGCGAGAACAACGAGCGCGTTGTCTGGCACTTCGACACCGAGCTCGGTGACATCGAGATGATCCAGATCGCGGGCGCGGTCGCGCGGCGCATCGTTCCTTACGTGCCGCAGGGCACGAAGGTCGAGCAGGGCGAGCGCATCGGCCTGATCCGGTTCGGCTCCCGCGTAGACATCTACCTCCCCGAGGGTGTCGAAGTGGACGTCGAGGTCGGTCAGAAGACCGTGGCTGGGGTGACTCGAATTGACCGTGGTTGATCCTGAGACACAGGCCGGCTGGGTTCCCGAGGCGGCGGAGGACGAGGCGGACGAGGAGATGCCTCTCTCACTCCGCCTCTCAATAGCGGACACCCTCACGCTCGGTAACGCCACGTGCGGGTTCATGGCGGTGTACTTCACCACCACGGGCATCCTCATCCCGTACGTGCAGGGAAGCACCGAGAGCGGCATGGCGCGGCACTCCGCCGCGACCGCCGTGATCCTTATGCTCTGCGCGGCTGTCTTCGACCTCTTCGACGGGCTCGTGGCGCGAAAGCTGCGGTCCTCGCCGATGGGCGCGGAGCTGGACAACCTGTCGGACCTGATCAGCTTCGGTCTGGCGCCGGCGTACTTCGTCCTGGTCTACGGCATGGTCGCGGACGACGCGCACCAGAGAGTGGCCGCGGTCGGAGCGATCGTGGTGCTTCTGGCGGTGGTGCTGCGGCTTGCGCGGTTCTCGTGCGTGACCGTGAAGGACGGCACCTTCCAGGGCATGCCGTCGCCGTTCGGCGCGCTGACGGTCGTCTCGATCGTGCTGCTTGAGCTGCCGTTCGTGGCGACGCTGCTCGCGATCATCGGTACGGCGTGGCTCATGGTGAGCCGGGTCGAGTACCCGAAGCCGCGGGGGCCGCTGGCGGTGGCGATGCTGGCGTGGATCGTCGCGGCGATGGGACTCCTCGCCGCGTGGGCCTTCGAGGCACCGGGCGGTCAGCTGCTCCTCCAGACCGGGTGTGCGCTGCAGCTGGTCCTGGGCGCGGTGATTCCCCTGTTCGCGACGGCTCGCCGGGTGAACAACTTCCGGGACAACCGGAGGGAAGCGCGGGCGACGCAGTTGCCGTAGCGGCGCTTGAACGTTGCCTTTGGGGGCCTGAACCGTATGGTTCGGGCCCCCTTTGGTTTTCTTTCCCCAACCCCACCCCTACCCGAATCACTTCCGGCTCCGCCGGCCGCGAAGTGGCCGTAGATCACCGGCTCCGCCGAGTTCGTCCTCAAACGCCGGACGGGCTGAATGGTCTGCGGCCGGGCTGGAAGAACTACCGATCGGGGTGGGTGGGTAATGCGGGGCAATCGGGTGGGTGGGCGGGAAAAGATCCGCCGCGAAGCGGCGGTCTTGTCGGGGTCTGGGGCGAAGCCCCATGGTTTCGGTAAGGGGCGGGGTTGGAGAAGATCAAGGCCTGACCAGCACCTTCACGTGGTCGTCAGGGACTGCCCCCGCGACGCCGCGTCCTGCCAGGCGTCGAAGGGGTCGCGCACCGCGGGGTCCACCACCACATGCGCCCCGAAGCGCCCCGCTAGCTCCCGCCGACGCGGAGACGGCTCCGATACGACGACGGGCGCGACGCCCCGCTCGACGAGCGCCGCGGTCGCGCCGAGCCCGATGGGCCCCGCCCCGATGACGACGGCGCCCGTACCCTCCGCAGGTGCCGCACGGGCGACATTGCCGAAGCCGACGGCGAGCGGCTCGGTGAGCGCGGCCACGCGCGGCGGTACATGGTCCGGGACGGGGACCAGCGCGGCCAACTGCAGGACCATCCGCTCGCCGAAGCCACCGGGGAAGGCGTTGGCGTAGCCGATCGTCCGCAGGGTGTCCTCGCCGTCAAGCGCCCACGGGAGCCCCACGACCACCTGCCCCTCCCACTCGGTGCCCGAGTGGGAGGGGCGGCGAGGAAGTCCTCGGTGTGCCGTGCCGCCGAGAGGTCGGAGCCGCAGATCCCGGTCATCAGCGTCTGCGCGAGCACCTGGCCCGGGCCCGGCACCGGCTCCGGCACATCGGTCTCGACGAAGCGCCCGCCGCGCAGCACCGCCGCCCTCATCCCCGGCCTCCCCGTACGACGGCCGCCTCGACCGCCTGCCGCATCGCGCCCACGAACCGCTCGCTGTTCGCCCGCGCCCACTCCATGGACGCCGTGCGCCCCCGGTTGGCGCCGGTGAAGTGCGGGACGACGTACTCGGCGAACAGCTCATAGCTGCGCCGCTTGGCCTCCGGCGTACCCGTGGGCAGATCGAGGACGAGCAGGGTGCCGAAGCCGCCGGAGGCCTCCGCAAGGGCCTCGATGCGGGCGATGGCGTCCGCGGGGGTGCCGATGGTCGCAACCCCGAAGACCGGGAAGCCCTCGCCGGTCCACTGGGCGACGGCGTCCGCCGCCGTACGGCCCCAGCTCATCGTCGTGCCCGACAGTCCCTCGATGTAGCGCGCCAGATGCAGCACCCCGGTCCGCGGTGTGGCCGTGCTCGGCGCAGGACTTCTCGTACGCGGCCCAGTTGCCGTTGAGCGCGGCGAGGCCCGTCGGGTCGGCGGCGGCGAGGGAGAGCAGGCCAATGCCGTGCCGCCCCGCCTGCACGGAGCCCGATGGAGAGACGGTCGATGCGACCGCCATCTCGATGCCCTCCGGGGCTGAACCAGTCCGTGCGCGCGGTGACGGTGTCGCCGCGCAGGAGACGTACGACGGCGTCCAGCGCGTCCGCCATCATGGCGCGCTGCCGCAGCGGATCGATGCCCATCATGAAGGCGTCGGACGCGAGCTGACCGGGTCCCGCGCCCAGCACGACCCGCCCCATCGTCTGGTGGTCGAGCTGGCGGATGCGGTCCGCGAGGACGAGAGGGTGGTGGTACGGGAGGGAGTTCACGCCCGTGCCAAGCCGGATCCGCCGGGTGTGCTCGGCGGCCGCCGCGATGAAGACCTCCGGGGAAGCGATCGTCTCGTACCCGGCGGAGTGGTGCTCGCCGATCCAGGCCTCGTCGAAGCCGAGCGCGTCGAGATGGCGGACGAGGTCGAGATCGCGGCGGATCTGGAGGGTGGGGTTGCCGTCGATGCCGTGGTAGGGGGCGAGGAAGGTGCCGAAGCGGGTGGGGAGTTGGGAGGAGCCCTGGTGATCCACGCGTACGCCTTTCGCCGGACAGACGTAGGACATAAGGTCTGGCATGCAGGTTCTTACGTCCTATACCTGACCGTCGAAGAGGTCAACAGACAGCAAGGGGTGGGAAGTTGGCCGACGCGCCACGCACACGCCGCCGCGGCGACGGCTCCCCCAGCGCGCGGACGCTGCTGCTCACGGTCCTGGGCGAGTACGTCCGCTACGCCGGCGCCGAGCGGGTCTGGTCGCGGGCCGTCGTCGGGGCGCTCGGCGACTGCGGGGTCGGCGAGGCGGCGGCGCGGCGGGCGGTGACGCGCCTCGTCCAGGAGGGCTGGCTGCGTACGGAGGCGGTGGGTCGATGGACGCGGCTTTCCCTTGAGCCGCGCCTCGTCGCCCTCCTCACGGCGTGGACGCACCGCCTTGAGCGGGCGGTCGAGGAGACGCCCTGGCACGGCGAGTGGCAGCAGCTGCTGCTGCGGGTCCCGGCGGACGGGTGGCGTGACCGGGCGCTGGTGGAGGGGCAGTTGGCGTTCGAGGGATTCGGGTCGCTCGGGCAGGGCGTGTGGATCGCGGCGGACGCCGGGGGCGTGGCGGCGGTGCGGGAGCTGCTGCGGGAGCAGGGGCTCGCCCCGTACGCGGTCTGGCTGTGCTCGCGCTCCGCCGAGCCGGGTGAACTGGTCGGCAGGGCCTGGGACTTGGCTGCGGTGCGGGCGGCGCACGAGGAGTTCCTGACCCGCTTCCGGGGAGCGGGTTCCTCGCCCGCGTCACCCGAGGAGGCCTTCGTCCTGCGCACCCGCCTCGTGCACGCCTGGCGGGCCACGTTCGAGCGGGACCCTCGGCTGCCGGGAGCGCTGCTGCCGCCCGACTGGCCCGGGTTCACGGCGACGCGTCTGTTCGTCGACACATGGCGCGCGGTTCGGGAGCCGGCTGACCGGCGTTGGGCGCGCCTGGCGGAGGATCCGCGGGGGTGAGGCAGGGGCCGAGCCCCTGCCTCGTCGAGCCGTTGCTCACGCCCCCGGCGTGTATCCCTCGGCCACCTCCGAAGCGCCCGGTTCGCGGACGACCTTCATGCCGCCCGTCGCGCTCTTGTCGGGGCGCAGGATCACGCTCTCCTTGGAGGACGGGGACTTGGGGTCGGTGAAGTTCTGCGTGACGCCGAATCCCGTGTCGTACGCGTCGATGGTCAGAAGCGCCTTGTCGACGCCCTCACGGGTGAGGTCCTTGCTGTCGCACGCCTTCTTCAGGGCCTCGCCGAAGACGGAGGCCGCGGTCCAGCCCGCCGTCACGCCGTTGTCGAGGGCGTCCTTCGGGTAGGCCGCCTTATAGTCGGCGACCAGCTTCTTCGCCACTGCCGTGTCCGCGCCGATCGGGAGGGTCGGCGATGCCACGTAGTAGTTCTTCGCGAGGGCCGGGCCCGCCTGCGTGCCCAGGAGCTGGGGCGAGAACGCCGAGTTGTTGCCGATGATCGGGACGTCGAACTTCCCCGCCGCGGCCACACCCACCAGCGAGGCCGCCTGCCGGGGACCCGCGCTGATGACGATGCCCTTGACGCCCGCCTTCTTCAGGGCGGACACCTGCGCCGTCATGTCGTTGTCGGTCGGCTTGATCTTCTGCTCGACGACGGTGAGGCCAGACTCCTTCGCCATGTGCTGGGAGCCCTTCAGGGCGTTCTCGCCGTAGTCGCCCTCGAAGTAGACGTGGCCGAGCTTGTCGCCCTTCTTGAGGCCCTTCTCCTTCATCAGGAAGTCGATCGCGTTGATCGTCTCCAGGTCGTACGTCGAGCCGACCACCCGCACATACGGGCTGCCGAGCAGATTCGCCGACCAGGCCTGCGGCAGGACAAGGCCCTTGTTGCCGTCGACGCGCTGTTTGACCGCGGCGACGAAGGGCGAGCCGATGAACTGGGCGAAGCCGAGGACGTCCGGCTCCAGTTCGGTGTACGCGGCGACCGCCTTCTGGGGGTCGTAGCCGTGGTCGCGGATGGTCAGCTTCAGCTTGTATCCGCAGATGCCGCCGTCGGCGTTGGTCTGCTTGACGTAGAGCTGCTGGGCCTGGGTGACGCTCTTGCCGAGGGTCGCGTAGACGCCGGTCATGTCGGTGAGCACGCCGAGGTTGATCGTCTTCCCGGAGATGCCGTCGCCGGTCTTGACCCCGCCCGCGCCCTTCTTGTCGCCGTCGTCGTCGTTCGCCTTGGAGCTGCAGGCCGCCAGGGCCAGCAGCGCGGCGAGCGCCGTGACCGCCGCAGTGGCCCGCTTCCGTGTGCGTGAACTCATCGTTCCTCCCCTGATTCCACTGAAGCCCGGCCGGACTTCGGCCTGGAGCGCCGGGCGGCGATGCCGGCAAGGCCGCCGGGCAGGAAAAGGACCACCGCCACGACGGCGGCGCCGTACAGGTACCGGGACGCCTCACCCGGTGTGATCCCGCCGGTGCCGGGGGCCGAGACCAACGGCAGCGCGTCGCTGTACCGGGTCAGGAGCTGGGGCAGCAGGGACACCACGGCGGCACCGGCCACCGCGCCCGCGACCGAGCCGAGACCGCCGATGACGATCATGGCGAGGTATTCGAGGGACAGCGTCATGCCGAAGTAGTCCGGCACGGTGCGCTGGAAGACCAGGGCGAGCAGCACCCCGGCCAGGCCCGCGTACATCGACGACAGGACGAAGACACCGGCGCGGTAGCGGGCGACGGGCACGCCGATGACGCCCGCGGCGATGCGGTGGTCGCGGATGGCGTTCATGGCGCGCCCTGGGCGTCCGCGCAGCACGCCGCGGGCGAAGAGCCCGCAGCCGACGAGGAGGACGAGCCCCGCGTACCAGAGCTTCTCCGATGCCCCGAACGGCACGGCGGCGACGACGAGTTCACTGTCGTCGAAGGTGATCCCGAAGACGCTCAGGGGTGGTACGTCGCGGCCGTTGGAGCCGCCCGTCAGGTCGTGGGCGTTGAAGAGCACGTGCTGCCCGATGAAGATCAGGGCGAGGGTCGCGATGCCGAGGTAGGCGCCGCGCAGGCGCCCCGCGATGGGGCTGAAGAGCCCGCCCGCGATGCCCGCGATGGCGACGGCGAGCGCGGCGGCGATCCAGGTCGGCAGGCCGAGCCCGGTCAGGCCGCCCTCGCCGTCCCCGGCCAGTACGCAGTATCCGTACGCGCCGATGGCGAGGAAGAAGGCGTGCCCCATGGAGAGTTGGCCGGTCGCGCCGGTGAGGAGGTTGATGCCGATCGCGCCGATCGCGGCCGCCATGGCGAAGAGCCCGGCCTGCAGCCAGAACCGGTCGAGGTAGAAGGGCAGGGCGAGCAGAAGCACCGCCCCCGCGGCCCAGACGTAGGCCCGGGGGCTGCGCAGTGCCGTACGACTGCGGGAGCGCAACTCGCGGCCGCGGGCCAGGACTTCAGACACGGGCGAGCTCCTTCGTGCCGAAGAGTCCGGCGGGCCGGATGAGGAGGATGACGGTCATCACGAGATAGGGCGCGAGGTCGCCCAACCCACGGCCGAGGAAGGTGAGTTCGCTCTGGTATCCGGTGGCGAGCGACTCCGTCACGCCCACCACGATGCCGCCGACCAGGGCGCCCGTCGTCGAGTCGAGGCCGCCGAGGATCGCGGCGGGGAACGCCTTCAACGCGGCGAGCGATGTGGCCCGTTCGAGCCCGGGGGTCGGGAAGACGGTGAGGAAGAGCGCGGCCACGGCGGCGAGTCCGCCCGCCACGGCCCACGCGCCGAGCGAGACCCTGCCGAGCCGTACGCCCATCAGCGCGGCGGTCTCCGGGCTCTCGGCGGCGGCGCGCATCGCCACGCCCCAGGAGGTGTACCGGAAGGCGAGCAGGAAGACGGTGATGAGGAGCGCGGCGGCGACGAACGCGGCGATCCGTGTGTGGGCGAGGGAGATCGACCCCACCGTGAGCACGGAGTCGCCCCACGGGTCGCCGAGCGCGAGCACGTCGGTGCCCAGGCGCCGGGTGAGTTCGGTGGTGAGCAGGATGTCGACGCCGATGGTGACGATGGCGAGCACACTGTGGTCGGCGCCCCGGTAGCGCCGCATGACGAGGAACTCGACGGCGGCACCGACCACCGCGGCGCCCGCGATGCCGACGAGCAGCGCCGGCCAGAAGCCGATGTCGTCGTGGAGGGACGCGGTGATGTAGCCGCCCGCAAGGAGCAGCGAGGCGTGCGCGAAGTTCACCACTTCGGTGGCGCGGAAGATGACGACGAAGCCGAGGGCGATCAGGGCGTAGACGGAGCCCATCGAGAGGCCGTTGAGGAGGAGTTCGACGAAGGTGGTCACCGGGTGCCCTCCCCCAGGTAGGCCCGCACGACCGCCGGGTCGTTCTGTACGTCCGCCGGGGTGCCGTCGGCGATGCGGCGCCCGAAGTCCAGTACGGTCACCGCGTCCGCGAGCCGCATCACCACCCCCATGTCGTGTTCCACCAGGACGATCGAGATGCCGAGGCTGTCGCGTACGCCGGCGATGACGGCGGCGGTGCGGCGCCGCTCGTCCGCGGTCATCCCCGCCACGGGTTCGTCGAGCAGGAGCAGCCGGGGTTCCATGCACAGGGCGCGGGCGAGTTCGGCGAGCTTCTGCTGGCCGTAGGGCAACGAGCCCGCGGGCGCTTCGAGTTGACGCTCGATGCCGACGAACGCGGCGATCTCCCGGACCCGTTCACGGTGCAGACGCTCCTCGCGGGCGGCCGACGGCAGGCGCAGCCCCGCTGCCACGAAGCCGGTGCGGGTGAGCCGGTGGCGGCCCAGCATCAGGCTGTCGGCGACGGTGGCGCGCGGCGGCAGCGCGAGGTTCTGGAAGATCCGTGCGACACCCAGGCCGGCGATGCGGTGCGGCGCCATGGCCGTCAGCTCGTGCTCCCCGAAGCGGACGGTGCCGCCGGTGGCGCGGTACACCCCGGACAGGACGTTGAAGCAGGTGGACTTGCCCGCGCCGTTGGGTCCGATGACGGCGTGCACGGTGCCGGGCCTGACCGTGAAGCTGACGGCGTCGAGCGCGGTGAGACCCGCGAAGCGCACGGTCAACTCCCTTACGTCCAGCGGCGGTACGCCCGCGTCGAGGGGCGGCGCGTCGGCCGCCGGACGGTCATCGGTCATCGCCGGCCCGCCCATCGCCCGAGCACCGGGAGCGCGCCGGCGCCGCGCGACGCATCGTCCGCCGCGGTCTCGTCGACCACGCCGAGATAGCGGCGGCGCACCTCGTCGGATGCGGCCAGTTCGTCCGCAGGGCCTGCGAGCGCCACTTCGCCGACGTCCAGGACGTACGCATGGGAGGCGAGGCGCAGGGCGAGCGCGGCGTTCTGCTCGACCAGCAGGACCGAGGTGCCCTGGGCGTTGATCTCCTGGACGGTGTCGGCGATGCGGGCGGCCATCAACGGGGCGAGTCCGAGGGACGGTTCGTCGAGGAGCAGCAGCTTCGGCGATGCCATCAGGGCCCTGGCCACCGCCAGCATCTGCTGCTCGCCGCCCGAGAGGAGACCGGCGCGCTGGCCGGCGCGCTCCGCGAGCACCGGGAAGAGTTCGTGGACGCGGCTCAGAGCGGTGGCCTTCGCCGCCCGGCTTCCGGCGGAGCCCAGCGCGCCCGCCCGCAGATTGTCCGCGACGGTCATCCGCGCGAACACCCGTCTGCCTTCCGGCACTTGGGAGACCCCGGCGGTCACGACGCGGTCCGCGGGCCATCCGTCGACGCGCCGCCCGCCGAAGTGGACCGAGCCCGAGGTGAGCGCCCCTCGGTGGAAGGAGAGGGTGCGCGAAATGGCGCGCAGGAGCGTCGACTTGCCCGCGCCGTTGCCGCCGAGCACGGCGACGACGGCACCGTCCGGCACCTCGATCGACACCTGCCGCAGCGCGCGCACCGGCCCGTATCCGACCGACGCGTCCCGCACCACGAGTCCGGAACCACCCACCTGGGACCCCCTGCTCTCCGCCCGCCCTGCGCGTGGCGCTCACCCCAGCACCGCGCGGGGCGCCCGTCCACGGCCCGTGGCCGAATCGCTGCGGGTGACCAGCGGGATCGCCCGCCGGTTGTGCACGGGCACAACACCCCGTGTCAGGGGCCTGCCGGGGGCGGCCGGGCGGTGGCATCCTCCGCACCAAGAGGGGCTACGGGCGGCGGCGAGGGGGAACACCGTGAGCGGGCGCAGGCCTCGGACAGGTCACGACTGGAAAGTGCTTGAGGGGGCGGCCAGGGCGCTGCTGCCCCGTATCCCCGAGCTGGTGGACGAACATCTGCGGCAGCTCTCCGAGCACTCCCCGGTGTACGCGCGGGTGCTTCCGTACGACCAGCAGTGGCAGGAGGCCGAGGAGGCGATGCGGATCGGCATCGAGACGATCTCGGCGCCGCGCGCGTCGCCGCGCCGCGATCTGGAGTACGCCGAGGAGGCGGGGCGGCGGCGGGCGCAGCAGGGCCTGCCGCTCGACCTGGTGGTGCACTCGTACCGCAACGCGGGCTATCTGGTCTGGGACGCGCTGCTCGAAGGCACGGTCGGGCAGGACCCGGAACGCCTCGCGGTCCTGATGCGCTCGGCGACGATGGTGTGGTCGGCGGTGGACGCGCAGGCGGCGGCCGCGTCCGACGCGTACCGGGCGACGGAGATGGAGCTGCGGCGGCGCACCGACGAGCAGTTGCAGGCGCTCCTCGACGCGCTGCTGGAGGGCCAGTCCGCTCCCGGGCTCGCCGCGCAGGTGGCCGCGGGTCTTGATCTCCCGGAGCGGGGGCCGTACGCGGTGGTGGTGCTGCGGGCCGAGCGGCGGGACGGGCGTGCGGCGTTCCACCGGCAGATCCAGCAGGCCGGGTTCCGTTTCGTCTGGCGGATGCGGGCGGACCGGGAGGTGGGGGTGGTCGCGCTGGGCGCGGAGGATGGCCTTGACGCGCTGGCCACCGCGCTGGAGGGGCGCTGCCCCGGTCCCGGCGGGATCAGCCCCGTGGTGGCGGGCCTGGCCGAGCTCGGCCACGCGCGGCGGCTCGCGGAACTGGCCCTGCGGACGTGTCCGCCGGACGCGAGCGGGATCGTACGGCTCGATCAGCGGATGCCGACGGCGCTTGTGGTGAGCCAGCCGGAGCTGGCGGGGCGCCTGGTGTCCGACGTGCTCGGGGAGGTGCTCGCCCTCGAACCGGGGGATCGGGCGGTGCTGCTTGAGACGCTGGACGCGTGGCTGGTGTGCGAGGGGTCCGCGGGGCGGGCGGCCGGGCGTCTGTACTGCCACCGGAACACGGTGTTCAACCGCTTGCGGCGGTTGGAGCAGCTGACCTCGCGGTCGTTGGCCCGGCCTCGGGATCTGATGGAGATGACGCTGGCGTTGGATGCGTATCGGCTGACGCCGGGGTGAGGTGGGCCTGGGCGGAACCCGGGGGTGCAGTGGCCGTCGATCACCGGCTTCGCCGAGTTCGTCCTCAAACGCCGGACGGGCTGAAAGGTCTGCGGCCGGGCTGGATATCTCCAGCCCGGCCGGCCTTTGAGGGCATCAGGGACCGTCGCTACGTCAGACCAGGAAGTCCCGCGCGATTCCCTCCGCCACCGTCTCCAGGATCGGTCCGGCCTCGGCAATACAGCGCGCCACATCCGGCTCCACGTCCGTGAGTGCGTATGCCCGCCGGATCCCGGCGCGGCCCAGCGCCTCCGCCGGGAGGGCGAGGCGGCCGCAGACCGCGACGACCTCGATGCCCGCGGCCCGTGCCGCCGCCGCGACCCCGGCGGGAGCCTTCCCGTGCAGGGTCTGCTCGTCCAGCGAACCCTCACCCGTGATCACCAGCGTCGCCCGCTCCAGCGCGGGCGCGAAGCCGAGGACGTCCAGCATGACCTCGATGCCGGGCCGGAAGCTCGCGCCGAGCCCGACGAGCGCGCCATAGCCGATGCCACCGGCCGCCCCGGCTCCCGGAGACTCCGCGTACTCAAGGGCGGCGGAACCGGCCGTCTCGGAGAGCACCCGCGCGAAGTGCGCGAGCGCCGCGTCCAGCTCGGCCACGTCTTCCGGAGTCGCGCCCTTCTGCGGCCCGTACACCGCGGGCGCGCCCTTCGGTCCCGTCAGCGGATTGTCCACGTCGCTGGCGAGGACGAGGTCCACCTCGGCGAACCGGGGGTCCAGGCCGGACAGGTCCGCGCGCGCCAGCGTGGCCAGCGGGCCGCCGCCCGGCGCCACCGGCGCACCCTCGGCGTCCAGGAACACCGCGCCGAGAGCGGCCAGCATCCCCGCACCGCCGTCGGTCGTCGCGCTGCCGCCGACGCCGAAGACGATCGTCCGCGCCCCCGCGTCGAGCGCGGCAAGGAGCAGCTCTCCGGAGCCGTACGTCGTGGACGTGAGCGGCGCGAACACGCCCTCGGGCAGCAGCTGGAGGCCGGACGCCTCCGCCATCTCGACCACGGCGGTCCCGTCGCGCAGCGCGTACGCCGCGGTGACCTCGTCGCCGAGCGGTCCCGTGACCCGTACCTCGCGGCGTTCGAAACCGGCCGCGACCGCCGCGGCGACCGTGCCGTCTCCGCCGTCGGCCACCGGCAGCGCCTCGACCTCCACCTTCGGGTCGACGCGGCGGAGCCCGGCCGTCACCCGCTCGGCGACCTCCACGGCCGTGAGCGACCCCTTGAACTTGTCCGCGGCAATGAGCACATGCTGCGCATCCCGCGCATGCCGCACACGCCCCGCCGTCTCAGCAGCGTCCGCCACCTTGCATCCCCTTGCTTTCCGGGCCTTGCTCACGTCAAGGCAGTCGCGCCGCTGCGACCATAACCGCAGATGGGGCCGCCTGCCCATGGCTGCCTTTTCGCGAGGGCGGCAGATTCGGCCACCAAATCATCTTTAATCGGCTCAAAGACGGTCAGGTGGATCAGGGAAATGATCGATCAGTCCTTGCCGCCGGCGCCGCGCGAGTCGTACAGCTGGTGCACCATCCGACCCCCGTCAAGGGGCGGCGGCGGCCGGCACGGTCGTACGGCGTGTCATGTGCGCTCCCTATTTCTCGCCTAAAACCGGACAAACTTCTCACGCTCCACGACAAAGGCTCTGCGTTGACCGCGCGGAAGCACCGCGAATTCGGTAAACCGGACGCATGACCCCAGTGCATGCGGAACTCGCCGACCGCGTACTCGGCGGCTGGATCGGGCGGATCGCCGGCAACATGCTCGGCAAACCCATCGAGCGGGGCGACTACTGGACGCGTGATCGCATCGAGCGCTATCTGCGACAGGCCGACGCGCTGCCGCTCACCGACTATCTGCCCGAACCCCCCTCCTGGGTCGAGGAGTTCCAGCTGCGGCCCGAGTGGCAGCGGTGCGTACGGGGCGGGGTGCACGGCAGCTGCCGTGACGACGACGTCGACTACGCGATCCTCGGCCTCGACCTCCTGGAGACGCACGGCTTCGGATTCAGCACGGAACAGGTCGGCGAGCTGTGGCTGCTGCGACTGCCCTATCTGCAGACCTTCACGGCGGAGCGGGCCGCGTACCGGAATCTCGCGAACGGGCTCAAGCCGCCGCTCACCGCGACCTACGACAACGCCTACCAGGAGTGGATCGGCGCCCTCATCCGCGCCGACATCTTCGGCTGGACCTGTCCCGGCGCCCCGCGCCGCGCCGCCGCGCTGGCCCGCCGCGACGCCGTCCTCTCGCACACCGGCAACGGCGTGTACGGGGCGATGTGGGCGGCGGCGCTCATCGCGGCCGCGTTCAGCGCGCCGACACCCCGTGCGGCGCTCGACGCGGCCCTCGGCGTGATCCCGTCGAGCAGCAGGCTCGCCCGCACGGTGCGCCGGGTCCTCTCGCTGCACGACGCCGGGCTCGGCTGGGAGGAGACCCTGGCCACCTCGGAGCAGGAGACCGCGGGGCTCGGCTGGATCCACACGGTGCCGAACTCCGCCGTCCTGACCGCCGGACTCCTGTACGGCGAGGGGGACTTCACCCGCACCATCGCCCTGACGGTGCGCGGCGGCCTGGACACGGACTCGAACGGCGCGACGGCCGGATCGGTCGCAGGCGTGCTGTGCGGAGCCAAGGCGATCCCCGCCCAGTGGCGTGATCCCCTCGAGGACCGGGTGCGGAGCGCGGTGTTCGGTTTCGACGGGTCCCGGATCAGTGAACTGGCCGCGCGGACCGTGGACTTGGCCGAGATTCCGCGCGTGTGACGCAAGCGGGTCGCGGCGGCCGCTGCGTCTAGGCTTCCGGTGTGACCTTCCAGGACTACGCCACATACATCGCAGGCCTCCCCCGCGTCATCGCCGGGGCCGCCGCGCTCTTCAGGGACGCCGAGGGACGGGTACTGCTCGTCGAACCCAACTACCGTGACGGCTGGGCGCTGCCCGGCGGGACCATCGAGTCGGACGACGGAGAGACACCACGCCAGGGGGCACGGCGCGAGACCGCCGAGGAGATCGGCCTGGACCTCGAACTGGGGCCGCTGCTCGTCGTGGACTGGGTGCCCGGTGCGGACCGGCCACCGCTGGTCGCCTATCTGTACGACGGCGGGGTGCTCGACGAGGACCAGCTGAAGTCGATCCGCCTCCAGGAGGAGGAGCTGCTCTCCTGGCGCCTGGTGGCCCGCGAAGAGCTGCGCGAGTATCTGCCGGGCGAGCTGGGTCTTCGGGTCCTCGCGGGACTCGCGGCGCTCGACGCGGGGCAGGGTGCGGTGGAGCTGGAGAGCGGGGTGCGGGTGAGCTGAGAGGCCGCCTTCAGAAAAGCGCGGCTTCCCTTAGAAGAGCGCGGCTTCGCTGCCGGTCGTCGCTCCCTCGAAGGCCAGCAGCCGCTGCTTGCGGTCGAGTCCGCCGCCGTAGCCGGTCAGGTTGCCGCTCGCGCCGATGACGCGGTGGCAGGGGACGATGACGCCGATCGGGTTCTTGCCGTTGGCCAGGCCCACGGCCCGGGACGCGTTGGGTTTGCCCAGTGCGTCCGCGAGCTGCCCGTACGTACGAGTCTCGCCGTACGGGATCAGCTGGAGCTGTCGCCAGACGGTGCGCTGGAAAGGCGTGCCGTCCAGGCGCAGCGGCAGGTCGAACTCCGTCAACTCGCCCGCGAAGTAAGCCTCCAGCTGGCTGATCGTCTCGCCGAACGGCGCGGGATCGCGGTCGCCGAAGGTCTCCTCGGGTGGACGGTGGCGCTGCTCCGTCATGTAGAGGCCGCTGAGGGTGCCGTCCGTGGACACGAGGGTGAGCGGCCCGTAGGGGCTGTCGATGAGGGTGTGCAGCCGGTGCATGAGAGTGCCGCCCTTTGCTTGTTGCTTCACGCGGGGATCGTGTTGATGGGGTGCTCGTCGGTGGCCCACAGGTACTGGACCGCGTAGGCCCGCCAGGGGCGCCAGGCCGCGGCGCGCGCGGTGAGCGCGGCCGGGGTGTGCGGAAGGCCCAACTCCTGTGCGGCGCGCCGGATTCCGAGATCGGACGGCAGGAACGCGTCCGGGTCGCCGAGCGCGCGCATCGCGATCACCTCCACCGTCCAGGGGCCGAACCCGGGGAGTTCGATGAGCCGCGCCCTGGCCTCGTCCCAGTCGCTCTCCACGCCGAGCTGGAGCGATCCGTCGGCGAGGTGACGTACGAGGGTGGTCAGCGTGGTGCGGCGGCTGCGCGGCAGCGCCAGCGCATCCGGGTCGAGCGCGGCGAGCGCTTCCGGCGCCGGGAAGAGGTGCGTGAGGCCGCCCTCTGGGTCGTCGACCGGCTCTCCGTGCGCGGTGACCAGACGCGCGGCGTGGGTGCGGGCCGCGGCCGTGGAGACCTGCTGGCCGAGCACCGCGCGTACGGCGAACTCCGCCTCGTCGACCGTGCGCGGCACGCGGCGTCCCGGCGCCTTGTCGACGAGCGGCGCGAGCAGCGGGTCGGCGCGCAACTGGCCGTCGACGGCCACCGGGTCGGCGTCCAGGTCCAGCATGCGGCGGCAGCGGCTGATGGCGATGGTGAGGTCGCGCAGGTCGGTGAGGCTGAGGCGGCAGGCGATGTGGTCGGGGGTGGGGGTGAGGGCGACGACTCCGTGCCCGTAGGGGAGGCGCAGGGTGCGTCGGTACGCCCCGTCGCGCCACTCCTCCACTCCGGGTACGGCGGTGGCGATGAGGTGGCCGAAGAGGTTGTCCGGGGTGAGCGGGGCGCGGAAGGGGAGGCGGAGGGAGAGCACTCCGGGGACGGCGGGCTTGGGGGCGGCCGTCTTGGGCACCCGGGCCCTCAGCTCGCCCGGGGCGAGGGCGAAGACCTCTCGTACCGTGTCGTTGAACGTACGGATCGACGAGAAGCCCGCGGCGAAGGCGATCTCCGCCATGGGCAGCGTGGTCGTCTCGATGAGCAGGCGCGCGGTCTGCGCGCGCTGGGCGCGGGCCAGGGCGAGCGGCCCCGCGCCGAGCTCCGCGAGGAGCTGCCGCTCGACCTGGCGGGTGCTGTAGCCGAGGCGGCCGGCCAGGCCGGGGACGCCTTCGCGGTCGACCACTCCATCCCCGATGAGGCGCATCGCGCGGGCCACGAGGTCGGCGCGCTGGTTCCACTCCGGGGAGCCGGGGCTGCTGTCGGGGCGGCAGCGCTTGCAGGCCCGGAATCCGGCCTGCTGGCAGGCTGCCGCGCTCGGGTAGAAGCTCATGTTCTCGGGCTTCGGAGGGACCACGGGGCAGCTGGGGCGGCAGTAGATCCGGGTGGTGAGAACGGCGGTGAAGAACCACCCGTCGAACCGGGCGTCCTTCGACTGAACTGCGCGTACGCAGCGGTCGGCGTCGTGATGCATGACGCCGGCACCGGTGCTGGTGCCGGCGGCGGCCTGGCTGGTGGCGGTGGCCGTGACGGTGGGCATGGCTCAAGGATCGTGCATGACGGACACCATGGCTGGCGAAAATCCGACATGGACCTTGACCCAGCCGTCTTGGCTGTGCCCACCTGCCGGGCCCCGATGAAGCAGTACGCCGGGGGCAGCGCCCCTACCCCTCCGCCAGCGCAGCCGTAAACGCCTCGTAGGCCTCCGCATCGAAAAGGACGAAGCGGATCTCATCGAAGGCAGCCGCCACCGCATGCTTCCGCACCGTACGGACGGCGATACGGGCCCCATCGTCCAGGGGCCACCGGTAGACACCGGTCGAGATCGCGGGGAAGGCGACCGTCCGGGCCCCCACCTCCTCGGCCACGCGCAGCGACTCCCGGTAGCAGGAAGCCAGCAGGCCGGACCGGTCCTCCGTGGCGGACCACACCGGCCCCACGGTGTGGATGACGTACTGCGCGTCAAGCCGCCCGGCGGTGGTCGCCACCGCCGCACCGGTCGGCAGCCCCTTGCCGTAGTGCGACGCCCGCAGCCGCCGACACGCCTCAAGGATCTCCGGCCCGCCGTTCCGGTGAATCGCACCGTCCACCCCGCCACCTCCCAGCAGGGAAGAATTCGCGGCGTTGACGATCGCGTCGGCGGTCTGCCGGGTGATGTCGCCCTGGACGAGCGTGATGGCCGTCATGCGGAGCGAAGCCTCCTCCATACCGCCTTGGCGGCGTTGTGCCCCGACATGCCGTGCACCCCGGGCCCCGGCGGCGTCGCGGACGAGCAGATGAAGACCGCGGGATGCGCGGTGTTGTACGGGAAGAGGGACAGCTTGGGGCGGAGCAGCAGCTGGAGCCCGCTCGCCGCGCCGCAGGCGATGTCACCGCCCACATAGTTCGCGTTGCGCTCGGCCAGCTCCGCCGGACCCGCGGTGGCGCGCGCGAGGACCCGGTCCCGGAAACCGGGGGCGAACCGCTCCAGCTGCCGCTCGATCGCGTCGGTGAGATCCCCGCTCCAGCCGTTGGGGACATGCCCGTACGCCCAGAAGACCTGCTTGCCCGCAGGCGCGCGCGATGGATCGACGACACCGGGCTGCACGGTGATGAGGAACGGCCGGTCGGGCGCCCGGTTCTCGCGCGAGGCGGCACGCAGGGCCGCATCGATGTCCGCGCTGCCGGCCCCGACCTGCACGGTGCCCGCGACGCGCGCCTCCTTGGCGGTCCAGGGGACGGGGCCGTCAAGGGCGTAATCGATCTTGAAGGCGCTCGCGCCGTAGCGGTAGTTCTCGTAACTCCGCCCCAGGCCCGCGATCCGCGCGAGCGCCGTGGGCGATGTGTCGAAGACGTACGCGCGGGCGGGCGGCAGGTCGTCGAGCCGCTTGACCTCGTAGTCGGTGTGCACCGCGCCGCCGAGGTCCTTCAGATACGCGGTGAGCGCGTCGGAGATCGACTGCGAGCCGCCGCGCGCGACCGGCCAGCCGCGGGCGTGCGCGGCCAGCGCGAAGACCATGCCGACACCGCCGGTGGCGAGCCCGCCGAGCGGCGCGATGACATGGGCGACGAGCCCGGAGAACAGGGCGCGGGCCCGGTCGTCGCGGAAGCGCCGCATCAGCCAGGTGGCGGGCGGCAGACCGACGAGTCCGAGGCGCGCGAGGGTGACCGGGTCACGCGGCAGGGCCGTCGTCGGCAGCGACATGAAGTCCCGCAGGAGGGTGTCCCACTTGCTGACGAAGGGCTCGACGAGCCGTCGGTACGTCCCCGCGTCGCGCGGCCCGAACGAGGCGGCCGTCTCGGCGACGGAGCGGGAGAGCACGGCGGCGCTGCCGTCCGGAAAGGGATGCGCCATCGGCAGCTCGGGCTGCAGCCACTCAAGGCCGTACCGATCGAGCGGCATGGTCCTGAACACCGGTGAGTTGACGCCCAGCGGGTGGGCGGCGGAACAGGGGTCGTGCCGGAACCCGGGAAGGGTCAGCTCCTCGGTCCGCGCACCACCGCCCACGGTGCCCTTGGCCTCGAAGACGGCCACGGAGAAGCCACGGCGGGCCAGCTCGACGGCAGCGGTAAGACCGTTCGGTCCCGCCCCCACGACGACGGCATCAAGCATCGACGGCACCTTCGGACTCCTTTGTCAGCCGATGGCCACTGCCGCCCAGGATAGGCCTGGCCACCGACAGCGCCGTGGGCGCGGGTAGCCTCTGGCGGGTGACGCAATGGTTCCGCCGCGCCGACGCGGGCTCCGACGGCTGGTTCGAGGCCGGGGACGACTCCGTCGTCGTACGCCAGGCGTCCTTCGACGAGCCGCACGGCACGGCCTCCGTCGCCGCCTCGCGCGATGAACTCGCCTGGGTCCACGAGCAGTTCGGAACGCTGGGCGCGGGGCTCTACACGGCGCGGTACGGCGCACTCCTGAACGACTCCGTCGAGGATGACGCCAAGCCCGTCACCGAGGCGGTCACCCGGCCGGTCACCGAGGCGGAGTTCGAGAACGCGTGGCGGCGCGCCCGACACGGCCGCAACACCTCGCCGCCGAGCCCGGGCGGCCCGCTCCCCCAGGGCACGCGGCGGACCGGCACGGTCAGTGAGCTGCCATGGGGTCCGGGCAGGACCGGGCTCTTCGTGGACCTGGGGCTGCCGATCCACTGCTTCGTGGACCTGGCCGGGCTCCCCCTGGATCCCGAGGACTGGCCGGCCGTCGGCACCGTCACCGAGTTCGAGGTCACCACCGTCCACTTCCACTTCGAGTCGGGCGGCGCCCCGCAGATCAGGCTCCGGCCGACAGCAACGCCACCACCCGGTCGGCCGTGGCCGCGTCCCGGGCGGCCGTGAACGGCAGGGCGTTGCCGCCCGCTATCCGGAAGGGCTGACCCGCCACGGTCAGGTCGCTGCCGCCGGCCTCCGCCACGAGCAGCAGTCCCGCCGCGTGGTCCCAGGCCAGCTCCCAGGAGAAGGCGATCGCGTCCAACTCGCCCTTGGCTATGGCCAGATACTCGAGACCGGCCGACCCGCAGGGCCGCGGCGCGACGCCGTCCGCCCGAAGGCCGCTGAGCGCACGCTTCTGGTCATCGGTGGTGAAGTCCGGGTGCGAGGTGGCCACTTCGATGACCTCGCCCGGCGTGCCGGCCACCAGGCGCCGTCCGTCGAGCCAGGCGCCCTTGCCGCGCACCGCGACGGCCATCTCGTCAAGCGCCGGGGCGTACGTCCACGAGGCGTGCACCTCTCCTCGCCACGCGAGCGCGACGAGCATGCAGAAGCCGGGGTCGCCGTGCACGAACTGCCGGGTGCCGTCGACCGGGTCGACGATCCACACCGGCGCGTCGCCCCGTATCGCCTCGTACCGCGAGGGGTCGGCGTGGACGGCTTCTTCTCCTACGACCACGGAGCCGGGCAGCAGCTCGGTGAGCGCGGCGGTCAGCTGCTCCTCGGCGAGGCGGTCGGCCACCGTCACGAGGTCGTGCGGGCCGCTCTTCTGTACGACGTCATCCGCTGTGAGCTGCCGGAACCTCGGCATGACCTCGGTGGCGGCAGCCTTGCGGAGGGCCTCTTCTACTGCGGGTACTCCGCTTTCCAGAAAGTCTTCGATCATGCCTCCATGAGAGCACGCCGCGCTGACAACGCGTACGGAGCGGGTGTATGAGGGGTTTCCCCAACGTGAATTCCACGCAACCCCGGGCGCCGGTCCACAGCCGCGGCCCACGGCCGCACCCCCGCCTCACCTCTCCGCGTTCAGCGCGTCCACCGCGCCCCTGGCGTCGCCGATCGTGAGGTAGTCCACGGCGACGAAGTTCACCGGCCTGCCGCGCTCGCGTTCACAGGCGTGTACGCGGTCGAGGACCGCATCGCGGGTATTGACCGTGCCCGCGTCCAGGCGGCTGCCGCCGTCGATGGTGATGAAGTGGTTCAGGAGGAAGAGGCGCTTGTCCGTGCCGCCCCGGTGCGGGACGCAGGTCATGTCCTCGGGGGTGCGGAACGCGTAGGGGGTCTCCATCCCGTACCGGTAGAAGTTGCGGTACCAGGGCGCGGGCCCGTCGGCGCGCTCGGCGAAGACGACGAGGCGCTTGCCGCTGTCGATCATCTCGCCAAGATCGGGCCACGGGCGCGAAGGGTCCGGGTCGGGCGTGAAGAGCAGGTCCGTGAGCCCGGCCTCCTCGAACGCGGCCGCGGTGGCCTCCGCGTCCACGGCATCCTGGACGATCAGCGTGACGACCTCGGTGGGGTGGGCGCGCAGCCAGTCGCCGACCTCCCTCAGCGTGGGCACCAGGCCGATGGCGCCGGCCCGGCACACCGAGTGGCAGAGCCACAGACCGTCCCGTGGCGGGTTGAACTTGTTGATCGCGGCCAGGATCTGCCCCTGCAGCCGGGGCGAGAACTCCGACCCCTTGAGCCGCTCGGCGATCTGCTCCGGGCGCTCCCAGGTGTAGGTGTCGATCTGCAGGGCCCGTACGCCATCGTTGAGCTGGGCGGTGATGCGGGGGTCCTGCAGGGGCCCGATGAACTGGTCGGCGGTGGTGGACATCGCGTTGTGCGAGGTGAGCTGGGCGATCTCGTCGTAACTGCGGTCGCAGAGCCGGGAGCTGCCCTGACAGACCCGCGGTTCGGCACGTCCTGCCGCCAAGGGTGCGAGGACGACACCCCCGAGCGCGACCCCCGCCACCCCTGCGGCGAGCACCTGCACGCGCCGGGGGCTGACCGTCAGGGCGGGTCCCGTCTGCCAGGCCCAGCCGACGGCGACGAGCAGCGCTCCCCCGGCGAGCAGGATGTACGCGGCGACGGTCGCGGTGGTGAGCACGCCGTCCACGGCGGCTCTGCCCACGTCGTCGACGAGCCGCGACACGGACCCCGGCCAGGACGCGGGCGTGCTGATGACGCCGCCGTCCGTGGCCACCCGGGCGGCCACCACGCACAGCCCCGTGAGGGTGCCGCCCGCGGCGAGCGCCCAGCCGAGCCCCATCAGGCGCCGGGCGGGAGCCGCGGGCCCGGAGACCCACAGGAACGCGAGGGCCGCGACGCCGAGCAGGGCGGCTAGCGGCTCGACCACGCCCTGGGCGAGGTGCGTGACGGAGCGCGCCCGGTGCAGCGGGGCGAGCGCGTCGCCCGATGTGTCGAGGTCGGCGGTGATGTTCCAGGTGTCGCCGCCGGCGGTCTCGCGCAACTGCTCGGTCGCCTGGCGGGTGCGGTCCGACACCGCCTCGGGCCCGACGGCGGCGAGCGCGGAGGCGATGTCCCCGCTGTCCAGCGCCACCTCGACCTCGGGACGGAGCTTGTCGCGGCGGTCCTCGGGCACCACCTGGAGCAGCGCCCGCGTGGCCGCGACGGCCTGGTCCCTGGACAGCTCCAGGGTGGGCAGATCGGCCGGCGGCACCCCTGCGGCCACGGCGTTCGCTGCCTGGTCGAGGGCCGCGACGAAGGCGGGGAAGTCGGGTTCGGGCTGCCGCTGTACGGAGGCGACGAGATCACCGAAGTACGTCTGGGCGAGGTTGCCGACATTGGTGAGCAGCGGCCGCAGGTCCGCGGTGAGGCGCAGCGTGTCGTGCTCGCCCCGCAGATATCCGGTCACCTCCGCGATCTGCCGGTCGGCCATGGCGCGCAAGGTCTCCGGGGGCAGCACGATCTTCAGGTTGGAGGTGACGGCCGCCTCCGGGACCGGCAGCCGCCCCAGCAGGTCGCGGGCGACCGGGAGGGTCTGCGGGTCGACGAGGACTTCGTTGTAGAGGCGGTCGTAGGCGTGCTGCTCGTCGAGGACGCGCTGGTGGAAGCCGGGGCTGAGGACCGTGCTGCGCGCCGTGGCCGTCGCGGCAAGGACGGCCACGCACAGCACCGCCACGATCCAGGCGACGGGCCGGAGCCTGCGCCGCAGACGGATCGCGCGCTCTTCCATGAACTCAGGTTGAGTCCCACGGGCGGGCGCGGCGACTCGGTACGTGCGTGACGCACCGGCCCCGGCAGACGACAGCCGACAGCCGAGGCGAAATGCCCCACCCACACAACCGACATAAGGTGCATTACGGGGCGTAATGCACCGGAGGCCTTCAGTAGCCACCCGTCCCGAGCCACCCGTCCCGAAAGGGCCCGCCCCATGCACCCCTCCCTCACCCCGGAAGCCCTCGCCGAGCTGCGGAAGACGCGCACCTATCCGGCCGTCACGGTCCTGCTGCCGACGCACCGCAGGGAACCGGACAACGCCCAGGATCCCGTGCGGCTGCGCAATCTCGTCGCCGAGGCCAAGGAGCGCCTGAACGCCGATCCGGCCGTGACCAAGGAGCAGCGCGCGGAGGTGGCGGGGCAGCTGGACCGGGCGGTGGCCGATGTCGATCTCGTGCACGCCGAGGACGGGCTCGCGGTCTTCGCCGCACCCGGCGAACACCAGGTGTGGTCGATCGCCAGGACGGTGCCGTCGCGGGTGGTGCTCTCGGACACGTTCCTGACACGCAACCTCGTCGCGGCCCGGGCCGCCGAGCGCCCGTACTGGCTCCTCGCCGTCTCCGCCGACCGCGTCACGCTGTGGGACGGCACGCCGGAGCGGGTCGGCGAGCACACCGCCGACGGGTTCCCGCTGACCCGGAGCCTCGACGACCCGGACGCCGAGCGCAAGGAGCGGATCGGCGATCTGCCGAGCACCTTCCGCAACGAGCGGACCCGTACGTTCCTACGCGCGGCGGACCAGGCGGTGAGCGCCGTCCTCGACGCTCACCCGCGCCCCTTGTTCGTGGCCGGGGAAGCCGCGGCGCTCTCCCTCCTCGACGACATCGGCACGGTCACCAAGAAGGCAACGCGGGTGCCGCACGGCGGTCTCGCGGACGGCCCCGCGGACGCGGTGGGCCAGGCGATGGCTCCGCTCGTCGCCGACCGGGAGAAGGCCGAACTCGACGCCCTGCTCAAGGAGTTGGACACGGCACGGGGCCGGCGGCAGTTCGCCGCGGGGCTCGACGAGGTCTGGCAGAACGTGACCGCCGACCGGGTCCGGCTGCTCGCCGTCGATGACACCTTCCGGCAGACCGTGCGCGACGACGGCGGGCATCTGGTGCCTGCCACCGCCGACGATCTCGACGCCGTCGAGGACATCGTGGACGAGATCGTGGAGCGGGCCCTGGACACCGGCGCGCAGGTCCGTTTCGTACCCGAAGGAACGCTCACCGAGCAGGGCGGGATCGCCTGCGCCCTGCGGTACTGACGTCAGTCGCAGCAGTGATCAGTCGTAAGCGTGATCAGTCGTAGCAGTGACCAGCCGTAGCAGTGAGTCGCAGCAGTGAAAGGACCGCACCGAATGAATCCCCTGCCGCCCGGCGCGCCGCGACGCCCCAGGAAGGCGGTGTCCGCCGCCCTCGCGCTGGCCGCCGCCGTCACGGCCGCCGCCCTCGTCTCGTGCAGCACCGACAGCGACGCTCCCTCCAGCGAGGGCAGCCGGACCATCAGCGAGCGGCCGACGGCTCCCGATTCGGCGTCCTTCTCGGAGAAGACCGCGTCGCCCCTGAAGTCGGCCGCGTCCGAGGCCGCCGAGTCCGCGCGCGCTTCGGCATCGGAGGCGGCGGAATCGGCCTCGGAGCGCGCGGACGAGTTCGAGGCGTCCGTGTCCGCGGAGTCCGAGCGGGTCCAGAAGGCCGCGCAGGACGAGCTGAAGGACGTGGACGGCGAGGGCAACGCGATGTCCGACGTGTCGATGACGGGCAAGCCGCGCTCCGAGACCGGCGGCGTGCTCGCCTCCATCGTGACCATCACCAACAGCACGGACGAGAAGGCGTCGTACGCGCTCCAGGTCGACTTCCTGGATCCCGACGGCAAGACCGTGGAGACGCGCTACATCGGCAAGGAGGACCTCGACCCCGGCGAGCGGGCCCAGGCGTACGCCATCAGCCACGCGCCGCCGGAGCCGAAGCTCTCCGCGAAGCTGGTCAAGGCCCAGCGGTACTGAGCCGCGGCCTGGTTCAGAAGTCGACGGCGTCGCGGATGAGCGGGCACGTCATGCAGTGCCCGCCGCCGCGGCCCCGGCCGAGTTCGGCGCCGACGATGGTGACGACCTCGACGCCCGCCTTGCGCAGCAGGGTGTTGGTCTGGGTGTTGCGGTCGTAGGTGACGACCACGCCCGGCTCCAGGGCGACGGCGTTGTTGCCGCTGTCCCACTGCTGGCGCTCGGAGGCGTACACGTCTCCGCCGGTCTCGATCACCCGCAGCCCGGGGAGCCCGAGCGACTTGGCGACGACGTCGACGAACGTACGCGAGCCCTCATCGGTGATGTCCATGCCGGCCGGCCCTTCGCCGGGGCGCAGCGTGAAGGAGTGCACGGCGTCCATGATCTTCGGGTAGAGCGTGACGACATCGCGGTCGGCGAAGGTGAAGACGGTGTCGAGGTGCATCGCGGCCCGCAGCTTGGGCATGCCGGCGACGACGACCTGCTCCGCCGCGCCGCTCTTGAACAGCGAGGCCGCGACCTGTGTGATGGCCTGCCGCGATGTGCGCTCGCTCATGCCCATCAGTACGACGCCGTTGCCGACCGGCATGATGTCGCCGCCCTCGAACGTGGCCTGGCCCCAGTCGAGTTCGGGATCGCCCCACCACACCTGTGCGCCGGTGAAGTCGGGGTGGAACTGGTAGACGGCCTTCATCAGGAGCGTCTCGTCGTGCCGGGCGGGCCAGTACAGCGGGTTCAGCGTGACGCCGCCGTACAGCCAGCATGTCGTGTCGCGGGTGTAGAGCGTGTTCGGCAGCGGCGGCATCAAGTACTCGCGTACGCCGGTGGATTCGCGGACGAGCGCCACATAGGCGGAGCGGAACTCTTCCGGCAGATCCGCGGTGGCGAGGCCGCCGATGAGGTAGTCGGCGAGGCGGCGCGGCTCCAGGGTCTCCAGGAAGGCGCGGGTGTCGTCGATGAGACCGAGCCCGACCTCGTTCGCGGTGATCTTCCGCTCCAGAAGCCAGTTCCTGGCCTCGGGGATCGCCATGGTCCGGGCGAGCAGGTCGTGCAGTTCGACGACCTCGACACCGCGCTCCTTGAGCTTGTCGACGAAGTCGGCGTGGTCGCGCTGGGCGTTCTCCACCCACATGACGTCGTCGAAGAGCAGGTCATCGGCGTTGGTGGGGGTCAGTCTGCGGTGCGCGCGACCGGGCGCGCAGACCAGCACCTTGCGCAGCTTGCCGACCTCGGAGTAGACGCCGTAGTCCGGGGTGCTCGGCGTGTCGGGGCTTGTCACGATGTGCCTTTCCGATGCAGATTCCGATGCGAGTACGGCGTGGGGGCAGGTGAGTTGACGGTGGGTCAGAGGCTGATCCAGCCGGCCGCGAGGGCGATGACACCGACCACCGCGCCGGCGGTCGAGACGGCGAGGATGACGAGCTCGCGCGGCGAGAAGAGGCGTCTGCCCTGTTCCCGTCTGGCCATCACGAACAGGATCGTGGCCGGGGCGTAGATGATGAACGAGACGAGGACGAACTTGAGGCCTGCCGCGTACAGCAGGAACGCCGTGTAGACGACCGCGATCGCGCCCACGACGAGTTCGCCGCGCGTTCCCCTGCCCCCGTGGGTGAGGTCGTCCGGCCGCAGCGCGATCTTCGCGGCGAACGCGGCCGCGAGCAGATAGGGGATCAGGGAGAGTGAACTGGTCAGGTCGAGCGCGAAGTTGAACGCGTCGTCGGAGAACGACGTGACGATCAGGACGACCTGCGTCAGGCATGTGGTCATCAGGAGCGCGGGCACGGGCACGTCGGCGGCGGTGGAGCGGCCGAGGAAGCGCGGCATGTCCTCGTCCTTGGCCGCCACGAACAGCACTTCCGCGGACATCAGCGTCCAGGCCAGATACGCGCCGAGCACCGAGATGATGAGCCCTACGCTGATGAACACCTGACCCCAGGTGCCCACCGCGGACTCCAGGACTCCGGCCATCGAGGGCTGGCGGAGCGCGGCGATCTCGTTCATCGGCAGGATGCCGTACGACACGATGGTGACCGAGGCGAAGACGGAGAAGACACTGAGGAACCCCAGGACCGTCGCCTTTCCCACGTCCTTGCGGCGCTTGGCGTGGCGCGAGTAGACGCTGGCGCCCTCGACGCCGAGGAAGACGAAGACGGTGGCGAGCATCGTGCCGCGCACCTGGCTGAAGAGGGAGCCGGAGTAGTCCGCGCCGCCGAAGTTGTCGGCGAAGACGTCCGCCTTGAAGTAGAAGAGCGTCAGGACGACGAAGAAGAGGATCGGGACGATCTTGGCGACCGTCACGACGCGGTTGATCGCCGCGGCCTCCTTGACGCCCCGCTTGATGAGCAGGAAGAACCCCCACAGGCCCACGGACGACAGCAGCACGGCGAGGCCGGTGTCCCCCTCGCCGAGGCCCGGCCAGATGGCGCCGACCGTCGACATGATCAGGACCCAGTACGTCACGTTGCCGACGCAGGCGCTTGCCCAGTAGCCGAACGCCGAGAAGAAGCCCAGGTATTCGCCGAACCCGGCCTTGGCGTAGGCGTAGACACCGGCGTCCAGATCGGGTCTGCGGACGGCGAGGGTCTGGAAGACGAAGGCGAGCATCAGCATGCCGGTGCCGGCGATCGCCCACGCGATCAGCGCACCGGCGACACCGGTCTCGTCCGCGAAGCGGCTGGGCAGCGAGAAGACCCCGGCGCCGACCATGGAGCCGACGACCATCGTCGTCAGCGTCAGGAGCGTCAGCTTGGCCGCCGGCCCGGATCTGGTGGTGGCCTGCTCGCTCGTGTCGGCGTGACTCATCAGCCCCTGGTCGCCTCCCGTCCGGGCGGGCCGGCGCCGACGGTCGACCGACCACCCTGAGCGCGAACCTATCCCCGGCCTGCCGGATTGTCCTGATATGGACACCCAAGGCGATGAAAATGAACCGTGCGCTGCGGCTAACTCGACGGAGTGGACGGTGCGGGTGCCGTAGGCCTGGACGCCCTGGTGTCGTCGGCCGGGGTCTTCTGCCAGGCGGTCGTGCCGATGCGGCCGGTGTTGCCGAGGTCGATCCGGCCCTGCGGCGTCACGGTCGCCTTGCCCAGGCCCTTGGCCGGGGTGACCTCCAGATACGTGCCGCTGACGGCGGTCGTCGTCGTGTCGGTGACGGTGTTGCGCCAGACCAGCGCGGTGTAGGCCGACTCCCCTTGCTTCAGCGTGACGGGGTGCGGCCCGGGGTCGTCCATCTGCGTGACGGGTTCCGGCCCTTCGAGGATCTGTACGTCGAGGGGTTCACGGTGCTCGTCGAGCACCCTCAGTCCCGGGTAACCGTTCAGCCGCTGGACCCGCTTTCCGCAGTTGGTCAACGTCACGCTCATCGCGCGCAGCCCCATGGCGGCGTCGACCATGCCCGGCTCGATCCGCACGCCGGAGGCCGGGCACGAGGAAGTGGGCACGGCCGGCACAGGGTCCTCCTCGACGGGGATCGGCGTCCTCGACGCCAGGCCGGGCGCCGTGGGCACACCCGAGGCGGCGGCGGAAGGACCGCTTTCGGGAGCGGCGTCCGCCGTCCGTTCAGGGTTCCTCTCCCGATCGAGCTCATCCGAGAGCCCGCACCCTGCGGCGAGCAGGGCGACAGCCGCGAGGGCCCCGACATGTCTGAACGGTATGACGGTCACCCGGCGATCTTATGGAGTCGCGTTCCGGGCCGCCACGAGCCCCGATTCGTAGGCGAAGACGACCAGTTGGGCCCGGTCGCGCGCGCCGAGCTTCGTCATCGCCCGGCTCACATGTGTCTTCGCCGTGAACGGGCTGATCACCATGTGCTCGGCGATCTCCTCGTTCGTCAGTCCGCGCGCGGCGAGCGCGGTGACCTCGCGCTCCCTGCGGGTGAGCGTCTCCAGGCCCGGCGCCGTGGCCCGGTCCGGCGGCCGCGACACAAACTCTCCGATCAGCCTGCGGGTCACCGAGGGCGAGAGGAGGGCCTCCCCGCGAGCGACGATCTCGATGCCCTGCAACAGATCCGCGGGCTCGGTGTCCTTGAGCAGGAACCCGCTGGCCCCGGCACGCAACGCATCGAAGACGTACTCGTCGTGGCCGTAGTTGGTGAGGATCACGACGCGTACGCCTCCGAGCCGCGGGTCGGCGACGATCCGGCGCGTCGCCTCGATCCCCGTCATCACGGGCATCTGTACGTCGATGAGCGCGACGTCGGGCACGCACTCGCGCACGAGGGCGACCCCACGCTCCCCGTCGGCGGCCTCCCCCACCACCTCGATCCCGTCCTCGGCATCAAGCAGCGCACGGAACCCCGCCCGCATCAACGCCTGATCGTCCACCAACACGACCCGGATCACGCCCACTCCCCACGCCGCCGGGCATCGGCGACGACCTTCGCCTCCGAGCTGGGCGGGGCGCCGGGGCCGGGGCCGTCCGAGATACTTGGGGCATGTGAGCTGGGCGAGGCGCCCGGGCGATCCGAGACGCCTGGCGCACGCGAGCCGGGCAAAGCACCCGTGCCACCCGAGACACCTGCAGCACGTGAGCCGCCCGAGCCCGCCGACTCACCCGAACCTGCCGATTCACCCGAATCTGCCGAGACCCTTGGGCCCGCCGAGTCACCCGAGCCCGCCGAGACGCCTAGGCCCGCCGATCCACCCAAGCCCACCGAGACGTCTGGGCTCCCCGATACACCCGCCCCAGCCGAGCCGTTGGAGACGCCGGAACCGTCCGAGACTCCCGAGCTGCCTGCGACACCCATCTCTCCCGAGCCGTCCGTCACCCCCGACCTGCCGTTCCCCTCCGAGCCCGCCGCACGCACAGCCTGGGTTGCATGCGCACGCGCAGACGCGGCCACACCCGCACCAACCACCCCCGAAGCCACTCCCCCCACCCCCAACGGCAGTTCGGCCCACACCGCGAACCCTCCCTCGGCCCGCGGCCCCGCCCGCAGCGTGCCGCCCAGTGCGACGACCCGCTCCCGCATCCCCGTGAGGCCCGTCCCCTCCGCCGGCGGCAGCCCAGCGTCGGCGAGCCCGTCGTCCGTTACCCGGACCTCCAACTCCCGCTCTCCATAGTCCAGTTCGACCGTCACCCGCGCGGCACCCCCCGCATGGCGTGCCGCGTTGGTGAGGCCCTCCTGCACGATCCGGTACGCAGCCCGCTCAAGGCCCCCGGCCAGGCCCCGCTCCCGACCCCGCACCGTCAGCTCCACGTCGAGGCCGGCCGCCCGTGCACGCTCCACCAGGAGCGCGGGGCTCCCGGTCGGCTCGTCCGTGCGCAGTACGTCCAGCGTGGAGCGCAGTTCGCGCATCGCCTCGCCGCTTGCCTCCTGGATGGCGAGCAGCGCGGGCGGTATCTCCTCGCCCCGTTTGCGGGCGAGGTGGACGGCAACCCCCGCCTGCAGCTTGACGATCGAGATGCTGTGCGTCAGCGAGTCGTGCAGTTCGCGCGCGATCCGCAGCCGCTCCTCCCCCGCACGGCGCAGCGCCGCCTCCTCGCGGGTCCGCTCGGCCTCCAGGGCGCGCTGCTCGGTCTGGCGCAGATACGCCTGCCAGTTCTTGTCGGCGAGGCCCGTGACCAGGGCGCACAGGAACCAGCCGGCCAGCAGCACGGTCCGCTGGGCCACGTCGTCCGCAGCGGGGCCCGCCACCGCGAAGCCCGCGAGGAACACACCCGCGGCCGCCGCAGCGACACCCCGGTGGCCCGCCCGCGCCGCCGTGTGCACGGCCGCCACCACCGGTATCGCCGCCACGCTGTCCGCCCCCGTGTGCAGCACCTCGCCCAGGAGAGACGCGGTGGTGACGGCGAGCACGACCCGGGGCACCGCCCGGTGCGCGGCCAGGGCCAGCGAACCTGCCGCCAGCAGCGCGTAGTCAAGGAACCCCGCATCGTCCCCGTACACCGCCGCGACGACGACGATCACGCCCACGACGGCCGCGAGCACCGCGTCGCCGAGCCACACCCGCCACCCCTCGCGATCCGCGCGACCAGCCACCCTGCCCACCCCCGCCCTCCGTCGATCCCCCACCGCACCCCGCCGCGCATCCGCGCGTTCCCCCGCGTGTTCAAAACCATAAACGGCCCCACTGACAACGGCGTCGTCCGAGCAGACCGCTTCCCCACTACTCCCGCCGCAGTAGTCACGGCCCCGCCCGCCCCCGGCGACGTACTCCCAACTGCCTTCCGACGTACGACGACCCGACGCACCCGGCACCAGCACTCTCGATGCCATGGCAACCTTCCGATACACCGATCCCGTACTGCCGAAGTCCGCGACCGGCAGGACCGCCGACGCCTACGCGCAGATGGCCGTCGATTTCGGCCTCGCGGAGCCCGCGCCGCTCGTCGCGCTCTCCCCGGCACCCGAACTGTTCACCGCCACCTGGGCGTTGCTCCGCGAGTCCCTGCTCGCGGGCGACGGCACGCCCGGTGACGGCACCCCAGGTGACGGCACCCCCGGCGGCAGCACCCGCACCGACCGCGAGCTGGTCGCCGTCGGTGTCTCGCTCGCCAACCGCTGCCCGTTCTGCGTGAGCGCGCACACGGTGATGCTGCACGCCACCGGCGACCACCGTGTCGCCGAGCGGGTGCTGCGCGGCGAGCAGCCCGATGACCCGGACCAGGCGCGGCTGCTCGCCTGGGGCAAGGCCACCCGCACACCGGGCGCCCCGGAGCTTGCGCCGCCGTTCCCGCGCGCCCACGCCCCCGCGCACATCGGCACCGCGCTCACCTTCCACTTCATCAACCGTGTCGCGTCGTCGCTGATGACCGAGCGGATGCTGCCGTGCAACGCGCAGCGCCTGCGCGTGGTGCGCTCGCTCGGCGGGCGTTCGCTGCAGAAGGCGGTCCGCCGCACCGTCACGCCCGGCGACTCGCTGGCCCTGCTCGACGAGCCGCTGCCCGGCCCCGATTGGGCCGCGGGGTCGCCCGTCGGTCCCGCGTACGCCGCGCTCCGTGCGGCGGCGACGATGGGTGCCAGCCTGCTCGACGATACCGATCAGCGGCTCGTCGAGGAGACGCTGGCGTCGTGGGACGGCGCGCATCCGCCGATGGTGTGGGAGTCGCTGCCGGACCGCACGTCCCGGCCGGGGGCACGGCTCGCGCTGCTCGCCGCGCTCGCGCCGTACCGCATCACGGACGAGGACGTGGCCGCCTGGAAGAAGCCGCCGTTCAGCGACCACTGCCTGGTGCATCTGATCTCGTACGGCGCGTTCGCCGCCGTCGACCGCATCGAGAGCGGCATCACCGCCCACCTCACCAGGGAGGCGTCATGACCACGGAGAAGATCGCCGCCGCCAACTCCCGCCAGGTCAAGGCCTGGAACGGCGATGTGGGCACCCACTGGGCCGCCCATCACGGGCGCTTCGACACGATGCTGGGCGGCCTGAACGACACGCTCTTCGAGGCCGCGGCCATCGGCGCCGGCGACCGTGTCCTCGACATCGGCTGCGGCGCCGGGGGCACCACCCGGGTCGCGGCCCGGCGCGCCGCGCACGGCCACGCGGTCGGCGTCGACATCTCGGCGCCGCTCCTCGACGTCGCCCGGGCCCGCACCGCGGCCGACGGCATCCCCAACGCGGCGTATGAACTGGCCGACGCCCAGGTCCATGCCTTCCCGGCCGCGGCGTACGACGTGGCGATCAGCCGGGGCGGAGTGATGTTCTTCGCGGATCACGCGGCCGCGTTCGAGAACATCGGGCGTGCGCTGCGGCCCGGCGGACGGCTCGTGTTCGTCTGTCCGCAGCCCGTCGGGGAGACAGAGAAGGCAGAGGAGGCGGAGGAGGCAGAGCAGGCAGCGGAGACAAGTGAAGCGAGCCAGGAAGCCCGGGCTCTCGCTCTCTTCGGCAAGCTCCTCGAAGACGAGGCAGGGCCCGGGGAGCAGCCGTCCGCCGACGCGCTCGCGACCCGTGCCGCGATGGCCTCGCTCTCCGACCCGGACCGCATCCACGAGGCGCTCGCCGCCTACAAGGACGTCACGGTGACGCCCGTGAGCATCGAGGCCGTCTGGGGCGAAACCCCGCGGGACGCGGTCGACTTCATGCTGTCGCGCACGCCGGGCCGGGCCGTGGCTCCCGAGGCGCGGGCCGCTCTGGAGGACGTGTTCCGTCCGTACGCGACGGAGAGCGGGGTGCGGATGCGGGCGGGGGTGTGGCTGGTGACGGCGGTACGGCCCTCGTAGGGCGCTGCCCGTCATCACCTGCCGAACGGCCGCGCATACCCCACCACTTGGGCGGCCAGGCCCGCGATCGCCGCCGCCTCCACCACCGAAAGGGCGAGCAGCAGTCCGCCTCCTTCCCCGTCGGCCCAGAAGACGACGAGGCCGGCCAGCGGCACCACGCAGAACGCCACCAGGTCGACCAGGCACTGGATGACCTTGCGCGAGCGGCGCCGCGCGTCACCGCGATGGGCGGTCTCCCAGCCGAAGGCCGCCGGGGGCGCGGGGGCCGCGGAGTCCGCCCTCTCGTCCGTGGCCGCCAGCTCCGCGAGGCGCGGCCCGAGATCGCCCCGCACATAGGCGCCGATCGCCGAGATCTTCTCGTCGTTGACGAGGTAGGTCCACCCCAGGACGACACAGACGGGCCCCAATGCGAGGAGCATCGAGGCCCGTTCGGTCTGTGCGGTGGCGGCGACGAGTGCCGCGACGGCCGCCAGCGTCACGTACAGGAGATTGTCGCGGAACCCGATCCGGGCCTTCTGCTCGTCCTTGACGACCTGATACTCGGCGAGCAGCAGCTGCCCGACCGTTATGTCCCCCTGCGCCCCGCTCATGCCTCTCCCCATCTGTGAACCGCTACTCCCGTAAGTGTCAGGGGAGTTGTACAGTCCTCTCCACTCCGCGTTGGATCACGGCACCCGCACAGCGCCCTGTCCCTGTCACGTGGCACCTCCGCACGAGCCATCGTGGCCGGGCGTGCCCTGTCAAGAACGGCCTGCCCATGAACGACGCCAGTCCTCCCCCCGTTCCCTCCGCCGGCCCCACCCCCGTCTCCTCCCCGGCTCAGCTCACCGCGACCGGGCACACGATCCCGACCCAGCGTTCCCACCCCGACGGCCGGGTGTCGCTCGCCGACGGCGTCACCCTGGACGACCCGCGGTTCGCGAACGAGGACCTCCTTCCGGTCCCCATGGAGCGGCGGACCTGGGGCGTGTACAACTACACGGCCCTGTGGGTGGGCATGGCCCACAACATCCCTTCCTGGACCCTGGCTTCCGGCCTCGTGGCGCTCGGCATGGACTGGAAGCAGGCGGTGCTCGTCATCGCTCTGGCCAATGTGATCGTGCTGCTCCCGATGCTTCTGACGGGCCACGCGGGACCCAAGTACGGCATCCCGTTCCCCGTCCTGGCGCGCGCCTCCTTCGGACTGCGGGGCGCCAATCTCCCGGCGTTGATCCGCGCGGCGGTGGCCTGCTGCTGGTTCGGCATCCAGACCTGGATCGGCGGCCAGGGGATCTTCCTGCTCCTCGGCAAGATCTTCGGCGGCTGGGCGAGCGCATCGGAGGTGGGCGGCTATCCCTGGACCCTGTGGCTCTGTTTCGTGGTCTTCTGGGCCTTCGAACTGGCCGTCATCTACCGGGGAATGGACGCACTGCGCCGCTTCGAGAACTGGGCGGCGCCGTTCGTCCTCATCGGCGCGGTGGTGCTCCTGGTGTGGATGGCGTCGAAGGCGGGCGGCTTCGGTCCGCTCCTGGACCAGCCCTCGGAACTGGGCTGGGGCGCGGACTTCTGGAAGGTCTTCTTCCCCTCCCTCATGGGCATGATCGGCTTCTGGGCCACCCTGTCCTTGAACATCCCCGACTTCACCCGCTTCGGGAAGGGCCAGCGGGCCCAGGTCTGGGGCCAGTCCCTGGGTCTCCCGACGACGATGACGGCCTTCGCGCTGCTCTCGGTCCTCGTCACCTCCGGTTCGCAGGCGGTCTACGGAGCGGCGATCTGGGACCCGGTGGAGCTCTCCGCGAAGACGGACAACGTGTTCGGCCTGCTCTTCGCCCTGGTGACGGTCCTGGTCGCGACGGTCTCGGTGAACATCGCGGCGAACGTCGTCTCTCCCGCGTACGACCTGTCCAATCTCGCCCCCAAGCTGATCAACTTCCGTACCGGAGCACTCATCACGGGCGTCATCGGCGTCCTGGTCATGCCGTGGAAGCTGACGGCGACGCCCGAGCTGTACATCTTCACCTGGCTCGGGGTGGTCGGCGGTCTCCTCGGCACGGTGGCGGGCGTGATGATCGCCGACTACTGGATCATCCGCCGTACGGTCCTCGACCTCGCCGACCTCTACCGCCCGCACGGCCGCTACTGGTACACGGCGGGCTGGAACTGGCGGGCCCTGCTGGCCTTCACCATCGGCGGCACCCTCGCGGTGGGCGGCTCCCACTCGGCCCCGGGAAAGGGCCCGTTCCCCGAGGACGGCCTCATCCCCTTCCTTGAGCCCCTGGCGGACTACGGCTGGGCGGTGGGCCTGTTCGCGGCGCTCTTCATCTACGTACTGACGAGTCTGGGCAGCCGCGGCGGCGGAACGCTCTCCGACCGGCGATGATTCGGCGCCACGGGAGCGGTCTACCCCTGTGGACGCACACGTCACAGGAGGCTCCCATGCGCAAGCTCGTCGTCACGGAGAACGTCACGCTGGACGGCGTGATGGACATGGCCGGGGGGTGGTTCGACCCGCTGGACAAGGAGACCGACCAGTCCGACATCACGGCCGCCGTCGCCGAGCACCGTGCGGCGGCCGACGCCCTGCTCGTCGGCCGCAACACCTTCGAGGCGTTCCGCGGCTTCTGGCCACTCCAGGAGGACGACCCCACCGGGGTGTCCGGCTATCTGAACGCGGTGGACAAGTACGTCGTCTCTCGCACGATCGGCGACCCCGGCTGGGAGAACTCCACCGTGCTGCGCGGCCCCCTCGTCGAGGAGGTACGGGCGCTGAAGGAGGCGCCGGGCCGCGACATCGTGGCGACGGGCAGCACACGACTGGTCCACGCACTGATCGCCGAGGACCTGGTCGACGAGTACCGGCTGTTCGTCTTCCCGGTGGTCGTCGGCTCCGGCGCCCGCCTCTTCGAGTCCGCCGACATCCGCCTGGACCTCCTGGAGACACGGCCCTTCACCTCGGGCACGGTACTGCTGCGTTACGCACCCACCGCACGGAATGGAGGCTAGGCCTGCCGTCTCGCATGACTTACAGTCACGGCTTGTGCGGCGACCGGGGTTCCTGTGCCGCAACGGTCCGAGTGATGCGGCGGAGGCACGGTGGACGACCCGGAGCCGGCGAAGGCGGTCTGGAACCGGCTTGCGGACGAGCTGACCTACGGGGACGCCGTCAGCCGCCTGCACGCCGAGGACAAGGTGCTCAGGGGCTATCTGGCGCAGCAGCACATGACGGGCGTGGACGAGGAGAAAGTCACGGCGGAGTTCCACCGGGAGCATGTCGTCGGTGAGGTACTGGCCTCGGGGTACGGGGAGTACGAGGAATACCAGGACGCCGTGGAGCAGCGCGACCGAGCGGTCGAAGAGTACGGACGCACGCGCTTATCGGCCAGGCGTCTCTTTCTGCTGCTCTGGCTGGTGACACTGCGCTGGCAAGTCGCTTTCGTACGCCGCCAGTGGCGCAATTCCCTGCCGGCCGCGCTCGCGGATCAAGTGGGTCCTGTACTCAGACGCCTGATCGGGGAAGACCACAACACCCTGCTCGTCACGCCCGACATTCTGGGGCTCGTCGAGGTGCACGATCTGCGGTACGTCGTTCCGCACCGCGAGCAGGAGAGCCTCGAAGCGAAGATGGAGTTGATGGCCGGCGGGACCCTGGCGATCTCCGGTCCGCGCGGCGTCGGGAAGTCCACTCTCCTCAGGGACCTGGCGGAGAAGCGGCGCGCGGACAACCATCTCGTGGTCCCCGTGGAAATCCCTTCCGCCTACGTCCCGCAGGAATTCCTGCTCTCGCTGTTCCAGCGGGTGTGCGAGCAATTCCTGGCGATGCACGGGCGGGCGCCCGATTCGTCGTTCGTCTTCCTCATCAAGCTGCGCAAGCACATCCTGCTGCGGATCCGCGGGGCGGTGTCGTTCGGGGGCCGGCTTCTCGTCGCCGCGGTCCTGCTGTCCGTCGCGCTGGCACCGGCGGCACGGGCGATGAACCGGTCCCTTGACGGCGGCTTCTCCGGATGGCTGACGCGTACGTGGGATGACATCTGGGCATCGGCGGTGCAGCTCTGGACGGACCACCCGTGGCTGACGCGCGTACCGCTCGCGCTGCTCGGCCTCGGCATTCTGGTCTCGCTGCCGAGGTGGCAGAAGAAGTCGCCGCTCCTCAAGGAATGCGTCAACTACCTCTATCTCCTGCGGACCGCGCAGAGCACAAGTCTGGCGACCACCACGGGTCTTACGCCCTTTTCCGCCGGAACCGTGGGCGCGGGCCGCACCACGACCCTCTCCTCGCGCACGCTCACTTTCCCTGAGCTGGTGGTTCATTTCCGGGACCTGCTGGAACGCATGGCCAAGGCGGCGGACAACGGCCGGATCTTCATCGTCATCGACGAGATCGACCGCATCGGTACGGCGGACGACGCACGATCGCTGCTCGCCGAGATAAAGGCGGTCTTCGGTATTCCGAACGTCTACTTCCTCATCTCCGTCGCCGAGGACGTCGGCGCCGATTTCGTCCGCCGAGGGCTCCCGGTCCGGGACATCATCGACAGCTCATTGGACGACGTCGTCCATATCGAGCCCCGGACCCTGGAGGAATCGCACGCCATACTCCAGAACCGGGTCCCCGGCCTGACCACCCCTTTCATCGCCCTCGCGCACTGTCTCTCCGGCGGCATCACACGAGACCTGATCCGCTACACACGCCGGATGGTCACCATCCCCAGCAGCGGCCGCAATCAACTGCCCCAGGTGGCCCACGCCCTGCTCTGGGACGAGCTCAGGGAGACCCTGTCCGGCTTCCGCGTCCTCCTTGCCAGGGCCGACCACCCGCCCGACTGGGCACAGCGCATGGACGACACCCGCCTGGCCGTCCTGCTCCTGCAAGAACGGCCCGGGGACGAGCAGACAGCGCTCGCACGCGACGCCGTCCGGCGCCTTATCGACGCATCCGCACCGCCGACGGAGAACGCGGCGGACACCGGCCCCTCACCCGAAACCCGGCGCCAGTGGGACGAGTTGGGGGCGTACGGCGACTTCATGCTCACCCTCCTCGACTTCTTCGGCCGCAAGAACTTCCCCACCCTCGACGACATGAAGGACGCCGGAAACGAATGGGACGTGCAACGCCTGGCAGAGGCGCGTCGCGAACTCGCCCTGTCCCCGGCGGCGACACGGCTCGCCCTGAAACGGTTCCGGGAGGCGTGGGGAATGCCGGAAAGCGACGAGCCTTAGCCCCCTCCAACAGGCCTGATCGCACAGCGTAACTGTCCGATATGCCCAGAGTGTCCGCGCGTGCCACGATGAAGGAACCCATCCCCCCGACACTCACGAGGAGTGACACTCATGGGTAAGCAAGAGCGATCTGCCCGCCGGCGCGAGCAGGGGAACAACCCCCTGCAGGGCAACAACCCCCAGCAGGACCCCATCCAGCAGGGTCAGCGTCAGCGGCAGGAGCCCGGTCAGGCCGGCCAGCGCAGCGATCGACAGCGCCAGCAGGCGGAGCGCGGTATGCCTGAGGACCGCGCGGCGCGCCAGCAGGAGATGAGGGACCGGCAGGCCTGAACCCCGGGTCAAACCTGTGGGTGATCGAAGGGGCGCACCAGATCGGACGGTGCGCCCCTTCACAGCGTCACTTCTCGGCGTCGCCTCGCGACCCCACCTCTCGGCGCCAACGCGCCCCGCCCTTCCGTGACATGGGCCACACACCGGCTCCGGCATGTCACACTCCGCCCGCCCGGCCCGTCCCGTGTGTGAGCGCCCACGGGAGGCAAGGGATGTCCGAGAGCACCACCCCGAAACGGACCGAGCAGCGGGCAACGGGAGGCGAACGCGTCGCCGACTGGGCCGACGGACGGCTCGGCGTCTACGGAATCAGCCGCAAATATCTCCGCAAGGTCTTCCCCGACCACTGGTCGTTCCTGCTGGGCGAGATCTGTCTCTACACGTTCATCATCCTGATCATCACCGGCATCTATCTGACCCTGTTCTTCCACCCGTCGATGAACGAGGTGGATTACCACGGCAGTTACCTCCCGCTGAACGGGGTCCGGATGTCGGAGGCGTACGCATCGACGCTCGACATCAGCTTCGACGTACGCGGCGGACTGCTCATCCGGCAGATTCACCACTGGGCCGCGCTGATCTTCGTCGCCGCCATGCTGGTCCACATGATGCGGCACTTCTTCACGGGGTCGTTCCGCAAACCCCGCGAGCTGAACTGGGTGTTCGGCTGGCTGCTGCTCGTACTCGCCCTGTTCGAAGGCCTGTTGGGCTATTCACTCCCGGACGACCTGCTGTCCGGTACGGGGCTGCGTTTCGTCGAGGGCGCGCTCCTCTCCATACCGGTCGTCGGAACGTATCTCTCGTTCTTCCTCTTCGGCGGTGAATTCCCCGGCGACGACATCGTGGCCCGCTTCTACTCCATCCACGTCCTGTTGCTGCCCGGCATCATGGCGGCGCTGGTCGTGACGCACCTGATCCTCGTCGTCTACCACAAGCACACCCAGTTCCCCGGCCCCGGAAAGACCGAACGCAACGTCGTGGGCGCGCCGTTCTTCCCCGTGTATCTCGCCAAGGCGGGCGGATTCTTCTTCCTGGTCTTCGGTGTCGTGACGGTGATCGCGGCGATCGCGTCCATCAACCCGGTCTGGTCGTACGGCCCTTACCGCGCCGACCAGGTCTCCACGGGCGCACAGCCCGACTGGTACCTGGGCTTCGCGGAGGGCCTCGTCCGCGTGATGCCCGGCTGGGAGATCACCCTGTGGGGCCACACCCTGGCCCTGGGCGTGTTCATCCCCTTCATCGTGTTCCCTCTGATCCTGCTCATGATCGGCGTGTATCCGTTCATCGAGGCGTGGATCACCGGCGACCACCGCGAACACCACCTCCTGGACCGCCCCCGAAACCGCCCGGTGCGCACGGGACTTGGCGTCGCCTGGCTCACCATCTTCTTCGTGGCGCTGATCGGCGGCGGCAACGACATCTGGGCGACGCGCTTCCATCTCTCCCTGAACGCCGTCACCTGGTTCGTGCGCGTGGCCCTTTTCGCGGGCCCGGTGATCGCGTTCGTGGTCACGCGACGGATCTGCCTCGGGCTCCAGCGACGGGACCACGACAAGGTGCTGCACGGCAGGGAGACGGGCCGGATACGGCGACTGCCGCACGGCGAGTTCGTGGAGATCCACGAACCCCTGGAACAAGGCGAGTTGCACCGACTGACCCAGCACGAACAGCCCACCCCGCTCGAAGCACTGCCGGACACGGACGAGCACGGGGTCCGCAGACGGGTACGGCGGGCGGAGCGGCTGCGGGTGGCGCTGTCGCAGTGGATGTACGGGGACAGGGCTCAGATCCCGAAGCCGCGTCCGATGGTCGACGCGGGAGTTCAGAGCGAGGAGCAGGCGCCGGCATCGACGACCCGAAGGCCCCCGACAGCTGGGTCGAGTGCGCCGCGTACGTAACCGTTGGGCGCCGCAGCAGTGAGCTGGAGGAAGTCGATCACCTCGCGTGTGATCACCTCGCCCGGCAGCACGTTCGGGATTCCGGGGGGATACGCCGCCAGGGTGTCGGCCGAGACCATGCCCACGGCGTCCTCGGCGCGTACCGCCCGGGAAGGGCTGAGGAAGGCCTCGCGGGCCGTCATCAGTGCGGGTCCGGGGGGAGGCAGCCGTGGGCGGTCGGCGGTGGGCGCGCTGTCCGGCGGTGCGGACGGGAGGCAGTGCAGCGCTTCCACGAAGCGATCCGTGTCCGGGACGGACCCCGCGCCCACCACCGCGACGATCGCGGAGTCCGTCGCCACCTCGACCATGATCTGGTGGTCGCGTGACAGGCGGTGCCGCGCCTCGTGGCCGCTGATGCCGCCGCTGCGGGTGTCGATCGCGATCCGCAAGGGATCGGCGGCGGCTATGTCGGGGAATCTCCCGAAGGTGTCGCTGACGATGGCGAAGCGGCCAAGGCTGCGGATCACTCGTCGCATCTGGTCGGCGGTGGACACGGATGCTCCGATGGCTGCCCGGTCGCGTACGAGAGCGGCGCGTGCGACGTCGAGTGAAGCTGTCAGGAGCGCGCTCGCGCTCGTCGACTGGACCATGCGGAAGGCACGGTCGACCAGCGGCTCGAGGCGCTCGGCGAACGGTCCTTCGGCGAGGTGCAGCATCGCCGACTGCGTGAGGCTGCCCGCCAGCTTGTGCGTGCTGGAGACGACCAGGTCGGCCCCCTGGGCGAGGGCACCGGCCGGCAGGTCGGGGTGGAAGCCGAAGTGCGAGCCCCAGGCCTCGTCGACGAACAGCGGTACGCCGGCGGAGTGCGCGGCGTCGGCCAGGCCGCGGACGTCCGCCGCCGCACCGAAATAGCTGGGAGTCACCACGTAGGCGGCCGCGGCGTCCGGATGCTCCGCCAGCGCCTTGGCCAGGTCCTCAGGGGTGATGCCGTGCGCGATGCCCTGGTCGGCGTCGACCGACGGATGCACGAAGCGGGCGCGCAGCCCGGAAAGGACGAGACCGTCGATGACGCTCGAATGGACACTGCGTTGGACGACCAGTGCGCGGCCCAGGGACGGAGCCACGAGCGAGGCGATCTGGTTTCCCTGCGACGCCCCGTTCGTCAGGAACCAGGTGCGGCGTGCGCCCCAGGCGGCCGCCGCGAGGTCGAGTGCCTGGGCCAGCGGCGATCCGGTGCCGAGATCGAGGCCCTCCAGGAGAGGCGGGAAGTCCAGGCGGAGGGCGTCGGGGCCCATGAGCGACGTCAGCTGATCGAACCGGGCGGTGTCCGCCCCGTGGCCGGGCACATTCAGCCGGAGCCAGCCGCGGCCCGCGTGGGCCTGCAGCGCCGCGGCGTACGGAGCATGGTGCTGACCTGCGGCGGTAGGACATCGTGCGGCGACTGCCGCGGTGGCGGTGCTGTTCACGCCGCCGAGCGTCGCAGGCTTTCAGTCATCGAGGAACACAGGAGTTATCTACACCCCTCCATATGCTGTCTATATGCTTGAGCTTCGTCAGTTGCATGTCCTTACCGCGATCGCGCGCGAGGGGTCACTCGCGGCGGCGGCCCGGATGCTGCACTACAGCCAGCCGACGATCACCCACCACCTGGCCGCGCTCGAGTCCCATTTCGGTGCCCGGCTCGTCCAGCGCGGACCGCGGGGAGCCGAGCTCAACGAACTCGGCGCCACGCTGCTGCCGCATGCCGAAGCGGTCCTGGAGCGGCTCGGTCTGGCCGAGCGGGAGGTCCGCGATCTGGCCGAGCTGGGCACCCGCACCCTGCACATCGGGACCTTCCCGACCGCCGGCGCCCTCCTGCTGCCGCCCGCGGTCAAGGTGCTGCTCCAGGCCGGCGTGCATGCCTCCATGACCGAGGGTGAACTGCCCACTCTGCTCAAGGGGTTGCGGGCCCGGGAACTGCACGCGGCGCTCGTCTTCTCCCAGCCGGGCGACCGGCTCGACCTCGACGACGACTTCGATCTGCATCCCCTGCTGCACGACCCACTGCAGTTGGTGCTGCCGGAGGACCACCGCTGCGCCGGACAGACGCACGTCCGCCTGGAGGATCTCCGCGAGGACAACTGGATCGGTGCCGCCGATCCCGGCGATCCCTGCGACCGCGCTCTCGCCCGTGCCTGCGCGCAACACTCGTTCCAGCCCGTGCACACGCTGCGGACGGACGACTACGCGGTCGTCCAGGGCTTTGTCGCCGCGGGCGCCGGAGTGGCGGTCATCCCCCGCCTCGCCCTGGGGACTCCGCATCCGGACGTCGTCCTGCGACAGCTCGAAGGCGAGCCCCTGGCGCGCGAGATCAGCGTCGTCACCCTGCGCACGTCGGCGGCCTCCACCATCGCGACCTTGATGGACTGCCTCGACCGACAGGCGGGAGAGATCCGGCGGCGCTGGGCGGATGCGGGTGCGGGTGCGGGTGTGGGTGTGGGTGCGGGTGCGGGTGCGGGTGCGGGTGCCGATACCGATGCCGCGGTCGGCGCCGATGCCGATGCCGACTCCGTGCCGGAGTGACACCTTCCGGTTGTCTCGACCCCAATGCCCGAAGCGCCCCGAGGCGCGGCGTGACAAGGGTCGCACCTGAATTCGCGGGCGATGGACGCGCTGTCGCCGCGTGCCCCCTGATCTTGGGCCTACCCGCTGGTAGGCGGCTTTTCCCCATGATTCCAGCGCTGTTGCGGAAGATCGCCTGCGTGTTAGCGTCCCGGACCGTCGGGGGGCCGACCTCGCTGAGCGAGAGGAATTCCGTGGGTCACATGCACCATCTGGCAGGCGGCTGGATCACTCCGGCCCTGTCGTACGCCATGGCCGTCGTCGGCAGCGCGCTGGGACTGCGCTGCACCGTCCGGGCGTTGGCCGCCGAGGGAAAATCGAGAAGGAACTGGCTCGTCACCGCGTCGATCGCGATCGGGGCCGGCATCTGGACGATGCACTTCATCGCGATGCTGGGCTACACCGTCGACGGCACGGCGATCCGTTACGACATCCCGCTCACCCTGCTGAGCCTGATCGTCGCCATCGGAGTCGTCGGGGGCGGCGTCTTCATCGCCGGTTACGGCGGCTCCCGCATCCGTTCCGTCCTGCTCGGCGGGCTCGGCACCGGACTCGGCGTCGCCGCGATGCACTACATCGGCATGGCCGCGGTCCGGCTCAACGGCGACCTTTCGTACGATCCCGTCGTCACCGCCGCTTCCGTGGTCATCGCCATCGTCGCCGCATCGGCCGCGCTGTGGGCCGCGCTCACCATCCGCGGCCCCGCGATCGCCGCCGGCGCCGCCCTCGTCATGGGCCTCGCCGTCAGCAGCATGCACTACACGGGCATGGCGGCCGCCTCCGTCTCCGTCCACGCCGGAACCACCGCACTCGACGGCGCGAGCGCCACCTCCTTCATCCTGCCGCTGGCCGTGGTCCTCGGCTCCTTCCTCTTCCTGACCTGCGCCTACGTCGCCCTGTCGCCGAGCGCCCAAGAGCGTGCCCAGAACGAGGCCGCCGCACGGCCGCTGCGCGAGGTGGAGCTGCCGGCCGCCTGAGGCCGCGTCGCAGCCCAGCACTCCCCCGCGCCCTTCGCGCCGCTCGCCTCTTCCCCTCTTCCCCTCCCCCCCCCCAGACACTCCTGCTCCGCCAAGGAGACGCTTCGCCATGCCCGAACGCCCTCTGCTGCCCGAACGGCTGCGCCCCAAATCCATCAGAGCCAAGGTCGTCACGCTGCTGACCGTCCCGGTCGTCTCGCTGATGGCCCTGTGGGGCCACGCCGCGGTCACCACCGCATCCCAGGTCTCGGCCACCGAGCAGCTCAAGGAGATCAACTCCGCTCTGATCAGGCCCATTTCGGATTTCACCACCGCCGTACAGGCCGAGCGCACCGCGGCCGTCGCCCACCGCGCGGCCCCGAGCGCCGCGACCGAGAGCACCCTGGACGCGGCCGCGTCCCGTACCGACAAGACCGTCACCGCCCTGCGCTCCGGCATAGCCTCCGACACCACCGACATCGCCGCGCTCGACACCACGCTGCCGGACCGCATCCAACGACTCCAGGGCAGTGCCCGGTCGCTCACCGCGACCCGCGCGTCCGCCAAGAACCGCACCACTGGAGCGGACACTCTCCTCGCCCGCTATACCACCGCCGTCGACCGGGCCTTCGCGGTGCGTACGGGGCTCTCCGGCGCCGAACGCGGAGAGCGCCACGAAGCGAGCTCGGACTCCCGTGACGTGATCGAACTCGCCCGCGCCCGCGAGGCGTTGAGCCGGCAGGACGCGGTGCTGGGCGCCGCCAGGGCGACGGGAGCCATGTCACCCGCGCAGTACCGCGAGTTCGTCGGGGACGTCGCGCTGCAGCGTGAGCTGACGCGAGCAGCGGTACCGGACTTGAAGCCGCCGCATGCGGGCGCGTACCACCAGGTCCTTGACGCCGGGGCCACGAGCCGTGTGACCGAAGCCCAGGACGCCGTGCTGCACGCCGGTGCGTCCCGTGCCGTGGGCGCCGTGACGGCCGAGGAGTGGCGGGCGGGTGCGGTGCCGACCCTCTCCGGCCTCGCCGACGCCGAACGCCGGGCGACGGCGGCGGGCACGACAGCCGAGCCCTACTCCCTTTCCACACTGGGCAGTTCGGGCCTCGCGGTGATTCTCGGCCTGGTCGGCGTCGCGGTGTCCTTGCTGCTCTCCGTACGGATCGGACGCGGTCTCGTCACCGACCTCACCAGGCTGCGCAACACCGCGCTCGACCTCGCCGCCACCCGGCTGCCCGCCGCGATGCGCCGCATCCACAACGGCGAGGACATCGACCTCGACCAGGAGGCGCCGCTCGCCCGCACCGAAATCCGGGACGAGGTAGGGCAGGTCGGAGCCGCGCTCACCACCGTCCAACGGGCCGCCCTGCGTGCCGTCGCGGGCCGGGCCGCCGTCCTCACCGGCGTCTCCGGCGTGTACGTCAGCCTCGCCCGCCGCAGTCAGGCCCTCCTGCACCGCCAGTTGGCGCTTCTGGACACGATGGAGCGCCGCACGGACGACCCCACGGAGCTGGAAGACCTCTTCCGGCTCGACCACTTGACGACCCGCATGCGCCGGCACGCGGAATCGCTGCTCATCCTGTCCGGCTCCGCACCGGGCCGTGCCTGGCGCAACCCGGTGCCGCTGATCGACACCGTCCGGGCGGGCATCGCGGAGGCCGCGGACATCAAGCGCGTACGCCTGGAGGGCATCCCCGATCTGCGGCTCGACGGCAGCGCGGTCGCCGACCTGGTGCACCTCGTCGCCGAACTCACCGACAACGCGGCCCAGTTCTCGCCCCCGCACACCCCCGTGGTGGTCCGCGGAGAAGAGGTCGGTGCCGGCGCCGTCCTGGAGATCGAGGACCGGGGTCTCGGCATGGGGGACGACGCGCTGGCCGCGGCCAACGAGCGGATCCGCGCGACGGACGTCGACCTCCTCGACTCCCGCAGGCTCGGCCTGTTCGTGGTCAACCGCCTCGCGCAGCGCCGGCACCTCGAAGTGACGTTGCGCCGCTCGGTCTACGGCGGAGTGACGGCGCTGATCGTCATCCCGCGGCACATCCTCGAGGCCCCGCAGCCGGGCCTGCGTCCACTTCCGGAGCCAGATCTTCCGGAGCCGGACCTGCCGACGCCTGTTCCGCCGAAGGCCGTTCTGCCGGAGCCCGTTCCGCCAGAGCCGGATCTGCCGGAGCCGCCTCCGCCCGTGTTGGATGACCCGGAGCCGTCCCCCCGCCAACGCACGGACACAGCCACCGACAAGGACGGGGAACCCTCCACCGAAGACGGACTCCCGCGCAGAGTCCGTCAGGCGAACCTCGCCCCCGAGCTGCGCAAGGGCGAGCCGGAACCCCCGGCACCCCGCTCGACCCGGCGCTCGCCCGAGGCGGCCCGAGCCACCATGGCCTCCCTCAGCTCCGGCCGCCGCCGGGCCCAGCGGGAACAACCGGACACCACCACTGAAGGAAGTCTTTGATGACCCCGACCTACAACGTCACCAGCCTGGGCGGCGGCAGGGACGACCACACCCCTGAGGGACCGGGGGCGGGCATCGACTGGCTCCTCGACGACCTGGTGACACGAGTCCCCGAGGTCCGGTACGCGGTGATGCTCTCCGGCGACGGCCTCTGCGTCGGGGCCTCCACGGGTCTTGGCCGCGACGAGTCCGAGCGCTTCGCCGCGATCGCCGCGGGCTTCCACTCCCTCGCCAAGGGCGCGGGCCGGCACTTCGACGCGGGCGGCGTCGTCCAGACGATGGTCGAGCTGGAGGGCGGCTTCCTCTTCGTGGTGGCCGCGGGCGACGGCTCGTGCCTCGCCGTGTTCACGGACGGACATGCCGACATCGGCCTGGTGGCGTACGAGATGGCGGTCCTCGTCGAGCGCGTACGCGAACACCTGGACGTCCCCACGAGGACGGACGGCGACGACGCCCCATGACGACCCCGCCCCCGAACCGGCACGGCCCGCACCCGAACCGGCCAGGACCGCACCCCGACCGGACCACCGACGCCTGGACCGACCGCTACGACGAGGCGGCAGGCCCTCTGGTCCGCCTCTACGCCATGACCGCCGGCCGCGCCCACACGGACAACGGCGCCGAGCGCATCGACCTGATGGCCGTCGTCCGAGCCACCGGAGCCACCGCCGGGCCTGTGCTGCCGCCCGAACAGCGCGATCTGCTGGCCCTGTGCGGCAGCGGCCCGCGGCCCGTCGCGGACCTGGCCTCGGACATGGGCCTCCCGCTCGGTGTCGTACGCGTCCTGCTCGGCGACCTGACGACCCACGGCCTGATCAGCATCGCCCCGCCCGCCGCCCCCGCACACACCGCACGCCCCGACATCCCTCTCCTGCGAGAAGTGATCAATGGCCTCCGCGCACTCTGAACAAGCCGCACCCGCCGCCGACTTCACCGCCCTGAAACTGCTCGTCGCCGGCGGCTTCGGCGTGGGCAAGACCACCCTGGTCGCCTCGGTCAGTGAGATCCGACCGCTGCGCACGGAAGAACAGCTCACCGAGGCTTCCCGCCCGGTCGACGACCTTCAGGGGGTGAAAACCAAAACAACCACGACCGTCGCCATGGACTTCGGCCGCATCACCCTGGCCGACGACCTGGTCCTCTACCTCTTCGGCACACCCGGCCAGGACCGTTTCTGGTTCGTCTGGGACGAGTTGGCCACCGGCGCCCTGGGCGCGGTGGTCCTGGCCGACACCCGCCGCCTCGCGGACAGCTTCGCGGCGGTCGACTACTTCGAGAGCCGCGGCATCCCTTTCACCATCGCCGTGAACTGCTTCGACGGCATCCGCACCCACGCCCCCGAGTCCGTGCGCCGCGCCCTCGACCTGCCGCCCGACGTGCCCATCACCCTGTGCGACGTACGTGACCGGGCATCGGGAAAGGACGTACTGATCACCCTGGTGGAACACGTCCTGCACCACGCTGAGCAGACATCCCGGGACGCCTGAGCCCCAACCCCCGCGAAGAGAGCACTGACGGCTCTTCGAGGAGGCTGTCGTCGCGGCGCTCGACTCGGCGACCTCGGCGCGGGCCCGCAGGCCGGGAGCCTCGCTTCGCGCGGCAGCAGCCGGAAGGCGGCCGCGTGATGGACCACCGCGTACAACGCCCAGGAACGGTCCAGCGGGGTGTCCGGCTGCCAATGCGGTGCGGACCCCGGACCTGAGCCGAAGACCAACTCCGGTGCACGGACGAGCAGTTCGACCTTCGCTCCCGCCTCGTGCAGCAGGGGCCGCACTCTCCTGCGCCGACTGCCCGGCCCCGACCACCAGAACCTGACGGCCCGCGAACTTCCCCAGATCGGAATGGTGCGAGCTGTGCGAGGCCAGCGGGGCGGCTCAGGGCTGTCAGACGGCGAGCGGCCGATGAGGGGGTGGGCCACGGCGAATGACCGTGGCGACAAGGAGAGTTCGAACGGGTGGCGCCCGGCCGGGTCGTGGACATGCGCGCCAAGTGGCACCCACGGCAGTCAGGTCCAGGGGCGTGCAGGCAGGAACGAACAGCCTGCGCAGCACCGCACGCATCGCCTTCCACCCCCGCCCGGCCGCGTACAGGACGCGCCGCCGAGTGGCATCCACGCCGTGCAGCAGTACGGCGCACAGGGCTGTCAGTACGACGTGAGCGGCCACCACGGACAACCCCGCGTGCGCGGACGACGTCCACCCCGATTCCGGGTTGATCGCGGCGTCGGCATGCACGAACCCGTAGCTGGAGTCGAACGCCAGATGGTGGACGATGACCGCGACGGAGGTCCCCAGCAGGGAGTACAGCTCCGCCTTGACCCACCCATGATGGGGCGCAAGCCGCGCCGTGTCACTACCGGCGCCGGTCAAGCGCCTGCCGGAGGGGGTACATCCTGGAGTAGAGAGCGGACGCACCCCCTCCGAGGTGGGACATGAAGCGCAGGAACTATCGCCGTATCGCGTTCGCGATCGGCGCCCTCGCGACACTGGCCATGACCCTGTGGGTGGCGACCTGGCTGGTCAAGAACTTCTGACCGACAGGGGCAGCCAGCCACTACGCAAGGCGACAGCGCGGGCGCCCGCGGTGTCAAGGTCGCCTTAGCCAGTTCTGCTCCACGGCCTGCCAAAGCCGGGTCAAGGCAGCCGCCTTCCGCGCACGCCGGGCCGGCCAACGGTAATCAGCGGCCGGCAGGAAGTCGCGTGCTCGCCGGTTCGCCCTGGCCGGTTCGCCATTTGGGTGAAACAGCGCTCTTCTGACGGAGTTCCAGGGGCGTGTCACCGCTCGTTGCTGTTGGCTGCACCGCAGAGATCGACAACGGGAGGTGCGCCTGATGCCCCAGTACGGCGTACTCCTGTGCCGCCTGTCGCGAACTGCGGGCGTCATCGTACTCATCGCCCTTGCCGCACTCCTCCATGGGAGCGCGACCGCCGCCGCGAGCCCTGCGATGCCGGTATCAGTCGCCGCTCCCGACAGTCCGTCGGGCGTTGCGGGCGACAGCTTCGAGTCGAACCGACACGAATCCGGCCAGCACGACGGCGCCCATGCCTGGCGTGCCGGATCAGGCTCCTCGAGCAAGATGCGACACCCCTCGGTGGCACCCCAAGGTGCCAGCGCCATTCATGTCGGTGCCTGGCACGGTGCGGCTTCGTCAGCCCAGTTCATCCGTCGGGCCGCCATGGGCCCCGCGCCCTGTTCCGCGACGGGTTCCAGCCGCGTCCTGCGCTGCTGACCGCTCCCGCGTCCCCGGCAGACGTCCGGGGACGCGCCGCGTCGGTCATCCTTCTCTCGCAGGAGCAGCCAGTCATGCCCGCAGATCCCTTCGCGGTCGTGTGCGCCTTGGTGCGTGCCGAAGCCGCCCGCAGTGCCTCCCTCGCCGGACCGTCGCCCCAGGCCCGGACATCCCAAGTCGAGCCACGTCCCGCCGCTGAGGCGCCGCACCCGCCTACGAGCCATCCGGCCCAGCCTGTCACGCCCGATGGCCCCAACTGAGCCATGTGCTGCGCGGATTGAGGCGCTCACCGCGATCCGTTCTCCGCGTGGTCATCCAGCGCACGACCGGGCGCGGGACGCTGCCGCACGCCTGAGGCCCGCACACGGACGCGCATTCATGCGATGCCGCGGGGACACCGGATGCCAAGCCGGTAAGACCGTCGGCGTCCATCTCGTACGGCGCCGGGCGGGCACGCGGAAGTAAGTGGTGCGGCCCCGGCCGGACGCCCCCGCTGTCCGGCCGGGGCCCACCCATGCCCAGGCCCGAATCCTCAGTCGTGCGGTGCCTGCCCGCTCACCCGGTGATCGGCGTGGCTGAGCGCCTCCATGACCAGCCGCTTCAAGTGGCCGTCAGCCAGGCGGTAGTGGATGTGGCGGCCATCGCGGCGCGTCTCCACAAGGCCGGCGAGGCGGAGTTTGGCCAGGTGCTGGCTGACCGCGGTGCGGGACGCGGCGCAGCGTTCGGCGAGCGAGCCGACGTCCGACTCGCCCTCCCCGAGCGCGAGCAGCCACAGCACATGCAGCCGCGTCGGATCCGAGAGCAGCGCGAACACCCGGGTCGCCTCGGCGAGACGGGCGGTGTCAGGTTCGCGCAGGTGCGCATGGGGCGCAGCTGGGACAGGCTCGCGTTTGGGCATGCGCCCAGCCTAGAGCGGGGTGGACGGGACAGTCTTAATTGTCATGTGCGCAGATGCGCACATGAAAGCTAGGCTGGCTGAACAGCCGATCGCCCCTACGACCGGGGAGCCCTCCGCATGCTGTCCGTTCTGCGCAACCGCACCTACCGTCACCTCTTCACCGCGCAGGTCGTCGCCCTGAGCGGCACCGGTCTGGCGACGGTGGCGCTCAGCCTGCTCGCGTACGACATCGCGGGCGACAGCGCCGGTGAGGTGCTCGGCACCGCGCTCGCGATCAAGATGGCGGCGTACGTGCTCACCGCCCCCGCGATCGGCGCATTCGCCGACCGGCTGCCACGCCGCACGCTGCTGGTGGGCGCCGACCTGATCCGGGCAGGGGTCGCCCTGTGCCTGCCGTTTGTCGGCCAGGTCTGGCAGGTCTACGTCCTGGTCTTCCTCCTCCAGTCCGCGTCGGCGGCGTTCACCCCGGCCTTCCAGGCCGTCATCCCGGACGTACTGCCGAAGGAGCGCGACTACACGCGGGCGCTTTCGCTGTCCCGGCTCGCCTACGACCTGGAGAGCCTGTTCAGCCCGGCACTCGCGGGCCTGCTGCTGACCGTGATGACGTACAACTGGCTGTTCACCGGCACGATGCTGGGCTTCGTGGCGTCGGCCGCGCTGGTCGTGTCCGTCGCGTTGCCGAAGCCGACCGCCGCTCCGCGTACGGGGCCGATCCACGCCAAGGCCACGGCGGGCAGCCGACTCTTCTTCCAGGTGCCGCAGCTGCGTTCCCTGTTGGCTCTGAACCTCGCGGTCGCGGCCGCGAGCGCCATGGTGACCGTGAACTCCGTGGTGTACGTGCAGGGCGTGTTCGGGCTCTCGGTCGGCTCGGTGTCCCTCGCCCTGGGGGCGTACGGCGGCGGCTCGATGGCCGTCGCACTGGTCCTGCCCCGCGTGCTCGACCGGGTCCGGGACCGGACCGTGATGCTGAGCGGGGCACTGCTCCTCGTGGCCATGTTCGCGGGACTCGGAGTCATCACGACCGGGCAGGGCGGGAGTTGGCGCTGGCCCACGCTCCTTGTGACATGGGCGGCGTTCGGTGCGGCGTGCTCGATGGTGCTCACGCCTGCCGGGCGGCTGATCCGGCGTTCGGCTCCGAAGGAGGAACGGGCGGCGGCGTTCGCGGCGCAGTTCTCCCTGTCGCACTCGTGCTGGCTGCTCACGTACCCGCTGGCGGGATGGCTGGGCGGGGCGGCCGGCCTTGGCTGGGCCGTGGCCGGCCTTGGCACCATCGCGCTGGGCGCGGCGGTGGGGGCGCTGCGGCTGTGGCCCGCGCGGGCCGGGGAGCTGGCGGTCGGCCCGATGGGTGCTTCGGCCGTCGATCCGGTGGTCGAGCACGAGCATGCGGGCCTCGCTCCCGACCACCCGCACATCGTCGACGCCCTTGCCGTGGGCGCCGGCTGGCGGCACAGTCACCGACCCTTGGCGGACGCATTGCACGCCCACCACTGACTCCTCGCCCTACGTCGCCGGGGCGAGGCCGCTGCGGTGGGCGAAGACGACTGGCTGGGCGCTGGTGCGCTGCCTCGTCGGCGCGATCGCCGTCGCGCCGACCTGGGTCGCCCTGTCTGTCCATGGAGGGGTCAATGGCCTTCCGACCTGCTGCCCCGCGGCGGTTCAGCAAGCCCCGCCAGCCCCAAAGGGGTTGGCGGGGCCGGGGCCGGTACGTCGCGCTACACGTGGGGTCAGGCGACGACTGGTGTCGGCTGCTCGGCCTCGGTCTTGGCGTCGGCCGCCCGCGGGGCGAGGAGACGCTGTGCCAGGGCTCCGAAGAGGATGCCGAAGACCGCCCACAGCACGGCCTGGATCGCCAGTGAAGCGACCCGGAACTCCCACAACAGGGCTGCGGGGAACCCGGCCTTGACCGCGTCGTCGTTCGCGGGCAGGAACACGAACGCGACAGCGACCACGGCGATGAACCCCGCCCCGGCGGCAAGCGTCGCGTTCCAGTTGCCCAGACGCGGTGCCAGTCGCCGCCCGATGATGACGGCGGCGATGCCGAGCAGCACGCTGAGCAGGATCATCAGGAAGAACAGCGTGGTGCGCTTCGAGATGGTGTCCGGGTTGCCCACCGCGGGTGGGGTCGCCGGGTATTTCAGGAACGGCACGAGGTAGACGGTGGTGAAGGCGGCGGCGGCCGTGAGCGCGGCGGTCGCCCGTGGGCTGAACCGGCCGACGCGGCCCAGCGCGAAGGAGAACGCCAGGGACGCGATGCCGCCCAGAGCGACCCCGTACACCAGAACACCCGTGGCCAGACCGGCGGTCGACTGCACCGACCGGCTGACCGCTTCTTCCTCCTCGGCGGCCTCCTCGTGCGCGGCGCCACCGTGCCCCGCGTGGGGCGCTTCCTGGGCGGCCTGGGCCTCCTCCACGGCGATCGAGCCGTCGACGGGCGGCTCACCGATCGAGTAGGCCACACCGAAGGCGAAGAGTCCGGCGATCAGGCCCGCGAGCATGCCACGGACCAGCAGATTTCTCACAGTTGAGGCGTGCACGTACTTGTCGCCTCTCAGTGGCACGGGAAGCCGAGCAGATGACGACCGTCGTGGACCCACTCGTGCACGTCGGTGCCGGCGAACACGGAGGTGGCACCCTGCTCGGCGCCCACGAAGTAAAGCGCGATCAGCGCCAGGAGTCCGACGAACACCGCCCAGGGCAGGACAGCCCGTACGGGCAGAGCAGCCGGTGCAGGAGCGGAAGTGGCGGAAACGGCAGCATTGACGACAGCATCGGCCATGATGAAACCTCCTTGGGGAACACGCGTCCCATACGGTGGTGCAGGACGACGGTCCACGGGTCTGACTCACCGCGGCGTCACCCTCGAAGGGTTCCGCTTCGGCTCACAGTGGCGCGACCGTGCCGGACTTGCACCGGACTTCCGTCTCGCCGTCGTCACGTTCTGTTGAAATGTTCGCCGTGACCGTACCGCGTGCCGTACCTCCGGCCAAGGGCGTGAGTCGCTTATCACGCCGATACGCCCCCGTCACGCCGACACGCCCCCGCAGATAGGGTTGCCGCGGGTCAACGGCCAGGTGAAGGCCCTGCGGAGGAATCGATGACCGTACGTCTCACGCTGATATCTCCCGCCACGAGTGAAGCTTTGAAGGAGGTCCGCTTCGACGACGACAGTCCTCTCGACCCGGCGGGAATCGCACGCACCGAGGCGGCCGCCGGCTCACTCCCCCCGGCCGTTGCCACCTACACCTCACCGTCCCCGCGCTGCCGCCGGACCGCCCAGGCACTCGGCCTTGCCCGCGCCGAACCTCTCGCCGCCCTCGCCGCCTGCGACATGGGCCGCTGGCGAGGCCAGACGCTGGACTCCGTGGCAGGCGCCGAAGCGGAAGCCGTCGCTCTCTGGCTGGACGACCCGACTGCCGCACCCCACGGCGGCGAATCACTGCGCGAGGTACGCCACCGCGTCGCATCCTGGCTCGATGCCTTGGGCGACCTTGCCGGGCACGTCGTCGCCGTCGCCGAGCCCGACGTGATCCGTGCGGCCCTCGTCCACGCCTTGTCGGCACCCGACCAGGCATTCTGGCGACTGGACGTCCGCCCGCTCACCGCCACCCAGCTCAGCGGCCGCACCGGCCGATGGAACGTCCGCAGCGGTCACGCCCTGACACCACAAGGAACGAGTCCGATGCGGCCGCAATAGGGGCGAGTCAGCCCTGCAGTGCGGGAATCACAGCGCTCCCGTACCCGTCGATGACCCGCTCCCGCGCGTCATGCATCGCGTCGGCCTGGGCTGCTCGCGGGGTGGGGGCGACGGGGCGGGCGCACGGTGGGCACGGTTGCGGGCAATGCACATTCGGCCTGCGGTGTTGCGGTTCATCTGTTGCGGCAACGGCCTGCACTGCGACAGGAGTTGTGCGTTGACGGCGTGGTACAGCTTTCCATGTCGAGCAGGGCACCGGCTCCCGGCACCCCTTGCGCCGCTCGTGAGGATGACCCGCCTCAACTCCTCGAAGCGGAGCGCGCGTTGCACGAGAATGTCTCTCATGCGTGAGTCGCTACGTCAGGAGCCGGAGGCCGAGGTGCTGTCGGAACTGTCGGCCCCGGTCCGTGGCTGAGCACGGCCCAGCGTCGCGACCAGGGAGCGCCAGGCCACGACCGTCGCAACAGGCCGGCCAGGGCGATCGAGTTGGACAGGACGACGTTCACGGCCTCCAGGGATGCGCCCACCGCCGACCACCCCATCCACCCTCAAAGCGAGCTCCATGCACTTCAGGCGAGCGCCGCGCGCGGATCTCCATGGGCCCAAGTGGCCATTGGGCGTCCGGGAACTTCCGGTGGCCCCCTGGCTCAGCGGCGGAAGGCGAGTACCGCGTTGTGGCCGCCGAAGCCGAAGGAGTTGCTCAGGACGAGGTTCCCGTCCTCGGGCACGGGCCTGGGGGCGATGGTCACGACGTCCAGGCCGATGGCGTCGTCGAGGTTCTCGCAGCCGAGCGTGGGCGGGATGAGCCCGTGGTGGAGCGTGAGGACGGACGCCACCGCTTCCACGCCACCGGCCGCACCCTGCAGGTGTCCGAAGTGGCCCTTCAACGATGTCACCGGCACCGGCCGGGCGGCGGCGTCGTGACCCTCCAGGACCTCGCGCAGGGCCCTGGCCTCGGCCAGGTCTCCCTCGACGGTCGCCGTGGCGTGCGCGTTGACGTGGGCGATGTCCCGTGTCGTGGCGTCCGCATCGCGCAGGGCGGCGCGCAGGGCGCGCACGATGCCCGCTCCGGTCGGGTCGGGGGCGGCCATGTGGTGGGCATCGGCGGACAGGCCCCAGCCCGCGGCCTCGCAGTAGATGCGTGCGCCGCGAGCGAGCGCGTGCTCCTCGGCCTCCAGGAGGAGCACGCCGGCGCCTTCGCCGTGCACGAAGCCGTCCCGTGCCTTGTCGAAGGGGCGGGAGGCGCCGTGCGGCTCGTCGTTGCGGGTCGACAACGCGCGCATGGCGGCGAACGCCCCCATGACCGTGGGTGTGAGCACGGCCTCGCTGCCTCCGGCGAGCGCCATGTCGAGGTGGCCGTGGCGGATGCGGTCGATGGCGTTGCCGATGGCTTCCGTGCCGGACGCGCAGGCGCTGGTGACCGTGCGGGCCTCGCCGGTCAGGTGCAGATCGATCGATATCTGCGAGGCCGCCTGCGAGGGGACCGTCATGGCCGCGGCCAGCGGCGGCACGTACCGCGGCCCCTTGTCCCGCAGCCGCCGGTCGGCCTCCACGAGAACGGGGGCGCCGCCGATGATGGTGCCCATGGAGATTCCGGCCCGATCCGCGGCCACCCGGCCCTCCTGGGCGTCCGCGAGCCCGAGACCGGCGTCCTGCCAGGCTTCGCGCGCGGCGATCACGGCCAGGAGCGCGGAGCGGTTCATACGCCGGGCCTGCGCGCGCGGGATGAGCGTGGCCGGGTCGACCGTGACGGGTGCGGCGATACGGACCGGCTGGTCGGCGAACTCCTCACCCGCCAGCTCGCGTACGCCGCACCTGCCGTCCAGCAGCCCCTGCCACAGCTCTGGCACGTCGGCGCCGAGCGGGGTCACCGCCCCGAGCCCGGTGACCACCACCCGGCGGGGGCGACGAAAGCGAGCTTCCTCGGCATCCCCGTCACGAATATTGCCGTCATTCAGATGTACGCCGTTGAACATGGGGGAGCCGCTCTCACAAAAAGGTGCATTGCGCAGGCTTTACGAAGGAGAAACCCCCGCAAGCCCCACCAGCGTAACCGGCCCCAAAACTCATAAATGGCGCGAACGCGGACACTGATGATCAGTGTCACAGCAACATTCCTGACGGCCGCACCCGGCCTTCGGGGGCCGGGTGCGTCAGACGCGGCGTCAGGCCAGGCTCTCGGCATCGACCTTGACGACCTGCGCGGGACCCGCGCGGAACGCCGGGCTTGCCGCGTCGGCCTCGATCATGTGCGGGGTGGCGTCATGGGCGGCGAGCGCACCCTCCGACGCCCACCGTTCGATGAGCACGAACCGGTCGTGGTCGCCGCTCACCTGGTGCATGTCGTACTGCAGGCATCCCTCTTCGGCGCGCACGACCGGCGCGAGACGCTCGTAGGCGTCGATCTGCTCCTGGCCGCGGCCCGGGAGAGTGGTGATGTGGATGACGAGCTGTATCGGCTGAGACATTCCTTGATTTCCTGTCTTTCAGTGTTTGCTGTGCATGGATTCGCTATGCATGGATGCGCAGCACCCGGTGCACGCCCCGGACATGCGCGAGCTCGCTCAGTTCGCTCAGCGCGCTGTCCAGCGCGTGTTCCGGTGCCGGGAAGGTGATGAACACGACGCGCGCCTGCTGTTCCGATCCGCGCTGGTCCACCGTTCGGATCGATACGCCGTGGCGGCCGAATACCCCTGTCACCTCGGACAGGACGCCGGGCGCCTCGTCCACATCGGCCCGGACGTAGTAGGAGTGCACCAGCTCCCGTGCCGGGCGCAGGCTCGCGGTCGGGCCGACCGGGATGTGCCGGTGCCTGCCGCGCAGCAACTGGTCCGCGGCGCCGACGACGTCGCCGAGGACCGCCGACGCCGACGGGCGGGGGCCCGCGCCGTGGCCGTAGAACATGAGCTCGCCCGCGGCGGACGTGGTGACGAACACCGCGTTGAAACTGTCGCGCACGCTTGCCAGCGGATGGTCGCGGGCGACCAGGGCCGGGAAGACCTGGGCGCCTATCGCCCCCGGGGCATCGGCGCCGCCGGTGGGGTCGGCGAACCGCTCGGCCACGGCGAGGAGCTTGATCACGAACCCGAACCGGGCGGCCAGTTCGAAGTCCTCCCGGTCGAGACCGACGATGCCCTCCCGGCTGACGCCGTCGACCGGTACCGCCTGGTTGAAGGCGAGCGAGGCGAGTATGGCGATCTTGGACGCCGCGTCGGCGCCCTCGATGTCGGCGCTCGCGTCGGGCTCCGCGTACCCGAGCCGTTGGGCCTCGGCCAGCGCCTCGTCGAAGCTCAGGCCGTCGCTCATCATGCGCGTGAGCATGAAATTGGTGGTGCCGTTGATGATGCCGACAACGCGCCGCACGTCCTCGGCGAGGAGCGATTCCCTGATGGGACGCAGAATAGGCACCGCCGCCACCGCGGCGGCCTCGAAGAAGAGGTCGACCCCTGCCGCGTCGGCCTCGGCGAACAGTTCGGGCCCCTGGCTCGCGATGAGCTCTTTGTTGGCGGTGACGACGGATTTTCCGGAGCTCAGCGCGGTCCTCACCAGTTCGCCGGCCGGCCCGGTTCCGCCGATCAGCTCGACCACGACATCGACGTCGTCGGCCTTCACCACATCGTGGACGTCGCCGGTGAACAGCTTCGGATCCAGTGCGGACGAACGCGGCTTGTCCGGATCGCGCACCGCTATGCGTACGAGATCAAGGGTGATGTCCGATACGTCCGCGACCGCCGCCCGCCGCTCGACGAGCAGTTCGGCAAAGGCCTCCCCGACCGTTCCGCACCCGAGCAGACCGATTCTGACGTGCTTTCTCATGTGTGTTCCGTCGTTCCGTTTGTTCCTAGTGCGAAAGGTGGGTTCCGAAGCTGCGGCGGTAGTAGACGAGAGGCGCCTTGGTCTCGACGTGCTCCGCTTCCGCGACGTCCACGCGCCCGAGCACGATGACGTGGTCCCCGCCGTCCACCAGATCGGCCACGCCCGCCGCTATCCACGCCGAGGTCCTGGCGATGCGCGGAACGCCGTGGTCGATGTCCCAGGACGTCCCGTGGAACTTGTCGACGACGCTCTTCGACGCGAAGGACATCGCCAGGTCGGCCTGGTCGGCGCCGAGCACATTGAGCCCGAGTCGGCCGGACTCGCGGATGACGTCGAGCGTTCTGGACTTCCGGTCCAGGCTGACCATGACCATCGCCGGAGTGATCGAGAGCGAGGCGAACGCGCTGACCGTCGCCCCGCACGGAGCGCCGCCCCGGGACATGGCCGTCACGATCGAGACGGGCGTGGCCACACAGGCCATGACGTCCCTGAAGGCGTCCTGCAACGTGGTTTCAGTGGTGTTCATCGATCCTGCCTGTTCCGATCCACAAATGTGTCGTCCGCGAGGTCCATGTCCAGGCCGAACCCGAGACCGGGGAGCTCGTCGACGAACCACGAGGTGAGAAGCGCGGGATATGCGTCGGATGCGAGCACTTCGTCCAGCGCCGCATCGACGGCGCGGACGAGTTCCCGGTCGTCACGCCGCATCATGAATCCGTAGAACTCCCCACCGAGCCGGACGTCGAGGAGCGTGATGTCCTCGTGCGCCGCGCCGCCCCGGAGCAGCGACCTGAGGATCACCTCGTCCGCCACCATGGCCCCTGTGCCCGGGTCGCCCAGGAACGCGTCCCTGGCCGCGCCGATGGAGTCCACACCGACGAAGGTGTACGGGAACTCCAGGTCGGTCCGGCTCTCGAGCGCGGCCTGGCTGGTCGACCCCTGGATACCGACGATCCGCGGACCGCCCGCCACCTCGAACGCGCCGGGCTTCACCGCGATCCGGTGGGAGGTGCGGAAGATCGGCCTGCTGAACGCAGAGCGCAGCCGCCGCTCCTGCGTGATCGTCGTCGATCCGCACTCGATGTCGATGCGCCCCTCCGCGAGCAGCCGCTCCCGCGTGGAGGACGTGACCTCGACGGCCTCCAGCGGCGGCATCGCGTGCGCACCGCCGAAGACCTTGGCGAGAACGAGGCGCGCCAGGTCCACCGAGTAGCCGACGGGGTCGAACTCCGCGGTCGGTGCGTGCGCGTAGCTGAACGGCGGGGTGTTCCGCTGGAAGCCGACACGGACAACCGCACGGTCACCTGCATTAGTGGACAACGATCGCCCCTCTGTCCGTTCCGTCCGTCGGGCTCTGAGCCGCGAGCTCCGTCACGAGCCCGAGCAGCGGTGCGGGGTCCGCGAGGAGGTACATGTGTCCTCCGGACACCGTCAGTTGAGAGAAGTGCCGCGTGGTCAGCGACGCCCAGCCGGCCATCGCGTCGGGCGCCACCAGGTGGTCCTGGTCGGCCGAGACGCAGTACAGGTCGACAGGGAGCGACCGGGGCACGAGGGTGGGGAACTCGCGGGACATCCACGCAAGGTCGGCGGCGAGGAGGTCCGCGTGGAACGCGTCGGCGGCCCCGCCCCCGTCCACGGTGGCCGCCCCGCGGACCTCCCGCGGCGACCACGCGCCGATGCGGGAGGTGTACGGAGGCGGCGCCTGGGCCGAAAGGACCACCCGCACCCGGCGCCGGTAGACCGCCCAGATCGCGTCGGCGACCGCCCACGCGACGGTCGCGCCCATGCTGTGACCGAGGAGCACGATGTCGTCGTACGGCAGTGCGCAGATGCGCTGGGCGATCTCCACGGCGAGGTCGCCGAGGATCACGTCGGTGAGCGGCTCCGCCGCGCGGTCCTCGCGCCCCTTGAGCTGGACCAGGACCACGTCCAGGTGCGGGGCGAGCTCCCCCGCCCAGCCGCGGAACGCGGAGCTGCCCCCACCCGCATGGTGGAAACAGACGAGCGCGCTGCGGTGGCCGTGCGCGTATCGGCTCAGCAACCGTGCCTCCGCGCCGTGGATATGACGGCCCATCAGCTACCGGCCCGGGTCTCGGATCGCTCGTGTCCCGGTACGACGACGCGGGCGAGTCCGGTGCGGTACTGGTCCGCGAGTTCCCGGTACTCGGCGGCGGTCTCGTCGAGGACCGCCACGTCGCTGTCGCTCAGTGCCATCAGGACGGTCGCGGGGTTGCCAGCGATGAGACTCCGCGCCGGGTAGACGGGTCCCGCACCGAGTACGATGCCCGCGGAAATCCGGCAATTCGCCCCGATCTTCACCCCGTTGAGCAGCATCGCGCCGATGCCGACGACTGTTCCGGCACCGACCTCGCAGCCGTGAAGCACCGCGCTGTGGGCGACCGTGACGTTCTCGCCGACGGTCAGCGGGCAGTCGGGGTCGGAGTGCAGCATCGCGTGATCCTGGATGTTCGCACCCCGGCCGATGCGGACGGGTCCCTTGTCCCCGCGAATGGTCACGCCGGGCCAGAGGCTGACGTCCGCCTCGATCTCGACGTCGCCGATCACCACGACGTCGTCGAAGGCGTAGACGCTCGGGTGGATACGCGGCCGGACGCCCTGGAAGCTGTAGGTCTTCATGGGTCAGGCTCCCTTCTGCAGAAGCGGCGAGAGCCGGGCGAGGCTCGCGAGGACCTCGTCCTTGGACAGCCCGAAGTCGACGAGGCAGGCGACCTCGTTCACGCCCATCGAGCGGAAGTTCTCCAGCGTGGTACGGGCCCGGTCCGCATCGCCGATGAGCGAGCTGGTGGAGACGTACCGCTGGAACACCATCTCCAGGAACTCGTCCCGGTCGGCGTCGAGGTTCTGGAGCGTCGCGGACTTGTCCTTCGACTCGCTCTGGCCCGAGGTCGCGTGCTGCGTGACGAAGGAGCCCAGGTACTCGATCATGGCCGGCCGGACCCGCTCCACGGCCTCGTCCGCATCGGCGCCGACATAGGTGTGCAGCATCAGCGACACGACACCGCCGTCGGGATCGAGCCCTACCCGGGCGCGTGCCTCGCGGTAGATCTCGATGCGCTTGTGGAGTTCGGCGGGGCCGAAGTTGATGAGCGCCGTCAGGACGTTGAGGCCGTTCTCCCCCGCGAACCGCCAGGAATCCGCGTTCTTCGACGAGGTGAGCCAGAGCGGGAGTTCCGGCTGCACGGGCCGCGGGTAGGTCAGGATGTCGTGCTGCTCGCCCAGGGCGTCGGTCCGCGCGACGGGGTTCCCGCGCCACAGGTTCTGGAGCTCCTCCCGCGCCTCGTTGAGCAGCTTGCCCCGGCTCTCGAACCCGTCGGGGTTGAGGACGAAGTCCCGCGCGTGCCAGCCGGGCGCCACCGCGAGGTCCACGCGCCCGCCCGACAGATTGTCGACGAGCGCCCACTCCTCCGCCGCGCGCAGCACGTTGTGCAGCGGCAGGTTGATGCTGCCCGACCGGATCCGCACGCTCTTCGTGATCACGGCCAGTGCCGCGCCGAGGACCGCCGGGTTGGGGTAGGCACCGCCGACCTCGGTGAAGTGCCGTTCCGGCGTCCAGATCGCGCTGAATCCGGCGCCGTCGACATAGCGGGAGACCTCGAGCAGCAGATCATAGGGATCGCTGTCGCCGCTGAGGCCCGAGAAGAAGATGACACCCACGTCGGGCAGGGTGGACGGGGAGGACGCCTGGTGTGCGCGGGGTTCGGGGGCCTTCGTGGTCCCCGACTTCAGTCTCTCCTTCAGCTTCGCCAGCTGACCGGCTTCGAGGAAGGAATTCTCAGGCATGGACAGGCTCCTCGAGCAGTAGTGCCTTGATCACGTTCGTGGTCGCCGAGACCGAGCTGTTCTCGTAGAAGTCCCGGACGGAGAAGTCGAGTTCGAAGGTCTCGCGCAACTTGTTGATCAGCTGGATCGCCATGAGCGAGTTGCCGCCGAGATCGAAGAACTCGCGGTCGTCGTCCGACGCCGACGCGCCGAGGAAGCTCTCGAAGATGCCCGCGACGATCCGCCGGATCTCCTGGGTCGCCTCGTCGGATTCGCCGCCCGGCGCCGACTGCGGCGAGTCGTCGTCCCGGGTGTCGCTCGCCGCGGGCACGGCCGCCGCCGACGGCTTGGGCGCGTCCCCTGCCGCACGAACGCTCTGGGCGTCGCCCGCGGCGTATCCGAGCGTCGGCTCCACCCAGTGGATGTGCCGCTCGAAGGCGTACGTGGGCACGGACGTCATGCGCGTGGCGCTCGCACGGTCCTCGATGGACACCTCGGGGTCGGCGGCCCAGCCGAGCGCGACGGCGTCCGCGAATGCCTCGTCCTCGTGCTCCACCTCGCCGAGCGCCTGCGCCAGTTCGAGGGTCGAGGCGGCAGCGGAGCCGAAGCCGGCCCGGACGAGGTTGCTCATCGACCGCCCGGGGCCGATCTCGATGAACCGGGTCACCCCCAACTCCCGCAGCGTGTCCACGGATTCGGTGAACTCGACGGTGCGCAGCAGGTGGTCCGCCCAGTAGTGCGGGCTCTTGGCCTCGTACTCCGTGAGCAGCCGGCCGGTGATGTTCGACACCAGCGGAATCCGCGGCGCCCGGAAGGCGACCGACTTCAGGACGTCGCGGAACGCGTCCGCGGCGTTCTGCATGAGCGGCGAGTGGAAGGCGTGCGACGTCGCGAGGCGCTGGTGGTGCAGACCTGCCTCGGCGGCGCGCGCGGCGGCCGCCTCGATGGCCTCGTGGGTGCCGGACAGCACGGACTGCTGAGGGGAGTTGGTCGCCGCGACCACCAGGGGCCCGCCGTCCAGCAGGTCCGCGAACGGTTCGAGGCTGCCGACAGCGAGCATCGCCCCGGTCGGGCAGTCGCCCATGAGCCGGGCCCGCGTCGCGACGAGCTCGGCCGCGGTGGGCAGGTCGAAGACGCCCGCGACCGTCGCGGCGACGACCTCGCCGAGGCTGTGCCCGAAGAGGTAGCGCGGACGGACGCCCGCGTCGATGAGCGCGGTCGCCAGTGCGTACTCGACGGCGAACAGGAGCGGCTGCGCCACGGAGGTGCCGATGCCGTCGACCTGCCCGTCGGGGCCAAGGTAGTCGCGTACGTCGAAGTCGGTGTGCGCGTTCACCGCGTCGATCGCCTCGTCGAGCCGGCGGGCGAACTGCTTGTTCTTCGCGGCGAGCACGGCGCCCATGGCCCGGCGCTGCGTCCCCTGCCCCGCGAAGACGAACGCGATCTCGTTCGCCCCCGCCTCGGCTCCCTGGTGGTAGCGCTCGGCCTTCAGCCGGGCGACCGCCTCGGCCCGGTCGACCACGGCCAGCGCCGCGCGGAAGGGATGCCGTGTCCTGCCTTCGCGCAGCGTGTACGCGTACTGGGCGAGCGAGGCGTCCGGATCCGCGGCGAGGTGCGCGGCGAGGGCGTCCGCCTGTCGCCGCAAGGCCGCTTCGGACCGCGCCGAGAAGGTGAGGATGCTCGGTCCCGCGGTCGGCTCGGCGGGCTCGGCCGGGGCCTGATCGAAGCTCTTGAGGATGACGTGACTGTTGGTGCCGCCCATGCCGAAGGCGCTCACACCGGCCCAGTTCTCGGTGTCGCTCTCAAGGGCCCGGCCTTCGGTGGTCACGAAATACCGTGAACCGTCCAGGTCGAGCGCCGGGTTGACCTCGCCGATGTTGATGGTCGGCGGCACGTACTTGTGCTTGAGGACCAGCGCCGCCTTGATCAGGCCGATGATGCCCGCGGCGATGTTGAGGTGCCCGAAGTTGCCCTTGAGCGAGCCGATGCCGCAGGGCGCACCGTCGTAGCCGTACGCCTGCTTGATCGCTTCGATCTCGATCGGGTCGCCGAGCGCCGTGCCCGTGCCGTGCGCCTCGATGTACGTGATGTCGGTCTGCTTGGCGCCCGAGAGCTGCAGGGCGTCGGCCAGCACCCCGACCTGTCCCGAGACGCTCGGCGCGGTGAAACTCACCTTCTGGGCACCGTCGTTGTTCACCGCCGAACCGGCGATCACTGCGTGCACCTCGTCGCCGTCGGCGATCGCGTCGCGCAGCCGCTTCAGCAGGACGAGGCCGAGGCCGTTGGTGAAGAGTGTGCCGTTGGCACCGGCGTCGAACGGACGGCAGACACCGTCCGGGGAGAGCACACCGCCGACCTGGTACGGATATCCGGACTCCTGCGGAACGCGGACGTACACCGCACCGGCGACCGCGGCGTCGCACTCGTTCAGGAGCAGGCTCTGCACGGCCGAGTGCACGGCCACGAGCCCGGTCGAGCAGGCGGTCTGCACGTTCACGCTGGGTCCGCGCAGATTCAGCTTGTACGAGATCCGGGTGGCCAGGAAGTCCTTGTCGTTGCCATGCCGCACGACCATCTCGCCGAGCGACTCGACCAGGTCGGGGCGGTGCAGGGCGCCGAAGAGGTACGTGCTCATGCCCGAGCCCGCGAAGACGCCGATCCGCTGCTGGGTGCGGTGCGGATCGATGTTGGCCCGTTCCAGGAGCGACACCGACGACTCGAGCATGAGGCGCTGCTGGACATCGAGGACATCCGCCTCGCGCGAGGAGTAGCCGAAGTACGTGGAATCGAACTCGGCGACGCCCTCCAGGACCCCGGCCCGCTTCACGTAGTCCGTACGCGACCGTCGGCTCTCCGGCACCCCTGCCGCCGCGACCTCCTCGTCGGTGAGGTCCCGGATGGCGCTCTCGCCGTCCACCAGCTTCTGCCAGAACTCCTCGACGCTGCCCGCCTGCGGCAGTCGGCAGTCCATCGAGACGATCGCGATCAGCTCGTCATCACTTTCCATGTTCATCCTTAGTCGGTGCCGTACAAGAGGGCGTTGCTAGAGCTGACGGGTGCGCCTGGCCGACAGGACGCGGCCACGGCCGGCCCGGCCCCTGGCCGTGGCAGCGCCGGGCACGCGGCCGCTCGGCTCGTTCGCCATGGATTCGAGGAACCGCCGCTGCGCGTTGAAGGAGGCGTGCTCGAAGAGGCGGACCAGAGGGAAGCGCACACCGAACTCACGCTGGATCTCCGCGTGGAGCACGACGATGGTCAGCGAGGTTCCGCCCACGTCGAAGAAGTTCGACTCGCGGTCGGCGAGGGATGCCCCGCCGCCGGCCACGGAGAGCCAGATGCGTTCGAGGCGCTCGGCCACCGACCCGCCCCGCGGGCCGGCCGTGCTCGCGTCGGCGGCGCGCCGGGCGCGCTCCTCGATGTGGTGGCGCGCGGCCTCGGCGAGGACCTTGCGGTCGACCTTTCCGTTGGGCAGCTTGGGCAGCTCGGCCTTGAAGAGAAAGGCCGCGGGGACCATGACGCTCATCAGGCGCTCGCCCAGGTAGTCGCGCAACTCCCGCTCGGCGCCCGTGTCGCCCTCCACGACAGCGACGATGACCTTGGTGAACCGGTCCTCCTGCGCGCAGACGAACACGTCGCGGACGCTGGGGTGCGACTGGATCGCGGACCGGACTTCCTGAAGCTCGATGCGGACGCCCGCGATCTTGATCTGGTCGTCCGCCCGGCCGAGGATCTCCAGGCCGCCGTCCGCGGCGCGACGTCCGAGGTCCCCCGTCGGATAGGCGACGACGCGCTGCCCGTCGACGTCGATCTCGACGAACGGCGAGACGAGCCGACCGTCGACGAGGTAGCCGTGCGAGGGGTGCTCCGCGGCGATATGGATCTCGCCGGAGGCACCGTCGGCGCACGGCTTCCCGTGCTCGTCCAGGATGTGGCTGCGCGATCCGGGGCGGTTGGGGCCCACCTGCTGGATCCCGGCGGCCGGGCGCTCGGGGACCCGGTGGGAGTGCTGGGCCAGCGTCGTCTCGGTCGGGCCGTACAGATTCACCACCTGGCAGGCGGGGAAGAGCTCCTGCCAGCTGCGCACCAGGGCGCCGTCCAGCGGCTCGCCCGCGAAGAAGGAGAGCCGGACGGCCGGCATCGGCTCGCTCTGCGCGAGCTCGGACAGCCACACCTTGCCCAGCGAGGGCACCAGGTGGAAACCGGTGATCTCCTTGCTCTGCAGGAACTCCCGCACCCCGGCGGCGTCGAGGTGCTGCTGGTCCGGAATGCACAGCGTGGCGCCCGAGATCAGCGGCATCAGCGCGTCCCGGAACCAGACATCGAAGGACAAGTTCGTCAGGTGCGCGAACCGGTCGTGCGGGCCGATACCGAACTCGCCGGACTGCCACTCCAGGAACTGTGAGAGGCCCGTGTGGCTGCCGATGATCGCCTTGGGCTTACCGGTGGAACCGGAGGTGAAGGCGACATAGGCGTAGTCCTCGTCGTCGAGGTCCGCGACCGGCACGCCCTCGGGCGCGGGCCGCAGCGTGACCCGGTGGCCGTGCGCGCAGTCGACGGTCGCCCGGGCAGGACCGCAGTTCAGCATCGTCTCCCGCCGCCCTTGGGGCAGCGCGTCGTCGACGAGCATGACGATCGCCCCGGCCCGCCACACGCCGAAGACGGCCACGATCACCGAGGCGCTGCGACGGCCCTGGACGCCGACGACGTCACCGGGTCCGATGCCCTGCGCCGTCAGCTCGTCGGCCACGTCCTGGGCCCGCGACAACAACGCGGAGAAAGAGACCGACTCGGAGCCCGCGGTGATCGCGGTCGCGTCGGTGAACTTCTCGCACGCCCGCCGCAAAAGGGTGTCGACCGCTTGCACGGATCAGTTCTCCATCCGGTGAGGCTCGTTCACCGGTCTGTGCCGGGTGAGCGTTCGTTGAGGTTCTTCCCTGCCGCGGCGAACGCACAGTGCGACGATCGGGTCGTCGATTCAGGGTTCGCCTCAGCGATCTCTTCAGCGACCGCGAAAGCAGAGACTGAATGCAGCTCTTTCGCGGGGGCTTTTCTGCCATCGGGCCGCAGCGTATGCAGCGGTAATTCATCCCGGTCAAGCGGCAATAATTTGCCGGTCGAGAGCGAAGTGGCCCCGCGGATTCCGCAGATCCTGACAGCCGCTTCCCAAGATCGTCAACCAGCAAATATTTGCCGCCAGTTCGGCTGCCCCCCGGCCTCCGTGTCGGGCGTCACACTCACACACGCGCAGGCGGCGGGTAGCATACTGACAGGCCGTCACGCTCGCACTTTGACCAGGGAATTACCGTTCTCGGATCTTTGCGCAATACATAGAAAGGTATTTCTCGGGCCGTGCATCACGCCGTAAGACTCCCGGATTTGTTGCGTGCCTGGCGAGCAACCGCGGGAAAGGAATCACAAAGCGGAAAACCGCTCCCGCAGAAAGAAGTCGCCCAACGCATGGCGGTGAGCGAGCGCTGGTATCGCAGCCTGGAGAGCGACGCGGGCGTACCCCTCACCCCTGAAGTGCTGAACCGGCTCGCCACCGCGCTGACCTTGGGCACCGACGAACGTCTGGCCCTCTTCGGGCACGTGTACGTGAACGGCGGGCACGGCAGCGTGCCCGCGCCCAAGGAGCAGGACGCGGCCCAGGTCGCCCTGGCGCGGTGGTTCACCGCCCAGGAACACCTGGCCACGTACCGCGTCGACCACGCGTGGAACGTCGTCGGTCACAGCGAGACCATGGCGACGTGGTTCCCCTGGGTCCTGGAGCCGGGCGCCAACCTTCTGCGCTGGGCCCTCACCACACCCGCCGCGCGCGAACAACTCGCGGACTGGCCCATGCACGCCGCCGCCTACCTCTCCCAGCTGCGCTTCTCGCTGGCGACGAGCCCGCACCACGAGCAGCTCAGCACGCTGCTCGACGAACTGCTCGAAGACCCGGAGTGCCGAGCCCTGTGGGAGCGCGAGCCCAGGGTGCTCGCCTACCGGCAGGGGCACGTGTTCAAGCTGCGTCTTCCGCATGTCTCGGACGAGGACATCATCGTCACTTCGCAGATTCTGCTGCCCGCTTATCAGCCCGAGATCAGGCATGTCCTGCTGCTCCCGCTGTAGCAGTCGGCGCATGACAATCTTGCAGACCACATCCACGTACGGGAAGCACGCGCAAAGCACCAGAGAAAGGCAATCGTGAGCCGGTCGAAGGGAACAACAGAGGCGCCCGGCGCCGCGGGGTCCGCGAGCGGAGTGGACGGCCGCGCGCTCGTCGCGGCCTCCGTCACCGTAGTCCTGTGGGCATCGGCGTTCATCTCCATCCGCAGCTCCGCCACGCACTTCGGACCGGGTGCGCTCGCCTTCGGCAGGCTGGCGGTGGCGGCCGTGGTCCTGAGCGCGATCCTGCTGGTCCGGCGCGAGGGGTTCCCGCCCCGTGAGGCCTGGCCCGGCATAGCCTCCTCAGGCATCCTGTGGTTCGGCGCGTACATGGTCGCGTTGAACTGGGGCGAACGCGAAGTGGACGCCGGCACCGCCGCCATGATCGTCAACGTCGGGCCGATCCTGATGGCGCTCCTCGGCGGGTGGCTGCTCAAGGAGGGCTTCCCCCGCAAGCTGATGGCGGGAATGGCGGTGTCGTTCGCCGGCGCCGTGGTGGTCGGCATCGCCACGTCCGGCAGCGGCGGATCGTCGGTCGTCGGCGTCCTGTTGTGCCTGTTCGCTGCGGTGGTGTACGCGGTGGGTGTGGTGCTGCAGAAGCCGACGCTGAAGCACGCGACTCCGCTCCAGGTGACGACGTTCGGGGCGCTCGTCGGGGCGATCTCCTGCCTGCCGTTCAGCGGCCAGCTGGTCACGCAGGTGAGCCGCGCCCCCGCGTCCGCGACCTGGCAGATCGTGTACCTGGGTGTCTTCCCGACAGCACTCGCGTTCAGCACCTGGGCCTACGCCGTGTCCCGCACCACCGCCGGAAAGATGGGGGCCACGACCTACGCGGTACCGGTCATCGTCGTCCTCATGTCCTGGCTCTTCCTCGGCGAGGTACCCAGCCTGCTCGCGCTCCTCGGCGGCCTCCTGTGCCTGTGCGGGGTCGCGGTCTCCCGGACGCGGGGCAAGACACCGGATCCGCAGGACACTCCGCACGGCCCGGTGACCACCGAGTCCGCCGGGTCCGCCGAAGTGCCGTCGCAGTCCGCGCGCCCTTAGATCCTCCGGATCCGGGGAGAGCAGCCACAGCGATCGACCGTTACGTCCACCGGAGATGGACCGCATCTGAACGAGACCCGCCGAGACCCTCCGAGCCCCGCACGTACGAACTCTGGTGCCACGTCGAGACGTTGACGCTCGAAGCCGGGAGCCGCGGCGCGGCGCGCACCGGCGCCACACAGTCGGCCGGGACGGCACCCGCGTTGCTGTTGGCGATCTTGGCTGTATCAGCTGCCGGGCGGGCGTGGGGTGTTCTGGCAGATTCGTTGGAATGGGGTGAGCAGTCGCGGGAGGCGCGTCTGGTCAGGTGCCGGGTAAAACGTACTCGCTGAGGCGGATCAGGTCGGCACCGGCGGCGGTGAGGATGTGCTTGACGTGTGTCTTCGCCAGTCCGCGGTAGCGGCAGTGGCGCAGGCCGTGTGCGTGGACGGTCTCGGAGACGGTAGCTTCGCAGCCCGCGCGCAAGACGTAGGTGGCGGCCTCGACCGCCGGTTTGCCGGTGCAGGACAGACGGTCCGGACAGGCCCGGCAGGCTTTTCGGGGGGAAGAGCGCCGAGTGGTGCAGTCGGCCGTCGAGTTGAGTGTCGTGCCAGGGCGGACTGGTGACGCCGCGTGGGCAGGTGGCCGCGTGCTGGTCCCATTCAGGACCACATCAAGGACCTGGCCGAGGAGTACATCGACGACAGCGTCCGGCTCTCCAGCCAGATCCGCCCGGGCCGCCTCATCATCGTGGACCTGCGCGACGATCTCATCGAGAAGGACGACGCCCTCGGCCTGTTCGTCGTCCTCATGCAGCTCTTCGCCGACGCCCGGGACGGCGACCGTCGCTTCAACAAGCTTGTCGTCTTCGACGCGGCGCACAAGTACATCGACAGCCCCGACCTCGTGTCCGGCCTCGTCGAGTCAGTCCGCGAGATGCGGCACAAGGGCATGAGCATCCTCGTGGCGAGCCAGGACCCGCCATCCGTGCCGGTCCAGCTGATCGAGCTGTCCAACCACGTGATCTTGCACAAGTTCACTTCCCCGGCCTGGCTGAAGCATCTTCAGAAGGCGAATGCCGCACTGTCCGGACTGACCGCGGAGCGGCTTGCTGCGCTCGGCCCGGGGGAGGCGTACGTCTGGTCCGGTAAGGCCAATGGGTCGGCAGTCAGGGAGCAAGCCGGATACTCTCCGCGATCGGCGACCGCCCCATGCTGAACGGTGCTCCTCGTTGCTGTGTCCTGGCCCCTCTGCTCGGGTTCTAACCGCCACGCAGGCTCCGGCGTTCCCCGCCGCCACGGCGGCCAACGCCGCCGGAGTCCGCGGGGTCCCGGCGCGGGCGTCGGGTGCACAGGAGGCGGCGAGGCACAATGACGATCGCTGGACCGCGCTGCTTGCTCAACGCCCTCGCGAGCACGCTCGCCCTGCGGCTACACGCGCGGGAGCACGGCCCTGTCTCCTACGGCGCATCGCCAGCCCGGCGCCGATCTCCGCCTCCCACTGCTTGGTGAGGCCGGCAGTCAGTCCCGCAGGGCGGGGATGACCGCTGCCCCGTAGCCGTCGATGACGGCCTCGCGGGCGTCGTGCATCGCGTAGACCGCGAACTGATCGACCCCGAGATTCTTCAACTCCCGCAGCTTCGCGACCTGTTGCTCCGCCGTCCCGATGAGACAGAAGCGGTCCACGACCTCGTCCGGCACGAACGCCGTGTCGGGGTTGTCGGCCCGCCCGTGGTGGGAGTAGTCGTACCCCTCGCGGGCCTTGATGTACTCCGTCAGCGCCTCGGGGACCACATCCGAGTGTTCGCCGTACTTGGCCACCAGGTCCGCCACATGATTGCCGACCATCCCGCCGAACCAGCGACACTGCTCACGCGCGTGCGCAAGCGCCGCCGGTGAGTCGTCCTCCGTGAGATACGCGGGCGCCGCCACGCAGATCGTGACCGACGCGGGGTCGCGGCCCGCCGCCGCGGCCGCGTCACGCACCGCCTTGATCATCGTCTTCGTCAGGTAGGGGTCGGCGAGCTGGAGGATGAAGCCGTCGGCCTCCTCGCCCGCCATCTTCAACGCCTTGGGCCCGTACGCCGCCATCCACACCGGCAGTTGGGCATCCGGCTTGATCCAGGGGAAGCGGACGACCGTGCCGCCGCCCAGGTCCGCCTCCCCGCCCGAGGCCAGCGTCCTGATCACCTTCATGGCCTCGCTGATCCGCGCCAGGGTGTTGGGCTTGCGGCCCGCCACCCGCATCGCGGAGTCGCCACGGCCGATGCCGCACACCGTGCGGTTGCCGTACATGTCGTTCAAGGTCGCGAACGTCGACGCCGTCACCTCCCACGTCCGCGTCCCCGGATTGGTGACCATCGGGCCCACGATCAGGTGCTCGGTGTTCGCCAGGATCTGGCTGTAGATGACGAAGGGTTCCTGCCACAGCACCGACGAGTCGAAGGTCCAGCCATAGCGGAAGCCGTTGCGCTCCGCGCGCTTCATCAGGCTGATGACCTGCGAAGCCGGCGGGTCGGTCTGCAGGACGAGTCCGAAATCCATGGTGCGTCGCCTCTCCTAGCCGAGGTACTGCGTCATTAGCCGAGGTACTGCGTCGTGCCGCGCGGGACATAGCAGCCGTGCCCGGCCCGCCCGGTGAACTTCCGCTCGTCGATGACCACTTCGCCCCGCGAAAGCACCGTCTCCACCTGCCCGGTGACCCGTTTTCCCTCGTACGCCGAGTAGTCCACGTTCATGTGATGCGTCTCCACCGACATGACCTGCTCCGCCGCCGGATCGTAGACGACGACATCCGCGTCCGCGCCCGGCGCGATCGTGCCCTTCTTGCCGTACAGGCCGAACATCCGCGCCGGGCTCGCGCAGGCGATCTCGATCCAGCGGCGGCGCGTGATGTGACCGTCCACCACCGCCTGGTGGAGGAGGTCCATGCGGTTCTCCACACCCGGCAACCCGTTCGGGATCTTCGAGAAGTCGCCCCGGCCCAGCTCCTTCTGGCCCACGAAACAGAACGGACAGTGGTCCGTCGACACCACCTGGAGGTCGTTCGTGCGCAGGCCCCGCCACAGCGCCGCCTGGTGCTCGCGCGGGCGCAAGGGAGTTGAGCAGACGTACTTCGAGCCCTCGAAATCCGGCTCCGCGAGGTTGTCCGTGGAGAGGAAGAGGTACTGGGGACATGTCTCGCCGAAGACCGGAAGTCCCTTGTCCCGCGCGGCCGCCAGCTCGGCGAGAGCCTCCTCCGCCGACACGTGCACGACGTACAGCGGAGCCCCCGCGACCCGTGCCAGCTGGATCGCGCGGTGGGTGGCCTCCGCCTCCAGGAGGGCCTTGCGCACCTCCCCGTGGTAGCGCGGATCCGTCTCGCCGCGTGCGAGTGCCTGCTCGACCAGTACGTCGATCGCGATGCCGTTCTCGGCATGCATCATGATCAGCCCGCCGTTCGACGCCGAGCGCTGCATGGCGCGCAGAATCTGCCCGTCGTCGCTGTAGAAGACTCCCGGATACGCCATGAAGAGCTTGAAGCTGGTGATGCCCTCCTCCACCAGGAAGTCCATCTCCTTCAGCGACCGCTGGTTCACATCGGAGAGGATCATGTGGAAGCCGTAGTCGATGGCGCACTTCCCGTCCGCCTTCGCGTACCAGGCGTCCAGACCGGCCCGCAGGGACTGCCCCTGGCTCTGCACCGCGAAGTCGATGATGGTCGTGGTGCCGCCCCAGGCGGCCGCTCGCGTGCCCGTCTCGAACGAGTCGGAGGCAAAGGTCCCGCCGAACGGCAGCTCCATGTGCGTATGCGCGTCAACTCCCCCCGGAATCACGTACTTTCCGGTCGCGTCGATCACGCGGTCCGCGGTCCACGCCTCGGCCGCGTCCGTGCCGTGCGCGGCGAGCGCGGCGATCCGGCCGTCCTCGATCAGCACATCGGCGTGGGTCTCCTCGGCGGCGGTGATGACGAGACCGCCGCGGATCAGGGTGCGGGTACTCATGGTGGGGCGCTCCCTTTCAGGCTTGGGCGTACGTACGTGCGGGCATAGCGGGGTGCGTGGACTACACGCCCCTCAGGGCTCGTTCCAGGAACGTCGCCCCCTCCTCCGCCTCCGCGACCGTCAGCGTCATGGGCGGCGCGATGCGCAGCACGCTCGTGTCGTGGCCGCCGCCCTTGCCGATCAGGAGGCCATCTGCGCGTGCCGCTTCCAGCGCGGCGGCGGCCGCCCGCGGATTCGCCTCGCCCGTGGTGGGGTCGACCAGTTCGATGCCGATCATCAGGCCGCGGCCCCGCACTTCGCGTACGACGGGGATCTGGGCGCAGATGGCGCGCAGCCGCTCGATGAGGAGGCCGCCGACGCGCCGGGCATTGCCCTGAAGGTCGTGTTCCAGGAGGTAGGTGAGGTTGGCGTTGCCCGCAGCCATCGTGACCGGGGAGCCGCCGAACGTCGAAATGGAGTTGGAGTCGAGGGAGTTCATGACGTCGGCGCTCGCCACGACGCCGCCGATCGACATGCCGTTGCCGATGCCCTTGGCGAAGGTGAGCATGTCCGGCGGGCCGCTCGCGGCGTGCGCCTGCCAGCCCCAGAAGTGGTCGCCGGTGCGGCCCCAGCCGGTCTGCACCTCGTCCGAGATCCACAGGATGCCGTGCTCCCGCAGGACCTCGCGGAACGCCGCGTAGAGCCCGTCCGGAGGTGAGGTGAAGCCGCCGACCCCCTGGATCGGCTCGGCGATCAGTGCCGCCACTCCCCCGCGCGCCTGCCCGAGCATGTCCCGCAGGTCGGCCACGCAGGCCTCGGTGAACTCGGCGTCGGTCAGCTTGGCGTACGGGCCGCGGCCGCGGACGCCCCCATGGACGTACAACGTCTGGAGCGGCGAGAGGCTGGTGGGCGACCAGCCGCTGTTGCCGGTGATGCCGACGGCCGTGAACGAGCGGCCGTGGTAGCTGTTGCGCATCGCCAGGATCTGGTTCGAGCGGCGGTGCGTGGTGGCCAGGAGCAGGGCCGTGTCGTTGGCCTCGGTCCCGGAGGTGGTGAAGAAGACGCGGGCGTCCGGGATGCCGGAGAGGCCCGCGACGCGCTCGGCGAGGTCGATCATCGGCCGGTTGAGATAGAGCGTGGACGAGTGGATGATCCGCCCGGCCTGCTCGCTCACCGCCTTGGTGACCTCGGGCAGCGCGTGTGCGGTCATGGTGGTGAGGATGCCGCCGAAGAAGTCGAGGTACTTGCGTCCGTCCGCGTCCCAGACATGGCGGCCCTCGCCATGGGTGATCTCCAGCGGCTCGGCGTAGTAGAGCGCGAGCCACTCGGGCAGGACGGACTTGTGGCGGCTGTACAGATCCCTCACGGCTGGACCAGCCCTTCGTACGCGTCGGGACGGCGGTCGCGGTAGAACGCCCACTGTTGGCGTACTTCCTCGATCAGGCTCAAGTCCAGGTCCCTGACGACGAGTTCCTCGGCCTTGTCGCTCGCGGTCTCGCCGACGAACTGGCCACGCGGGTCGACGAAGTACGAAGTGCCGTAGAAGTCGTTGTCGCCGTACTCCTCGACGCCCACGCGGTTGATCGCGGCGATGAAGTACTCGTTGGCGACGGCGGCCGCGGGCTGTTCGAGCTGCCAGAGGTGGGCGGAGAGGCCGCGGGATGTGGCGGAGGGGTTGTAGACGATCTGCGCGCCGTTCAGGCCGAGCTGGCGCCAGCCCTCGGGGAAGTGCCGGTCGTAGCAGATGTAGACGCCGACCTTGCCGACCGCGGTGTCGAAGACGGGCCAGCCCGCGTTCCCCGGCTTGAAGTAGTACTTCTCCCAGAATCCCTTGACCTGGGGGATGTGGTGCTTGCGGTACTTGCCGAGGTACGAGCCGTCGGAGTCGATCACGGCGGCGGTGTTGAAGTAGAACCCGGACTGCTCGACCTCGAACACCGGCACGACGATGACCATGCCGGTCTCGCGGGCCAGCGCCCGCATACGCGTGACGGTTGGGCCGTCCGGCACGGGCTCGGCCCAGCGGTAGTGCTCGGGCTCCTGGACCTGGCAGAAGTAGGGGGCGTTGAAGACTTCCTGGAAGCCGATGATCTTCGCACCCTGGCGGGCCGCCTCGCGGGCGTGCTCCTCATGCTTGGCGATCATGGATTCGGTGTCGCCGGTCCAGGTCGCCTGGACGAGTGCGGCGCGTACGACGGTGGCCATGAGAGCTGCTCCTTCGCAAGTCCGTGATGGGACGTCAGAGAGCTTCTACGCCCGTAGACTTGATGCGTAGATAGGAGAACGTAAGCCTCGTCGACCTGCTGGGCAAGACCATCGCCGTTAACCGGCGGAGTCGATCATGTTTCGCACCCGAGCGGGCGAGAAGCGATCACCCGGCGATCAGGACACGAGCGTCGTCAGGCGGCGTCAGGCGGCATCAGACGGCGTCAGGCACTGAATCCGGCCACGCGCAGCGCGTGCACCAGATCCCAGTGGTGCTCGTCCGACACGCCCTGGGCCGCCCCCAGGAGCAGCGGTATGAGGCGGTAGGGATCGGTGTGCGCGCAGCCGGCCGCGTCCTCGGCGGTACGGACGCGGAGATAGGCGTCGAGCAGCGCACGGGCCTCGCGCTCGCGGCCCGCGTCGATCAGCGCGAGCACCGCCTCGGCGATTTCCGGCGCGGGCCGTGCAACACCCTGCCGCAGCAGCTTGCGGCAGTCGTCGGCGCGGCCCGACCCGGCGAGCGCGTCGGCAAGGGCGACGAGCCGGTCGGGCGGCAGCGACGCGGCCTCCCAGAGCAGCGTCGACCAGTCGGCGCCGAGGCCCGCCCGGTGCAGTTCACCGGCGAACGCGGGGAGGCGGGCCGCGGGCCAGCCCGCCGCTTCGACGAGCACGCCGTGCGCCTCGCCGCTGCGGCCTTCGCCGCGGAGCCTGACGAGTGCGGCGACGGCTTCGGCGGTGGCGCGGTCGCCGTCGCGGTCCGGTCCGATGAAGACACTGCCGCTGTCGCTGTCGACGTCACCGGGGGCCGGTTCGCGGGCCCCGTCGTCGGCGTGCGCGTACCGTGCGCCGCGCGGAGTGCGCCCGGCGGGCTGCGGCGCGGCCATCTCGGGTACGACGACGGGGTCGGCGGCATCCTCGTCGAAACCGGCGAAGCGGGCGCCGCGCGGCCGGCGGCGCGGGGCGGCGGCCTGCTCGGGGACGCGGGGCTCCTCGGGGGCGGGGGCAGGGGAAGGGGCAGGATCAGGGGCGGAGTCGAAAGGTGCCGCGCCGAAGTCCGGCGGTGAGGCATCGCCGCCGTACTCGCCATACTGCGCGTACGCCGCCTGCTCCCCGTATTCCGAGTACTCCGCCGACGCGGCACCGACGTCGACACCGACCCCGTACGAAGAGACCCCGGCATCCGGCGTGCCCAGGTCGACCCACTGGGGCCGGTCCGCCCGCTCCAACCGCTCGATACGTTCCCGGAGTTCGACACAGCGCGCCGTGGCCCGCTCGTGGTCGTCCCGCACCCAGGCGAGGTCACGGTTGAGCCGTTCCACGTCGTCGGACGTCACCGCGGCGGCGAGCGAACGCCCGAGCTCCGCCTGCCGTTCCACCGCGTACCGCTGCTCGGTGATCATCATGTCGAGGCGCTCGCCGAGCAGCTGACTGCCGCCGGGCCGCGCGTCGTACGCCGCGAGCGAGGCGGCATGCAGGGCGCGCGCCCGCCGCGTCTCCTGCTCGGCGGCCCGCTCCCCGTACGCCGCGGCGAGGTCGTGCAGCAGCGCCTCCACCACGTCCCAGGGCGGCACCTCCGCACCGTCGATGCAGGCCTGCATGCCGTCGGGGTCACGCGACCAGAACACGCCGCACCACCCGGCGCCGGAGTCGAGCCGCGCCAGGAGATCCCGCAGATATCTCGCGAACTCCCGTACCTGATCCGGGAGTTGTCCTACTGCCATCCGAGCCAGCACCGCCCCATGGAGCCTGGAGTCTTCCGGTCCGGAAGATAACACCAGTCGTGTTACGGGACGACTACACGCAGTTTTCCACGGGGCCGGCGGCGCTGTGAGCCGGGACGGGCTCGAAACTCGGGGGGGCACTCCAGGTATCTGCGGGTGCGTCGTGGCCGGTCGCGCGGTTCCCCGCGCCCCTTCGGGGCGCGCCCGGACTAAACCGGCACCAGCGCGCAAGCCTTCGCCACCTCGTCCAACGAAAGACCCAGCGCCACCGCCAGCGCCGACACCGTGAAGAACGCCGGCGTCGGGGCCCGGCCCGTCTCGATCTTGCGGAGTGTCTCGGCGGAGAGTCCGGCGGTCGCGGCCACCTCCACCATGCTCCGCTCGCCACGCGCCGCGCGCAGCAGCAGGCCGAGTCGCTCGCCGCGTTCGCGCTCTTCGGGGGTCAAGGGGGTCCGCACCATGCGCCCATTCTAATACCGAACCCGCCCCGAAGCCTATTCTCATACCGGTATAGTTATTGGTGACCGATCGATCGGGGCGAAGGTACGCGCATCCTCACAGCACTGTGACACCACCACGACATCGGCGACGAAGATCGTTCGTACGATGCTCCGGTGACACACGAGATCATTGACTACGGACAGTTCGCCGACCGGCTGGGGCGTCAACAGGGGCGCCCCCGCTGGTCGTTGCTCGACGAGGTGCAGCGGGAGTGGGGCCATGTGGACCCGGGCGGCGAGCCCGGACACTCACGCTGGGGCGGTGAGAACAAGAAGGTGGGCATCGACTGGGAGCTGCCCGTCCCGCAGGCGCTCAATGAATGGTGGGACTCGCCGCTCAACTCCTTCGCCTTCAACCCGCGCCTGTACTGGGTGCACACCCAGTGGCCGCCGAAGCTCTCCGAGATGGATGTGGACGAGGACAGCGGGCTCATAGGCCCCGATGACGACGACCGCGTGTGCGTCTTCATGTCCGAGTACCACTACGCCCATGAGTGGGGCTACTTGGCCGCCGAGGCCGAACTCCCCGACCCCCGGGTCGTCGTGAGCATCGGCGGCGAGTGGGTGGTGCAGAGCCGCTCGCTCTCCGAGTTCCTGATGCAGCTGGCCTTCGAGCGGATGCCCGCGCACTACGGATATACGCTGCGGTTCGGCCGCGACACCGTCGACGCCGACCCCGAGGTCGTACGGCGCCTTGAGGCCTCGTACCGCGAACTGGGCCTGCTGCCCTGGCAGGAGATGGGCACGGACGCCCTCTCGTACGGCGCTCCGGACGCGGTGATCCGGCACGGCCGCGGCCCCGGGGCCGACTTCAAGATCGTCATCAACGCGCGGACCCGCACCGCGCTGCTCGACGTCGCCCGCACGCTGGGCCTGGAGTGGACCGACAAGGACATCAGGCCGCCGGCCGAGGTGCCCGAGCCGCTGGAGGACCTCGGCCCGGTCGCGCTGCAGGCCGGGGACGCCGACGAGCGCGGGCGGTGGACGGTCCTGACCCGGGAGTACCCGCAGCCGCCGGTGGTGGCCGGTGAGGCGGCGGCGCTGGTCGAAGAGCGCAGCACGCTCAGGGCGGTGGCCTGTCTGCAGGGGCCGACGATGGTGGTGGCCGGGGACACGGAAGGCCGGGTGCACGTCCGGGAGACCGACGACGAGGACCCCGAGACGATCACGCTCACCCTGCACCGCGCCCCGGTGACCTCCGTGACCTGTCTGGAGCTTGCGAGCACGCGCCTGGTCCTGAGCGGCGACGCGAACGGTGTGATCCGCTACTGGTCGACCCGCCGCAAGCCGATGCGCTCGCCGTTCGCCCGCAGGAACACCCCCATCAACTCCCTGGCCGCCGCCGTCCTGCCGACCGGTCCCGCGCTCGCCGCGGCCTGGGCGGACGGCCTGGTCCGCGTCTGGGACCTGGTGTCGGACGCGGTCGCGAACCTCCGCCTCGGCACCGGCATCAAGTTCCTCGGCCTCGACACCGACGGCACCCTGCGCGTCACCGACGCGGAGTCCACGGCGGCGCTCCGCCTCGACCTGGCGAAGCTGTGGCCGCACCGCGACCTCCAACTGCGCCTGGAGGACGTCGACTGGGGCTCGCTGTGGACCGCGCGCGGCCCCGGCCACATGATCCCCGAGCTGATCGGCAAGGTGACGTCGGACGACAAGAAGACGGCCATGGACGCGGTGCACGACCTCTACCGCCTCCTCGTCTCCAAGGAGGCGGCGTCGACCGCCGCCGTCCCGGCCGTCCCGTTCCTGGTCGAGCTCATGACGGACCCGGACAACAAGTCCCGCAGCACGCTGCTCCTGCTCATCGCGGACCTGGCGGACGTCCACCAGGCCCGCGGCGGCCGGGGTGACGCGCAACTCGCGGCCGTACGCGAGGCGTTGCCCACCCTCCGCTATCTGCACGACGACCCGGAGGGCTCCATCCGCTGGGCGGCGAACGAGCTGGAGCAGAACTGCGCGCCCCGCTAGGGGCATGTCCTACTCCGGCCGTACGACCATCGCCGACCCCCCGCCCCTGCGCACCTTCTCCGCGGCGGCGAGCCACTTGCCGTCCGGCAGACGCTGAACGCCGGTGGCCGCCCCGATCTCGGGGTTCTGCTTGAAGGAGTGGCCGATCGCCTCGAGCTCGGGCCGCAGCGGGCTGTCCCACAGCCCCGGCTCGAGCTCGGTCTGGGCGGCGTTCCGCTGGCTCGCGCGCGGCGCGGCGATCGCGTCGACCAGCGGAAGCCCCCGGTCGACGAAGCCCGTCAGGGTCTGCAGGACGGTGGTGACGATCGTCGCGCCGCCCGGCGACCCGAGCGCGACCACGGGCTTCCCGTGCCGGTCGAGGACGATCGTCGGCGAGATCGACGACCGGGGCCGCTTGCCCGGACCCGGCAGGTTCGGGTCGTGCACGGAAGGACTGGCGGGCGCGAAGGAGAAGTCGGTCAGTTCGTTGTTGAGCAGGAAGCCACGCCCCGGCACGGTGATCCCGCTGCCGCCCGTCGACTCGATGGTCAGGGTGTAGGCGACGACGTTGCCCCACTTGTCGGCGGCCGTGAGGTGCGTCGTGTTCTCGCCCTCGTACGTCGTCGGGGCGGCCTTGTCACCGGACCCGCACGCCGCGGGATTGCGCGGATCGCCCGGCGCGAGCGGGCTCTTCAGGACCGCGTCGTCGCGGATCAGGCACTCCCGCGAGTCGGCGAACCGCTGCGAGAGCAGTTCCTTCGTCGGTACGTCCTCGAACGCGGGGTCGCCGACCCAGCGCCCCCGGTCGGCGAAGGCGATGCGGCTCGCCTCGATGTAGCGGTGCAGATACTTCGCCTTCGAGGCCTTGGAGAGGTCGGTGCGCTCCAGGATGTTCAGCGCCTCGCCGACGGTCGTCCCACCGGACGAGGACGGCGCCATCGAGTAGACGTCGAGCCCGCGGTAGGACGTCTTCGTCGGGGCCTGGCCCTTCACCGCGTACGCCTTCAGATCGGCGGTGGAGAGATCGCCGGGCCTGGCGACCCGCCCCGACGCCGGGTCGACGGGCGGCTTGTTCACCGTGCGGACGACGTCCTTGCCGATGCCGCCCCGGTACAGCGCCCCGACACCCTTGCTCCCCAGCTCTTCGTACGTACGCGCAAGATCGGGGTTCTTGAACGTCGAGCCGACGACCGGCAGCTCACCGCCCGGCAGGAACAGCTTCGCCGTGTCGGGGAAGTCCTTGAACCGCTTCTGGTTCGACTCGGTCTGCGCGCGGAAGGTCGGGTCGACCGTGAAGCCGTCGCGGGCCAGGCGCTCGGCCGGCTTCAGGAGCGTGCCGAGGCGTCTGCTGCCCCACCGGTCGAGGGCCGACTGCCAGGTGGCGGGCGTGCCGGGGGTGCCGACGCCCAGGCCGCTGGTCATGGCGTCCTCGAAGGGGATCGGTTTGCCGTTCTCGAGGAAGAGGCCGGAATCGGCGGTCTTCGGGGCCGTCTCGCGGCCGTCGATGGTGCTCACCTTGCGCGTCTTCGCGTCGTAGTGGACGAAGTAGCCGCCGCCCCCTACGCCCGCCGAGTACGGCTCGGTGACGCCGAGCGCCGCCGCCGTGGCGACCGCCGCGTCCACCGCGTTGCCGCCCTTCTTCAGGACCTCGATCCCGGCGGCGGAAGCGTCCGGGTCGACGCTGGATACGGCGCCGCCGTATCCGACGGCCACCGGCACCTTCCCCGTGGCCGGAGCAGGGCTTTCAGCTGAGCGCGGAGACGAAGGGGGCGTGGCGGCACCGACCGACACCAAAACCCCTCCGACCGCCAATAGCGTCAGATTCCGTACGACAGCACGACGCATTCGTACCTCCAGTCAACAGCCGTCTGCGCAGCGTAACTTCGAGTCCCCCGCCTCGTCAGGACCCCCTCGAACACCGGTCCGGAAGCCCGCTAGCATGCGCCCCCATGACCGAAGACGTGCGCAATATCGCCCTCGGCCTGATCGCGGCCGGCCTCTGTGCCGTGCTGGGCTGGCTCGCCCGTTCCTACCTGTGGCGGCGCAAGCTCCGCCGCAAGCAGGCCTTCTTCGGGCTGCCCGACAACTCCGAGTCGCTGCTCGTGGTGAACCGCGACGGGGGCGGTCCCGATCTCACTGTCGTACGCCATGACGTGTTCGCGCTCCTCGAACTGGCCGCGCTGATCAAGGACTGCGGGGCGCACGCCCAGCTCGTCGCGCACGACGCCGCGCAGCAGAGCTTCGGCGAGCGCACCGAGTTCTGCGTCGGCGCCCCGGCCGCGAACCGCCGCATGGCCGCGCACATGCACTCCCTGCTGCCCGGCGTCCGCGTCAACACCGACCCGGAGCCGGGCCCGGACCGCGGCGCCTTCCAGATCGGCAGCGAGCGCTACCGCATGGAGGGCGGCACCACGGAGTACGTGATCCTCGCGCGGCTCACCGCAGGGCAGGGCCAGGAGGCGAGACCCGTCTTCCTCTTCTGCGGCCAGCGGGCGATCACCAACCAGGCGGCGACCCGCTATCTCGCCCGCAACCACGAGAAGCTGGCCCGCAAGCACGGCGGCAACACGTTCGTGCTGCTCCTGAAGGTCGTCAATTCCCAGGCGTACGGCGCCGACGTCGTCGAGCTGGTCGCGGACGTGACCCGCGCCGCGCAGGCCCCGGCGCCCGCGGTGACCCCGCCGCGCAATTCACATCGCGCCAAGTAGGGCCCCGGCCACCGAGCGCCGACGCCCAAGAGGCGCCTCTGTGACCTAGTCGGAAATTTCCGGGCAAGAGGCAACCCATCGGGACCTTCGCCCCTCTCTCCGTGCAGTTCCACATTCGCACGGAGGTACGTTCCCTTGAGGCCCTTGAGCTCGTCGAGCCGCCGACGCCCCATACGCTCCCGCCGCACCGGGGCCGCGACCACGGCCGCGGGCCTCGCGGCGCTGGCCGCCGCCCTGACCGCCTGTTCGGGCGGCGGCTCTGCCGCCGGGGCCGCGGACCTCGATGCGGACAAGCCGGACATCTCGGTGAACCTGCGGGGTGAACAGGCCAAGGCGGGCTCCCCGGTGAAGGTGAAGCTCGCCGAAGGCAAGCTGAAGCAGGTGACGGTCACCGGCACCGAGGGCGCGAAGCTCACCGGCAAGGTCTCGGCGAACGGCACCACCTGGACCTCCAACCGCAAGGCGGCGCCCGGCACCGCGTACAAGGTCGAGGCGACCACGGACGAGGGCGGCAGCGCGCGGGCGTCCTTCAAGACGGCCGCCCCGGACCAGGTGAACAAGCTGACCCTGACGCCCGGCAAGGACACCACGGTCGGCGTCGCCCAACCCCTGTCGGTCGTCTTCGACCACCCGGTGAAGAACAAGGCCGAGGTCGAGAAGAACCTGAAGGTGACCACCTCGAACGGCACCGAGGGCTCCTGGGGCTGGATCCAGAACTACGACGGCAAGGACCGCGCCGACTGGCGCCCCAAGGACTACTGGAAGTCCGGCACCAAGGTGAAGCTCGACGCACGGCTCAACGGCATCGACTCGGGCACGGACGGCGGCTGGTTCGTCCGCGACTACGCCACCGGCTTCACCGTCGGCAAGAGCCAGAAGGTCAAGGTCGACCTCGACAGCAAGCAGGCGACGCTCGTACGCGACGGACAGTCCGTCAAGACGGTCCCGATGTCGGCGGGCACCCCCGGCGGCGAGAAGGCGTCCTGGGGCGGCACGTCCGTCCTGATGGCCAAGGAGGGCACGATCAACATGCGCTCCGAGACGGTGGGCCTCGGCGACGCCTACGACAAGATGGTCGACAACTCGATGCGTCTCACCTGGTCGGGCATGTACGCCCACGCGGCGCCGTGGAACGCCGCGTACTTCGGCAACACCAACCACAGCTCGGGCTGCATCGGCATGAGCGACGGCGACTCCTCCTGGCTCTACGGGCAGGTCCAGGTCGGCGACCCCTTCGAGGTCTCCGGCAGCGGCTCGAAGGGCGTCCCGGACCCGGGCAACGGCTATGGCGAGTGGAACCTCTCCTGGGCCGACTGGCAGACGAAGAGCGCGCTGAGCTAGCGGACAGCGCCAGAGGTACATCACTCAACAATCGTTACCGGGGCGTAACTTACCGACGGGTTACCCCCGGTAAAGCCGCGCGGTTACCGTCGGGTCACTTTGCTTGAACGAGTAAGGAGTGACCCGTGGGACTTCCGCGCAAGACCCTGCGTACGACCACCGTGGGCGCCGTCTCCGCGACCCTCGTCGCCGGTGCCGCGCTCGGCCTCGCCCCGGCGGCCCAGGCGGCCCCCGCGACCGCCCCGGCGGCGAGCTCCACCGACGTGCGCTTCGTCGACATCCCCGGCGACGGCGGCACGATCCTCAAGGCCAACGTCTTCACCCCCAAGGGCGCGAAGAGCGGCGACAAGTACCCCGCGATCGTGCTGCCCACCAGCTGGGCCATGCCGCAGATCGAGTACGTCGCGCAGGCCCAGAAGCTCGCGAACTCCGGCTATGTGGTGGTCAGTTACAACTCGCGCGGCTTCTGGCAGTCCGGCGGCGAGATCGAGACCGGCGGCCCCGAGGACATCGCGGACGCCTCCAAGGTCATCGACTGGACGCTCGCGAACACCCCGGCCGACCCGGAGAAGATCGGCATGGGCGGCGTCTCGTACGGCGCGGGCATCAGCCTGCTCGCCGCGGGGCACGACAAGCGCATCAAGGCCGTCGCCGCGCTCAGCGGCTGGGGCGACCTGATCGAGTCGATCTACAGCGGCCGCACCCAGCACGCCCAGGCCGCCGGGCTGCTCGGCGGCGCCGGCGTCCTGACGGGCCGTCCGAGCCCCGAACTCCAGCAGACGCTCAAGGACTTCCTCGCGTCCAACCTGGACAAGGAGGACGAGATGATCGCGTGGGGCGCGAAGCGCTCCCCCGCGACCTACATCGACCAGATCAACAAGAACGGCGCGGCCGTCATGCTGGGCAACGCCTGGGGCGACACGATCTTCCCGCCCAACCAATACGCCAAGTTCTACGAGCAGTTGACCGGCCCCAAGCGCCTCGAGTTCCGCCCCGGCGACCACGCGACGGCCGAGGCGACCGGCCTGCTCGGCCTTCCCAACGACACCTGGACCTCCACCCAGCGCTGGTTCGACCGCTACCTCAAGGGCGAGAAGAACGGCATCGACACCGAAGCGCCCGTCCAGCTCAAGTCCCGCTCCACGGGCGGCTATGAGGGCTACCCCGACTGGAAGTCGGTCGGCGCGACGAAGAAGAAGATCGACCTCGGCGGGTCCACGACCATCCGCACGAACGTCGACTCGGGCGCCAACGGCGGCATCGTGCTGCTGTCCAACGCCCTCGACCAGTTCCTCAAGATCCCGCCGATGGCCTCGATGCCGCTGCTTCCGCGCCGTTACGCGGGCGTCTGGCAGTCCGAGAGGTACGAGGCGCCGCAGCGCGTGCGCGGGACGGCGAAGCTGCACACCACGCTCACCAGCACCAAGGAGAGCGGCACCCTCGTCGCGTACCTGTACGACGTGGGCCCGCTCGGCCTCGGCAAGCTGGTCAGCAACGCGCCGTACACCTTCCACGGCAAGACGCCCGGCAAGCCGTTCGGCGTGGACCTGGAGCTGTTCTCCACGGCCTACGACGTACCGGCGGGACACAAGCTCGCCCTGGTCGTCGACACGGTCGACCCGCTCTATATCGAGCACAACCCGTCCGGCGCGCAGCTGACCTTCTCCTCACCCGCGGCCGACCCGTCGTACGTGTCGGTGCCGCTGCGCGAGCAGTGATCTCCGGCTGCTGCCGGCTGGGCTCTGGCTCCTTTAGCTACTGCGGACCCGGCAGCAGCGTCCCTGGTTCGGCCGGTGCCACTTCCACGGCCTCGGTCTTGGGATTGCGCCGCTGACGCTTGGACACCCACTGGGCGAACCACGAAAGCAGCATGCACATCCCGATGTAGATCGGCGAGATCACCAGAACCACGGGGATGAAAGGTAGATCGTAGTCGAGGTTCGACGCGATCAGCTTCCCGGCGTGGAGGAACTCCTCATAGGTGATCAGATAACCGAGCGAGGTGTCCTTCAGGGCCACCACCAACTGGCTGATGATGGCGGGCAGCATGGCGCGCACGGCCTGCGGCACCAGGACATGGGTCATCACCTGTGTCTTGCGCATGCCGAGCGCGTACGCGGCCTCCCGCTGCCCGCGTTCGACGGAGTTGACGCCCGAGCGGAAGACCTCGGCGAGCACCGAGCCGTTGTAGAGCGTCAGTCCGGCGACCAGCGCGGGCAGCGGCTGCACCTTCAGCGCCACGAAGACGAAGAAGATCATGACAAGGACCGGCATCGCGCGGAAGAACTCCACGATCAGCGTGGCCACCCAGCGCACCGGGCGGTGCTCGGAGAGTCGCCCGGTGGCGAGCAGTCCGCCGAGCGCGAGCGCGAGCACCGCGGAGATGGCGAACGCCTTGAGCGTGTTGCCGAGGCCCCGGAGCAGCAGCTCCTGGATGCCCTTGTACTCGAAGGGCATCCACTTCGTCTCCGTGAACTGGTCGGTGTCGAAGAGCAGATAGAGGATCCAGCCGACCAGGGCGAGGAGGATCAGCGTGGAGAGCAGTCCGTAGAGCTTGTGTCTGCGCTCGGTGTTGGGCCCCGGTACGTCGTAGAGGGCGGTCGATTCGTGGGAGAGGGCTTTCATCGGGCGACTCCCCAGCGCTTCTCGAGGATGTTGAAGACGGCGCTGATGGCGAGGGTGATGATCAGGTAGCCGACGGCGATCCAGATGAACGTCCAGATGATGCTGTAGCCGAGTTCGCTGAGTGTCTTGTACGTGCCGAGCAGCTCGGTGACGCTGAACGCGCCCGCGATCGCCGAGTTCTTGGCGAGCGCGATGAGGGTGGAGCCGACCGGCGGGATGACCGACCGGAACGCCTGCGGGAGCACCACCACGGAGAGCGTCTGCCCGAAGGTCATGCCCAGGCTGCGGGCCGCCTCGCCCTGGCCCTTGGGCACGGTGTTGATGCCCGAGCGCAGGGCCTCGCAGATGAAGGCGGAGGTGTAGCAGCCGAGCGCGAGGACGGCGAACACCTCGAAGGGCAGCACGAGTCCGAAGCGCGGCAGGCCGAGCAGCACCGCGAAGAAGAGCAGGGTGAGCGGGGTGTTGCGCAGGACCGTCACCCACGCCGTGCCGAAGGCCCGGAACGAGCCGACCGGGGCCACCCGGAACGACGCCATCAGGAACCCGAGCACGAGCGCCAGGATCGAGGAGTACACGGTGAGTTGGACGGTGCCGAGAAAGCCCTCGGCGAAGGTGGAGAAGTTGTCTGTCAGCGTGTCCACGACGCCTCCTCAGCTCGCCGGGTAGCGGTCGATGGCGGGCGGCTTGGGCGCCGGGACTCCGGAGAGGCCGAGCGTGGCGTCGTAGGCCTTCTTCCAGTCGCCGTTCTTCTCGCGGGCCGCGAGGGCGTCGTCGATGGCGAACCGCAGGGTGTTGTCCTTGCGGGGGACGCCGATTCCGTAGGGCTCCTCGGAGAACGGCTTGCCGACCACCTTGAGTTCGTCGGGGACCTTGGCCGCGTATCCGATGAGGATCGCGTCGTCGGTGGTGACCGCGTCGACCTGGTAGGTCAGCAGGTTGTCGACGCAGACCGAGTACGTGTCGTACGCGACGAGCGTCGCCTTCGGGTAGTCCTGCTGGATGCGCTGGTAGGGGGTCGATCCCGCCGCCGAGCAGACCCGCTTGCCGTCCAGGTCCTGCGGCCCGTTGATGTCGTCCTCGTCGGAGCGCACGAGCAGGCCCTGGCCCGCCATGTAGTAGGGGCCGGCGAAGCCGACGAGCTTCTTGCGGAGGTCGTTGATGGTGTAGGTGCCGACGTAGTAGTCGATCTGCCCGTTCTGCAGGGCGGTTTCGCGGTTCGCCGACGCGATCGTCCTGAACCGGATCGACTTCGGGTCGAAGCCGAGCGAGGCCGAGACCATCTTGGCGATCTCGATGTCGAAGCCCGAGTAGACGCCGGTCGCGGGGTTCTTCTCGCCGAGGAACGGCTGGTCCTCCTTGGCACCGACGACGAGGTGGCCGCGCCGCTTCGCCTTCTCCCAGGTGCTGGAGCCCGGCAGCGTAAAACCGGTCGCCACCTGGTACTTGGGCAGCTCGTCGGGTTGCGGCCCCTTCACCGGCGGGCTGCCTTCCTTGCCGCAGGCGGTGGCGGTGACGGCGCAGGCGGCGAGGAGGAGCGCCGCGAGCAGACGTGTCGTACGCATCATGGCTGTCCCCCCGTCAGTGCTTGAGGATCTTGGAAAGGAAGTCCTTGGCTCGGTCGCTCTCCGGGTTGTTGAAGAAGTCCTCGGGCGCCCGGTCCTCGACGATGCGGCCGTCGGCCATGAAGACGACGCGGTTGGCGGCCGAGCGGGCGAAGCCCATCTCGTGGGTGACGACGACCATGGTCATGCCGTCGCGGGCCAGTTGCTGCATGACCTCGAGCACTTCATTGATCATCTCGGGGTCGAGGGCGGACGTCGGCTCGTCGAAGAGCATCACCTTCGGGTCCATGGCGAGCGCGCGTGCGATGGCCACGCGCTGCTGCTGACCGCCGGAGAGCTGTGCGGGGAACTTGGCGGCCTGTGAGGCGAGGCCCACGCGTTCGAGGAGATCGCGGGCGCGCTTCTCGGCGTCCTCCTTCTTGCGGCGGCGCACCTTGATCTGTGCGAGGGAGACGTTCTGCAGCACGGTCTTGTGCGCGAAGAGGTTGAAGGACTGGAAGACCATGCCCACCTCCGCGCGGAGCATGGCCAGTGCCTTGCCCTCTTCGGGCAGTGGCTGCCCGTCCAGTGCGATGGCCCCGGACTGGATCGTCTCCAGCCGGTTGATCGCCCGGCACAGCGTTGATTTGCCCGACCCTGACGGGCCGATGACGACGACCACCTCCCCCTTGCCGACGGTGAGATCGATGTCCTGAAGGACATGCAACTCCCCGTAGTACTTGTTCACATCACGCAGCTCGATCAGCGGATCGACGGCCATGCCTGCCCTGCCCACTCTCAGCGGTGTGTCTGTCCGCGCAAACTATCCATGCGAAAACGGGACTTACCGGACGACACGCACTTATGGGCATTAACCGTATTTGCAGTTACTTCATCCCGCGGTCGGGCCCTGGAAGCCTCCGGGCTACGTCTCCGACGCCTCCGCGTAGACCTGAGACAGCTCGGGAGCACCGTGCACCGCCCAGTCGAGCCCGGCCTCCACGACCTGGATCTCCCGGCCCGACGCGAGCCGTACGACGGGACTGCCGCCGGGCCAGACGTGCCAGGTGGCGCCGGGCACCGTACGGACGATGACCGAACCCAGGTACAGGCCCGCGTCGTTGCCGAGCCACGGCAGCAGCTCCGGATCGTCACGCCAGCGCGGGAGCAGTTGGTCGAGCGCGCCCAACGAGGCCGGGGTGTCATCGAGTTCGAGGCCGGCGGTGGCGGCCTGGGAGCGCAGCAGCTCACATTCGGAGAGGAGTTCGGCCACCCCTTGGGGGTCGTCCTCGAACGCCGCGGCGAGACCCGGCTCCGGATCCGCCGCGTGTCGCTTGCGCCACCGGTCAAGGAACGGGATGAAAGGGATGTTCATACCACCCAGCGTGGCATTCGCATCGCCTGTCGCACCACAGGCGCGCTCATCACCGTGTCCTCTCGGCGAGTTCGGGTCTTGTTCACGCGCGACTCATTGACGCGCCTCCGCCGCCTCCTTAGCTTCATGGCGCACCTTTCATCACGTCACATCACGTCAGTTTTCCGTCAAGGGGAGGGGTCCGTCGTGCGCCGACGTACATGGGGAGTGACCGCGGTGTTCGCGGTGCTCACGAGCGTCGTACCAGTGGCGACTGCGCAAGCCGCCCCGCACAGACCCGAGCCGCTCCCCCTGGAGCGGCTCTTCGACAACAGGGCGATCAGCGACGACGCACGGCCCGGCGACGCGGACTTCGACGGTTCGGGGAGCTCGCTGTCGGCGCGCGATCTGACGGCGGCGGGCTGGACGCCGGGGCGTTCGCTCGCCGTGGACGGGGCGCGGCTGACCTGGCCGCGTACGGAGGCGGGCGAGGCCGACAACGTCCGCGCGGACGGACAGTCGGTCCGGGTACGCGGGCGTGGTGACGCCCTCGCCTTCCTGGTGGCCGGCACGGGCGGCGAGGCGAGCGGCACGGGGACGGTCCGCTACGGGGACGGCTCGAAGGGCACGTACCGCCTGATCGCGCCCGACTGGCGCTCGGGTCCGCTCGCCACGAAGTCCGTCGCGCTGCCGCATGTGAACACTCCCGGCGGCCAACTCGCCGAGAAGGCACGGCTGTACGTCGTGACCGTGCCCGTGGCGCGCGGGCGCGAGGTCGCTTCGGTGACCCTGCCGAAGGACCCGGGCGCCCCGGATCTACATGTCTTCTCGCTCTCCGTGCGGCAGCCGGCCAAGGGGTGGACGGGCAGCTGGTCGGCATCGACGGCCGGGTACACGGCGGTGGGGCCGTGGGCCGACCGGACGGTGCGGCTCGTCGTCCACACGAGCACGGGCGGCCCGCGGGTGCGGATCCGGCTCGACAACACCTTCGCGTCGGCGCCGGTGCGGATCGGCAGCGCGACGGTGGCGGTGCAGGAGTCCGGTGCGGGGGCGCGCGGTGAGCCGGTGCCGCTGTCCTTCCGGGGCGCCGCGGGCACCCAAATCCCGGCGGGCGCCCAGGCGTTCAGCGATCCGCTCGACTTCGACGTCCCCGCGGACACCAATCTCCTGGTGAGCTTCCACCTCCCGGAGACGGTGACGACCGCGCCCGTGCACAGCCAGGCCATTCAGCGCTCGTACGTGAGCGGTCCCGGCGACCACGCGGCGGACGGCTCACCGGCGGCGTACACGTCGACGATCTCCACGTGGCCGCTGCTCACCGGCGTCGACGTGAGCGGCGGGCCCGGCTCTGTGGTGCTGCTCGGCGACTCCATCACGGACGGCGTGAAGTCCACGCCGGACGCGAATCACCGGTGGCCCAACGTCCTGGCCACACGGCTGCTCCAGCAGGACACGGTCCCGCAGTTCGGGGTGCTCAACCAGGGGATCTCCGCGAACCGTGTCGTCGCCGACCGCTATCCCGGTGACGGTGTCTCGACGGACACCGGCGGCGTGAGCGCGCTGCACCGGCTCGACCGCGACGTGTTCGCCCAGACGTCCGCCCGTACGGTCGTGGTCTTCGAGGGGGTCAACGACGTCCGCTGGGGCACCAAGGCGGACCAAGTGACCGCCGGGCTGCGGGAGATCGCCGAGCGGGCGCGTGCGCGGGGGCTGCGGGTCGTGGCGGCGACCATCGCACCGTGCGAGGGCGAGTCGCTGTGCACTGCGGCGGCCGACGCGGAGCGGGTGGCGGTGAACTCGTACATCCGCTGGGGCGGGGACTTCGACGCGGTGCTCGACTTCGACGCGGTGCTTCGGGATCCGGGGCATCCCTCGCGGATCCTGCCCGCGTACGACAGCGGGGATCACCTGCATCCGGGCGATGCGGGTCTCGCGGCGATAGCGGAGTCGGTGGATCTGCGGGAACTGGTGCCGTAACCCGAGGGTTCCCTGGGCCCGGTTCCACCGGGCCCAGGGGCCGGGCTAGAGCTCCAGGTCCACCACGACCGGCGCATGGTCGGACGCGCCCTTGCCCTTGCGCTCCTCGCGGTCGACGTACGAATCCGTCACGGCCTTCGTGAACGCCTCGTTTCCGTAGACCAGGTCGATCCGCATGCCCTTGTTCTTGGGGAAGCCCAGCTCGCGGTAGTCCCAGAACGTGAACGGGTGCGCGTACTTCAGCGGCCGGGGCATGACGTCGGAGAGCCCCGCCTCCCGCAGTGCCGCGAGAGCCTCGCGCTCGGCGGGGGTGACGTGGGTGGCGCCTTCGAAGAGGGCGGGGTCCCACACGTCCTCATCGGTCGGCGCCACGTTGAAGTCCCCCAGGACCGCGAAGGGCCGCTCCCCCGCCGCGTCCGCCGCCGCTGCGGCCTTCAGCGCCGCCAGCCACTCCAGCTTGTACGCGTAGTGCGCGTGCTCCACCTCGCGGCCGTTCGGCACGTACACCGACCAGATCCGGGCGGGGCCGCACGTCGCGGAGATCGCCCGCGGCTCCTGTGCCCCGTCGTAGTCGGGCCCGCCGGGCAGTCCGAGCGTCACGTCGTCGAGGCCCACGCGGGAGACCAGCGCGACGCCGTTCCACCGCCCCGTCGCGTTCACCGCCGACTCGTAGCCGAGCTCGCGCAGCTCGTCGGCGGGGAAGCCCTCCGCGGTGGTCTTGGTCTCCTGGATGCACAGCACATCCGTACCGCTGTTCTCCAGCCAGGCGAGGAGCCTCGGGAGGCGAGCGGTGATCGAGTTCACGTTCCAGGTGGCAATGCGCATGTCTCACAACCTACCGGGCGGGTCCGACAGTCACAGGTCGGCCGACTCGCCCGGCGTGAGGCGCAGGTGCTCGGCCCCGCCCAGGGCACCGATCTGGGAGTCGTAGATCGGCCGGGCGAGGTCCGTGAGCAGCGCGTCGTGGATGTCGTAGGCGCGCAGCGGCTTGACCTCGCGTACGTAGTCGATGACCTCGGAGATCTTGTTCCAGGGCGCCATCACCGGCAGCATCAGCGTGTCCACGGGCTGCTCGGGGACGGTCAGCGCGTCGCCCGGGTGGAAGACCGAACCGTCCACCAGATAGCCGACGTTGGTGATCCGCGGGATGTCCGGGTGGATCACGGCGTGCAGCTCACCGTGCACCTGCACGTCGAACCCGGCGGCGCTGAAGGTGTCCCCGTGGCCGACAGTGTGCACCCGCCCCGGGAAGGCGGCCGAGATCTTCTCCGCGACGGAGCGCAGGGTCCAGATCTCGGCGGCCGGATTGGCCTCCATGCCCGCGCGCAGCCGGTCCTCGTTGAAGTGGTCGATGTGCTCGTGCGTGACGAGGATCGCCTCGGCGCCGACGGCGGCGTCCTCCTCACTGAAGGTGCCGGGGTCGATGACGAGACTCCGCCCGTCCCGCTCGAGGCGGACACAGGCGTGTGTCTTCTTCGTGAGCTTGATGCGCTTCGCGGCAGTCGTCATACCCCCATCCTGCTACGCGTCACTCCTGGGGCGTGGTTTCCTCGCGGATCACGGCCTGGGCGACCCTGAACGCCGAGTTCGCCGCGGGTACGCCGCAGTAGACGGCGGCCTGCAGCAGCACTTCCTTGATCTCCAGCGGGGTGAGGCCGTTGCGCAGCGCCGCGCGGATGTGGAAGCCCAGTTCGTCGAGGTGCCCGCCGGCGACGAGCGCGGTGAGGGTGACGCAGCTGCGGGAGCGCCGGTCGAGCCCCGGACGGTTCCAGACCTCGCCCCAGGCGTAGCGCGTGATGAGCTCCTGGAAGTCCCCGGAGAAGTCGTCGGCTGCGGCGAGGGCACGGTCGACGTGCGCGTCGCCGAGCACCTCGCGGCGGACCTTGAGCCCCGCGTCGTACGGATCGGGACGGCCGCCGCCCACGGCTTCGGGCTGCGCCATGGGCCCGATCTCGGCGACGGGCGTGACGGGCGGCGGGGCGAGCACCGGCTTGACCGGGGGCGCGCTGATCGCCGCGTGGGTGCCGGTCGCGTCGGCCGCGGCCGGCCAGGCGGTGGAGAAGTGCCGTACGAGGAGGTCGGTGACGGCCGCGGGCTGCTCGACGGGGGCGAGGTGCGATGCGCCCGGCACGACGGCGAGGCGGGCGTCCGGTATCCCGGCGACGAGGGTGCGGGCCTCGCCGGGCCCGGTGACCTGGTCCTCCGAACCGACGAGCACAAGGGTGGGCACCCCGATCCTGCCCAGCTCGGCCCGCACGTCGAAGGCGGCGAGCGCCTCGCAGGCGGCTATGTAGCAGCCGGGGTCGGTGGTCCGCACCATCTGTACGGCCCAGTCGGTGATCGCGGGCTGCGCGGCGGCGAAGCCCGGCGTGAACCAACGGTCGGGGGAAGTGCGCGCGATGGGGTCGAGCCCATTGCTCCGCACGATGACACCACGCTGGCGGAACTCATCGGCGCTGCCGAACCGCGGCGATGCGGATATCAGCGCGAGGGAGGCCACGCGCTGCGGGTGGCGCAGGGCCAGTTCGGCACCGATGGCACCGCCGAAGGCGCAGCCCGCGTACCCGAAGCGGTGCACTCCGACCTCGTCGAGCGTGGCGAGGAGCCGCTGGGCGAGCTCGCTCACGGAGCCCGCGGGGTGCGCGGGCGCACCGCCGTGTCCTGGCATGTCGAAGCGGAACACCCGCCAGTGCTTGACCAGCTCGGGCACCTGCCGGTCCCACATGTGCCATGTTGTCCCGAGGGAGGGGCCCAAAATCAGGACCGGGGCGTCTTCCGGCCCGTCAAAGCGGTACTGCAGGGCATTCGTCGTCGTCTCACTCACTCGACCTACGCTCCCACGTCTCACACTTTTCTCACCACAGGGGTCGGGAGACCGGTCAGACCACTCCAGGTATCCGCCGCCGAACGAAGATCTTCTACGTCCGGCTTCACGTACCAGCGCTTCGTGGTCCTGACGTCGGTGTGCCCCGCCCATCGGGCGAGGAGATGGTCAGGGACGCCCTTGTTCGCCAGGTAGGTGAAGCAGCTCGCGCGGGCATCGTACAAACGGACCCGCCGCAGCGTGTTGTCGGCCATGACCTTGTACGCCTGCTCACGCAACTGCCGCACATTGAGCGGCGTCCCGAGTTCGTCCACCAGCACGTACCCGCTGGCCTGGTACGCCTGCCCCGCCGCCCGCTTCTCAGCTACCTGGGTAGCCTTGAAGCTCAGGAGGGCTTCTTTGACCGGAACGGGCAGCGGAAGGTCCCGTTCCCCGGCAAGCGACTTCGTGTCCTTCTCCACCACGATCTTGTTCCCCACCAACGTGCGCGTGTTGGCAACGGCCAGGGTGGCTGTGTCCAAGTCCAGATCGGCCCAACGCATGCCGCAGACCTCCGCCGGGCGCAGACCCATCAACGACAGGAGGAGCGGGGCATACAGCCGGTGATCCCTCACCGCGAGTACGAAGGCATGGACCTCCGCGACACTCCAGGGCGGCACCTCGGCCTTGGCCTGCCGCTCCGCCTTGCGCACCTTCCGGGGGATCCTGACCTCCTGGGCCACATTCACCGCTACCAGGCGCCGCGCCACGGCCCGGTTGAGGGCTTCCTTCAGCCTCGTGAGGGACATCTCCACCGATGTCACCCCCAGACCGGGACCGGCCTTCGTGGCGCGTACGCGGCCCTCCCGAAGAGCCCACAGCATCCATGCTTCGACATCGTCCTCAGTGAGCTCTTGGAGCCGGATGTGCCCAAGCCTGCCCCGGACACGGTCCAGGGTCACCCTGTAGGTGGAGATCGTGGTCTCTTCCAGGTCTTCCGCCTTCTTGGCGAGCCACTCATCGAGCCACTCGTTCACGGTCATCTTGTTGCGCGGCACGAGCGCCCCATTGTGGCGACGGACCGCAATACGTGCGTACTCGGCCTGCGCCTCCTTGAGCGTGCCGAGGGTACGGGTCAGCTGCTTACGCTTCCCAGTGGCCGGGTCGGTCCCGACGTCGACCACGAACCGGTACCGGACCTGCCCCTTCGCGTTCGGCGGCAGCTTCTTGATCGGTTGTGACAGGATCACTCACTCTCCTCGCGGGCGTGGAAACTCCACATCGGCGGTGCCATCGCTGCCTTGCAGCGAAGGGCACCACGTTCGTCAGGGCAGCAGACAACAGCGCTCTCCTCGTCCGGGGTTTGCGACGCTGTCTACCTCGTCCGCCTCGGCTCCACTGCCAAGCACAGCCGAGTGCGAACACCCTCAATACTCGGGACAATCCCCGGTTTCGCTAACCGGGGATCGTTTGCTATGTATCGCCCAGCACGACGAGACCTTGCCCGTCGCAGTCACATCGCCCTCCTTCAGGAGGCCACCTGGCAAGGCCATAGGAAGGGGAAGGCATAGCGCGCGTCGAACACAATCAATCCGTCGCCGGTGACCCGATCGAGGGCACGGACCACAACACATATTGGAGTACCAACGACGCGGGTATCGCACCGCGTTGCCATCTCGGAATGCAACACTCAGCCTCACCCACTCATGTATTTCACAGCGAGCGCACTGCTACGCAACGCAAGACAGAGATCCGGCCGTGGACGTCTCCCCAGCTGCCGGCACTGATGTCAGTCAGGGTCGCTGGCACTCTGCCCACTACCATCAGTCTTCAGCGATTGGCCCCAGGAGCCGTCCTGAAGAGGGAAGTGTCAGCCGCCAGTTGGACTGGTTCAGGACCAATCTGGACACCAGCAAACGAGACGTCGTCCGCCTTGTGGGCGCTCCACTCCATGCGGTGGCCACCGAAAACGCGTGGGGCCGCAGCCTCTCCACCAGCGTCAGCGAGACCGACATCACCGAGGCGACCAGCCCGCTCAGTGACGTGCTGTTCGGATCCCGCACAGGCCCAAGGGGCCTGCGAAACGGCTTCGACGTGGAAGATGCGGATGTCGAACGGTCCACGATGACGCCTACCGCTGGCCTCCCGAGCTGTTAGAGCTGCTGATCGAGCTGGTGCCACGGCTGAGCCGAAGCAAGGACGGCGTCCTCGAATTCTTGCGCGGAGCGGGCGTCGGTGAGGAGCTGCTCGCAGTACACCGGCAACAGCTCGCTGCGGACAGGGCAGCAATCAGCAAGTACAAGATTGTTCGTGCCGTGCTCAGCCAGATCAACGAGCAGGGTGACGCTGGCCTGCAAGTCCGACGAGAGCTACTCAAGCGGGCGATCGAGTTCGAAGACTTCTCCACGCTGTGGCCAGACGATCGACTACCGGCTCAGGGGCTGCAGGCGAGCGTGCGAAGTCTGGTGAACGTCAAAGATTCGTTCACCCGGATGAACCAGGCACGTGACGACGAACGGGCAGCACGGCTTGCGGCACGCAGCGCCGAGGCGAAGCGCTTGGCTCGGCGGCGTGCGGAATTCGAAGCGCTTCGAGGCCGGCTCGCTAACCTCTTCAACGAACTGGACCCAAAGAAGCGGGGCACCGCCCTCGAAGGCGTACTGAACGATGTCTTCAAGACTGAACGGGTCCTGCATCAGGGAATCCTTTGTCCTGCGCAACGAGGATGGCCAGGTGGCCGAGCAGATCGACGGCGCGCTGGAAATGGACGGGTCCCAGTACCTCGTGCCAACGCCTCCTCAAGGAACGCGTCAACACGTTCCTGGTCCTCGGCGCCCGCGGCCGCGTGCACGATTTCGGCAGGGATGCGTACCGCGGCGAAGAGACTGCCGCACCGCATCAGGGCAATTCCACGGTCCGCCCAGTTCGCCCGAGCATGCCTGATGTCCTTCGCTGTTTTCGGTGAGTAGCCAGTGGCTGACCGCCGACTCCCGGTCCGCCCCCGGGTGCGCAGACATCCCCATGCCCGGAAACATCTGGGCCCGCACCTCTCTCGCAGCACGACCTCCGGACCAGGATGAGATGGCTTCTCCATCTGCGTCATCAACTCAGAGGCGTTCACAACGAGGCCCATCGGATCAGCCTCCTAATAGGCTCGGATGGGGACACGTACGACGTTAGAAGGCCGCCCTCCACCCCTGAAGTGACCCCGAGTACAGGTGGTTTGGAGCGAACCTCCGGGAATGGACCTCCCATGCACCCGAACTCACGACAAACCCTGACCAGCGGTCAGGGGGCTACCTCGCGTCCTCGTACCGGCGTCATTTCGGGGTACGTCTTCCGGGGCATAGAGAGCAGCAGGGATACACCCAGGAAGAGGCCGCCGAGTGCCTCAAGGTGTCCGCAGACGCCGGCGCCCCCTGACTGCCGTGCCCGTCGGGCAGATGCTTGTCCACCGGCACCGGCTGATGCAGATGGGCACAGCCCCGCTACCCCTTCAAGCCCTCGAACGAGCTCTTGAGGCGGACGTCCTACTCGCGAGCGCACTCGACGAGAAGACCGCTTCCGAGGACAGCCCTCTTGGGGCGATGGTGATGCAACGGGATCTCGGCGAGGTTCTGGCATGGCCGTTGAACGGCGTCGCGCCCCAGACCGTCCGGGAGCTGGCAGCGCCGCCGCGCACTCGCCGAGGACCGGCGCCGACTGGGCCAGAGCTATCCGCCTCGGACCGCGCCCGCTTCTTCAGTCAGATGCGACGCACAGCTGAACGGGCGCGCGGGGAAGAAACAGTTCCTTCTACGCCGCCAGGCCCTCTACCTCTCCGGGTACGACGACCAGGGCGACACCGATGAATGGCTCACCTACCAGCAGAGCACCGAGCGGCCGCACGACTGGCTCGCCCACTGGCTCAACTCCCGTTCTGTCGCAGCTGTCTCCGCCCGGCGTGGGGACCGCGACCGCATGAGTCACTTCATCGACACGGCCCTCGCGGACGACGCCGGCGAGGCCGCCGACCTCAACTACTGGGCGTACTGGATCGGCGAGGCCCCTCATCTCGAGATCTCTGATGCCTTCATCGCATCACCGAGCCCCGGGGCCTGGCCCGGCGACAAGCTCCTGGTGCATGGTCCGATGGTGATCAAGCCGGCGTCCACGCCTACCCCTTACGCACTGCTGCTCTCCGTGCGTACTCATGACCGGTGCCCGCCCGCGCGTTCCGCGCTCAGGGCGTTCAGGAGCCCGGCGCCCCGTTCGGCGTCATCCACGCTCACGGCGAAGTCCTTGCCCTTGGCCCGTATGACGAGGCACTCCCCGCCGCGCAGCATCACGGTGGTGCCCAGGCCGCTCAGCCGGTAGCCCCAGCCCCCCACCTGTGCGGGAGTTCGGTGCTCGACGCGGGCGGACTCGATGTCCTGGACGGCCCAGCTTCGCGCCGGCCAGCCGAGCGGGCCGAAGGACACCTTCACGCCTTGCTCGCTGACGCGTACCTGCACGGAAGAGCAGCCGAGCACGACGAGGGAGGTGAACGCGAACGGAGCGATCAGCGCCGAGCGCAGGGGGATGAGACCGCCTACGCCGGCCGCTGTGATGGCCAGTGCCGCGAATCCGGTGACGGCCGAGGTCACGTGGAGCCACCGGTTGGACGTGCGGGAGAACCAGGCGAGTTGCTGGTCCGGTGGAATGCTCATGCCAGGGCCTCCTGTCGCCTGCCGCTGCCCGGTGGCGGGGCGGCGGATGGCCAGCCAGGCGAGTGCGCCTGCCGTGACGGCCACCGTGAGGGCCCCGATCACCCAGGGTGTCACCGAGTCGGCCGCATGCCAGTCGGACCGGTCCAGATTGGCCCGCACGATCGATGCCTGTCCGCCGACCAGGAACACCCCTCCTGACGCCAGGGAGATGGCGGCCCATCCCGGTGCCCCGCTGTTCGGGCGCCTCGCCAAGAGGACCACGGCCAGTACCAGGACCAGCCAGACCAGCACGGGGAAGAAGACGGCCGCCCACAGCGGCATGGACCCGTCGGGCTCCCCGCCCGTGCCCCAGTGCGTCGCCAGCCTGTCGGGCAGCCGGCCGCTCGCCGCCAGCGGTATGCACAGGAGCAGTACCAGGACACCGGCACACCAGCCGGCGCCCGCCCAGGCTGTTCCGCCTCCGCGCCTTGCGCGCTCGTTCACGAATCCCCCTCGATGATGGCGATGATGTCGGCCTTGCTGTAGCCCCGGCGAGCCGCGTCGGCGACGAGGGCACGCACCTGTTCCACCAGGTCGGAGCGTTGGTCCGCGCCGTCGGCCACGGTCACACCGCGGCCCCGCCGGAACTCGAGGACACCTTCGTCCCGCAACGTCCTGAGCCCTCGCAGCACAGTGTTGGCGTTGACGCCGAGCGCCTGGGACAGATCACGGGCCGGGGGCAGTCGGTCCCCCGGCGCGCACTCTCCCTCGGCGATCGCCCGCCGGATCGCACCCGCCACCTGTTCGTGAAGAGGGCGGGCATCCGCAGCGTTCAGTCTCAGCAACATGATGCCAATGACGCTAGCACCATAGGTTCCCTTCACGGAAGGCGAAGTCGCCCCGACCGCAGGACATTTGGCGACGCATGTGACTCTGGCCACTCCAGCCACAAACTTCGCAGCGGCGTGAAAGGATCTTCACAGTAGTCACACGACGGGGGGAAAACGTGTTGACCGCACGTGGGTTACCCCCTGCCGTTTTCACCGACTCAAGGGGAACCCAATGAAAATCAAGCAGCGCGGAATCCTGGCTGTTGCCGGCATCACGACGGCAGCCGTTTGCGTGGTGGGGTCCAACGCGGTTGCCGCGGACACCGGCACGGACACGGCCAAGGCGGCGGTCAGCGCTCCTGCGATATCGGCCAAGACCGACGGCGAGAACATCTTCCGAGGTCTGTTCTTCTCGCAGGGCAAGGTCGGGAAGGACCTGTCCCGGCTGGATCTCTTCTCCGAGGCGCGTCAGCACCTCGACAACGAATCCGCTGACGAGAAGCGTGCTTCCGACGCCGTGATCAAGCTGATCAACAAGAAGTCGCCCGGCTTCTTCGCCGACTTCAGCAAGAAGTCCCGCAGCGGCGACCCGCGCAAGGTGGAGCGGGCGGTCTCCGAGGCCCAGGCAACGCTTCTCTCCGTGGCCAAGGAAGACAAGTCCGCCATGCCCGTGGAGAACGGCCAGCGCTGTGGCGTCACCGTCGCAGTCGGCGCCGCGGTGGTGCATGTCGCGGCCGTCGTGACGGCCGCCGGTGCCGTTGTCACCGTCACCGTCGCGGTGGGCGCCAACTTCGTCAAGGGCAAGAACTGGTTCTGGAGCGCCCAGCCGACCGGCGGCGACGGAACGCAGCTGTCGAAGGACGAGGCTGTCGCCCAGGTCACCAAGGCACTCAAGGCCGCGTAAGCAGCGCCCGGTGAGCGGGGGGAGGCTGCAGACTCCCCCCGCTCACCGGCTCTGCCGCATGGCGTCCATTGGGGGCAAGGAACCACATCGAAATGAAAAGCAAACTCCGATATCTCTACGACGCCTTCAGTCAGCACAGAAGCGATTCCGTCGCTGTCTCGCCGAAGGCGATCGTCTCCATCATCCTCATCTGGGCTGTTGTCATCCTGTACGCGGTCCAGGAACAGTTGCCCAAGAACGTCATTTCGCTGCCGGCCCAGAAAGAGGTCAGGCACACCGTGGTGAACATGGCTCCGCAGGGGTGGGCGTTCTTCACCAAATCCCCGCGCGACCCGGAAGTGATTCCGTTCAAGAGGGAATCGGGCAACTGGGAATCGAAGTCGCTGACGCCGCACGCGGAACCGCGAAACGCTTTCGGGCTCAACCGTGCGTCACGTGCCCAAGGCGTCGAGATAGCGATGCTCCTTTCGGGCGCGAAACAGGACGACTGGCATTCCTGCGACGACAGCAGAGCGGCCTGCCTCGAAAAATTCGGCGCGGCCGCCCGAAGCATCGACAACAAGCAACCGAACCCCACGCTGTGCGGGACGATCGGCTTGTCGGCGGAGCGTCCGACTCCCTGGGCCTGGCGTGACCTCGTCCCGGAGACCCACACCCCGGAGCGTGTCCTGGTTGTGGAGGTGACGTGCTGATGCGACAGCGCACGATCACCCTTCCCTGGGGCACGGGCTACGGACTGGCCCGTACGCTGCTGGCCCTGGGCACCTTGGGCACGCTCGCGTTCAGTGACGCCGCCTCCCTCTTCCAGGAAGTGGCGACCGTCGGCCAGTACCCGCTGTGCCAGGGAGTCGCCGGCGGAGGCGCCTTCTGCCTCGTGGAGCCCGATCACTACGACACCGTCCGCTGGCTGTGCTGCGCCGTCCTGCTCGTCGCGGCGAGCGGATGGAGGCCCTGTCTCACCGCCATTCCCCACGCCTACGTGGCGTTCAGCGTCTTCACCGGCATCTCCATCCCGGACGGCGGCGACCAGATCACCTGGGTGCTCACCCTGCTGATCGCTCTGGTGTCGCTGGGCGATTCCCGTCGCTGGCACTGGACATCCGCCCAACCCTCCCTGCCCGCCCCGGAACAGCGCGGCACCCTGGCGCTGATCGGTGTCAGCGCGATCTACGTGGCCCGCGTCCAGATGGCCGTGCTGTACTTCCAGTCGTGCGTGGCCAAACTCCCGCACGCCGAATGGGCCGATGGGACCGCCCTGTACTACTGGGTGAACAACGACGCGTTCGGGGCGGCGGGCTGGCTACGCCCTGCGCTCAACGCCGTCGTGCAGAGCCCGGCAGGCGTCGCCGCCATGACCTGGGGGCCGCTCGTGCTGGAGATCGCCCTGGCCGCCGCTCTTCTGATGCCTCAGAAGGTGCGCTGGATGCTGCTGCCCGCCGGAGCGCTCTTCCATCTCTCCATCGCGGTGACCATGGGCCTGTGGAGCTTCGCCCTCGCCATGTGGGGCGGCCTGCTCCTGCTCCTGGCACCGCTCGGCCACGACCCGGACATCGGCTCCATGCTCCGCAAGTCGCTCCGCCGGACCAGCTCGCCGGAGCCCACGCCACCACGTGAGCCGGCCAAAGAAGGCGTTCCAGCCTGACCGCAAGGAGCCGGTTCTCCCGGATGCATTGCCTCCCTCCAAGGCACGGTCACGACATGGTCGCCGACGGCTACCGCTTCGACGTCGTCGGCGCCCTGGTCTGCCTCGCCGGGATGGCGGTCATCATGTACGCCCCGCGCGGCAACTGATCACGTCGGGTCACGCGTTCAGTTGGGCGCGAATGAGCGTGTCGAGTCGCTGCCATGCCGGGGACGAGGCATTGACCGTGTCCTGGATGAGGGCGGGGATCTCGGAGGCCGCGTCCAGCCCGGGCAGTTCGTCGGGTCCGTAGCGTTCCCGGGTCGCCTCGGCGATCCGGCGTGCGACTTCGTCGATGCGGGGATCGTCGGCGTCCAGGTCGTACGCGTGGTCGTAGTCGAGGAAGAGCTGCCGTAGCGCCGGGTCGGACAGGGTCTCGGCCTGGTCGTGGAACAGTGAGGTCGCGCGGTCCGGGTGGGTGGCGAACACGAGGATCCACAGGTCGCGTTGCAGATCCACCCATCGAGGCGTGAATCCCCAGCGTGCCAGGTGCTCCAGATGGGCACCGACCTCGGTGGACAGCGGCGCCAGATGCCCGGCGGCGAGCCGGCGCAACCGCCCCTGCGTTGCCCGCAGGCCGCTGATGCGGGCGGTGAGCACGTCGTCGATCTCGCGCAGCGCCTGCTGGAACTCCTCGTCGGTCGCTGATCTCAAGTGCCGGATACCGGACGCATCGCGGTCAGGCTCGGGGAGCAGCCCCTTGTCGTGGTAGACGCGGATGGTCTTGATCGACACACCGATGTACCTGGCCAATTGACCGATGGTGATCATCCGGCCATCCCTCCACTTGGCCTTTCCCCAGGGGCAGGGTTGCACGATGGCGTCATGGAGAACACGAATGTCGATCGGGAGACCCTGCGCGAGCTCGCCGACGGGGGCAACGAGACCGCTCTGGACCGGCTGGCCGACCTCGCCGACGCAGCCGGCGACCTCGGCGAGCTGAGCGAGCTGTTGGACGAGGGATCCATGCACGCTGGGTTCCTGCTCACTGGGCGCGCTGCCGCGACCGGCGATCTGCGCGAGCTGCAACGGATCTCCGACGCCGGGTACGACGGGGCCGGGGGCGAGCTGGACCGGCTACTGAAGGCACCGACCGCCGGGCATCGGGACTGAGACTCCGACCGGCCGCCGATCGGCCGCGTTCACGTCGTCTTCTCCGCAGAAAGCTCTGGCCGGGAGAGAGGCAGGCCGTCCGCCATGCGCAGGCTGAGCGCCATCGTCAGGCCGCCGCCGGGGGTGTCCTCGGCGATCACGGTGCCTCCCATCGCCTCGACGAAGCCGCGGGCCACGGCGAGGCCCAGGCCCACTCCGGCTCCGCGCGGTGCGTCGCCGTAGCGCTGGAACGCGCCGAAGATGCGTTCCTTGGCCTCGTCGGGGACTCCGGGGCCACGGTCCACCACGCGCAGTTCGACGCGGTCGGCGATCGTGCTGGCGGCCACGAGGACGGGTTCACCGTCCGGGCTGTACTTGACCGCGTTCTCGACGATGTTGGCGACGGCTCGTTCCAGGAGGCCGCGGTCGACGGCGACCATCGGGAGGGTCTCGGGGATGTCCAGCTCGACGCTGTTCTCCGGTACGCCGCCGAGGGCCATCGGGACCACCTCGTCGAGGTCGGTCCGCCGGATGACGGGGGTGACGGTACCGGTCTCGAGGCGGGAGACATCCAGCAGGTTGCCCACCAGGTGGTCGAGCCGGTCGGCGCCCTCCTCGATGCCGGCGAGGAGTTCGTTCTGGTCCTCCTCGGACCACTCGATGTCGTCGGCCCGCAGCGAGGTGACCGACGCCTTGATCCCGGCGAGCGGGGTACGCAGGTCATGGCTGACGGCAGCCAGGAGCGAGGTGCGGATCTTGTTGCCCTCGGCCAGCCTGCGGGCCTCCTCGGCCTCCCCGACGAGCCGCTGCCGGTCCAGTACGACGGCGGCCTGGGCGGCGAACGCGCCGAGGACGCGTCGGTCCTCGGCGGGCAGGACGCGGCCCGTCAGGGCGAGAGCGAGATGGTCGCCGACCGGCATGCCCACGTCCGCGTCCTCGGGTCGGCCTGCGGACCGAGGGCCCACGACGGCGACGCAGGACCAGGGCTCGGACTCCTCGCTGCGCTCCAGTAGTGCCACCGACTCCATGACGAAGGTCTCCCGCACCCGTTCGAGGAGAGCGTCGAGGCTCGTCTCGCCCCGCAGAACGCTGCCGGCGAGGAAGGAGAGTGTCTCCGCCTCGGCCCTCAACCGGGCGGCCTGATGGGTCCTGCGGGCCGCCAGGTCCACGACTGAGGCAACGGAGATCCCGACCCCTATGAAGATCACTAGGGCGACGATGTTGCGGGGGTCGGCGATCGTGAGCTCGTGGACCGGCGGGGTGAAGAACCAGTTGAGCAGCAGGGATCCGACAGCCGCCGAGGCAAGGGCGGGGCGAAGCCCGCCGAGGAGAGCCGCAGCGACGGTGAGGGTGAGGAAGAGCAGGACGTCGTTCGCCAGCCCCACGTCGGGGATGGCGGTGCTGAGCAGCAGGGTCAGCAGGGCCGGGCCGATGATGCCGACCAGCCAGCCCCAGATGGTCCGCGAGCGGCCGAGCCGCGCGCCACGGGCGTCGGGCAGCCCGCGGCCCTTCGCCACCTCGTCGTGAGTAACGATGTGGACGTCCAGGTCGGGGCCCGATTCCCGGGCGACCGTGGCGCTGACACCAGGACCGAACACGTAGTGCCAGGAGCGGCGGCGGCTTACGCCGAGGACGATTTGGGTGGCATTGACGCCCCGGGCGAATTCGAGCAGGCCGGAGGAGATGTCGTCGCCTATGACGTGGTGGAAGGTACCGCCGAGGTCCTCGACGAGGGTCCGCTGGACGGCGAGTTCCTTGGGCGAGGCGGAGGTCAGACCGTCGCTGCGGGCGATGTAGACGGCGAGGACCTCACCGCCCGCGCCCTTCTCCGCGAGGCGGGCGGCGCGCCGGATGAGCGTCCGGCCCTCGGGGCCACCGGTGAGGCCGACGACGATGCGTTCCCGGGAGCCCCAGATCTTCGAGACGCGGTGCTCGGTACGGTACTCCTGGAGGTACTCGTCGACGCGGTCGGCGGTCCACAGCAGGGCGAGTTCGCGCAGCGCGGTGAGGTTGCCGGGGCGGAAGTAGTTGGAGAGAGCGGCGTCGACCTTGTCCGGCTTGTAGATGTTTCCGTGGGCCATGCGGCGGCGCAGGGCCTGCGGGGACATGTCGACCAGTTCGATCTGGTCGGCGCGGCGCACGACCTCGTCGGGGACGGTCTCCTGCTGCCGTACGCCGGTTATCGACTCGACGACATCGCCCAACGACTCCAGGTGCTGGATGTTGGCCGTGGAGACGACGTCGATGCCGGCGGCGAGCAGTTCCTCGATGTCCTGCCAGCGCTTGGTGTTGCGGCAGCCGGGGACATTGGTGTGCGGAAGTTCGTCGACGAGCGCCACGGCCGGTTTCCTGGCCAGGACCGCATCGACGTCCATCTCGGTGAAGCTGGTGCCCCGGTACTCGACGCTTCGGCGGGGGAGCTGTTCGAGGCCGTGGAGCATCACCTCCGTGCGGGGACGGTTGTGGTGCTCGACGAAGGCGACGACGCAGTCCGTGCCGCGCTCGACCCGGCGGTGGCCTTCCGAGAGCATCGCGTACGTCTTGCCGACGCCCGGTGCCGCGCCGAGGTAAATCCGGAGCTTTCCGCGTCCCATAATGTCGATTCTCGGTTGAAGACGGACAGGATGTGTATGCCTCACGCCGGACGAAAGCCGACCACCAGACGGGGTCGGCCGGATCGTCACGCTTCGAAGCGGTAGCCCATTCCAGGCTCGGTGACCAGATGGCGGGGGTGGGCGGGGTCGGCCTCCAGTTTCCGCCGCAGCTGGGCCATGTAGACCCGGAGATAGTTGGTCTTTCCCCTGTAACTGGGCCCCCAGACCTCCGTGAGCAGCCGGCGCTGGCTGACGAGCACCCCGGGATGGGTGACCAGGATCTCCAGCAGGTGCCACTCGGTCGGGGTCAGCCGTATGTCGCGGTCCCCGCGCCGGACTCTCTTGGCCAACAGGTCGACGGTGAATTCGTCGGTGCCGACCACCATGGCCGTCTGGGTCGGTGGGGGCGACTCGATCGTGCGGCGTGTGGCGGCCCGCAGGCGGGCAAGGAGCTCATCCATGCTGAACGGCTTGGTCATGTAGTCGTCGGCGCCCACGTCGAGGGCGCGGATCTTGTCCTCGGAGCCGCTGCGCGCGGAGAGGACCAGGACCGGGGCCCGGCTCCAGCCCCGGAGGGCCTTGATGACCTCGATGCCGTCCATGTCGGGCAGTCCGAGATCGAGCAGGATCAAGTCCGGTTGCTCGGCCGCCACGAGCCGGAGGGCGGTGGCACCGTCGGGTGCCGCGTCCACCGTGTACTTGCGCGCCTGGAGATTGATCACCAGGGCGCGGGCGAGCTGTGCGTCGTCCTCCACGACAAGCACCCGGGTCATCGGCGTGCTGCCTTCCTCTTGTCGTCCCACGTGCGGCGGGAGTCGGCGGGCCCTCGGGGCGATCCGGGCCCGCCGACTCCCATCCTCTGTTGCGATAAGGCCATCAGCCCTTGGTCAGTTCCTTGAGCGCGATGTTGAGCTGGAGGACGTTGACGCGGGGCTCGCCGATGAAACCGAGGATCCGGTCGTCGGTGTGGTCGGCGACGAGCTTGTCGACCTGCGCGACGCTCAGGTGGTTCTTCTCCGCGACCCGGTGGGCCTGCAACTCCGCGTAGTCCGGGGAGATGTGCGGGTCCAGGCCCGAGCCGGACGAGGTGACGGCCTCGGCCGGCACATCCGATGGCTTGACCTTGAAGTCGGCCGTGGAGTTGTCCTTGACGACGGCCGCCTGCGCGTCCTTCACCTGCTTGATCAGGTCCTTGTTGTCACCGGCGAGATTGGTGGCACCGGACAGGATCAGCTGGTACTGCGTGTTGACGCTGTTCTCCCCGAGGCCGTTGGAGGGCCGCGGCTGGAACCACTTCAGGTCCGGCTCCGCGGTCTCCTGCCCCTTCTTCAGGGGCAGGTCGTAACGCTGTCCGATGAGCTCGGAGCCGACGACCTTGCCCCCGCTCTTGATCTCCGAGCCGTTGGCCTTGTCGTTGAACAGGCCCTGGGCGATCCCGGTGACGGCGAGCGGGTAGATGACGCCGCAGATCACGGTCAGCACGAGCAGCGCCCGCAGGCCCGCCCCCAGCAACCGCGCCGTACTAGCCACTGAATTGTTCATAGTGATCAGCCGATTCCGGGGATGAGAGAAATGATCAGGTCGATGATCTTGATGCCGATGAACGGCGCGATCAGGCCGCCCAATCCGTAGATTCCGAGGTTTCGACGGAGCATCTTGTCCGCGCTGGTCGGCCGGTACTGAACGCCCTTCAGGGCGAGCGGAACGAGCGCGATGATGACCAGCGCGTTGAAGACGACCGCGGAGAGGATCGCGGACTCGGGCGAGGCCAGGCCCATGATGTTGAGCTTGTCGAGCGACGGGTAGGCGACCGTGAACATGGCCGGGATGATCGCGAAGTACTTCGCGACGTCGTTGGCGATCGAGAACGTCGTCAACGCGCCCCGGGTGATCAGCAGTTGCTTGCCGATCTCCACGATCTCGATGAGCTTGGTCGGGTTGGAGTCCAGGTCCACCATGTTCCCGGCCTCCTTGGCGGCCGAGGTACCGGTGTTCATAGCCACACCCACGTCCGCCTGGGCGAGAGCCGGGGCGTCGTTGGTGCCGTCACCGGTCATCGCGACGAGCTTGCCACCGGCCTGCTCGCGCTTGATCAGCGCCATCTTGTCCTCGGGCGTGGCCTCGGCGAGGAAGTCGTCGACACCCGCCTCCTCGGCGATGGCCTTGGCGGTCAGCGGGTTGTCACCCGTGATCATGACCGTCTTGATGCCCATGCGCCGCAGCTCGTCGAACCGCTCCCGCATGCCCTCCTTGACGACGTCCTTCAGGTGGATGACACCCAGGACACGGGCGCCCTTGTCGTCCTTGACCGCGACGAGCAGCGGCGTGCCGCCGGCCTCGGAGATCTTGTTGGCCAGCGTGTCGGCGTCGTCGGCGACCGTACCGCCGTTCTCGGTGACCCAGGCGATGACCGATCCAGCCGCGCCCTTGCGGGTCTGCTTGCCGTCCACGTCCACACCCGACATACGGGTCTGGGCGGTGAACTCGATCCAGGTGGCGTGGGACAGCTCGCCCTGGTGGCGCTCGCGCAGCCCGTACTTCTCCTTCGCCAGTACGACGATGGAGCGGCCCTCGGGCGTCTCGTCGGCCAGCGAGGACAGCTGGGCGGCGTCCGCGACCTCCGACTCCGTCGTACCGCGCACCGGCACGAACTCCGACGCCTGGCGGTTGCCCAGCGTGATCGTGCCCGTCTTGTCCAGGAGCAGCGTCGACACGTCACCGGCCGCCTCGACGGCCCGGCCGGACATCGCCAGGACGTTGCGCTGCACCAGGCGGTCCATGCCGGCGATGCCGATCGCCGAGAGCAGCGCGCCGATCGTCGTCGGGATGAGGCAGACGAGGAGCGCGGTCAGGACGATCATCGAGGTCTGCTCGTCGGCGCCCGCGTAGATCGCGAACGGCTTCAGCGTCACGACGGCGAGCAGGAAGACGATCGTGAGCGAGGCCAGCAGGATGTTGAGGGCGATCTCGTTCGGGGTCTTCTGCCGGGCAGCGCCCTCGACCAGGTTGATCATGCGGTCGATGAACGTCTCGCCCGGCTTCGTCGTGATCTTGATGACGATGCGGTCGGACAGCACCTTTGTACCGCCGGTGACGGCCGAGCGGTCGCCGCCGGACTCGCGGATGACCGGAGCCGACTCGCCGGTGATGGCGGACTCGTCGACGCTCGCGACACCCTCGACGACGTCACCGTCGCCGGGGATCACATCGCCGGCCTCGCAGACCACCAGATCACCGATCTTCAGCTCGGTGCCCGGGACCCGCTCCTCGTTCTTGCCGACGAGGCGGCGGGCGACCGTGTCGGTCTTGGCCTTGCGCAGCGTGTCGGCCTGGGCCTTGCCGCGGCCCTCGGCCACCGCCTCCGCCAGGTTGGCGAAGATCGTGGTCAGCCACAGCCACACCGCGATCGCCCAGCCGAACCAGTCGCCCGGGTCCTTGAGCGCCAGCACGGTGGTGACCACCGAGCCGATCAGGACCACGAACATCACGGGCGACTTGACCATCACCCGCGGGTCGAGCTTCTTCATCGCGTCCGGGAAGGACTTCAGCAGCTGCTTGGGGTCGAACAGACCCCCACCGACACGTCCGGCCGGCTGGTGTCCGCCGGACAGGTCGCCATGGGGCGCCTTCGTCGGAGTCGTGGTGGACACGTTGTCCTCTTGCTTCGTCACGTCGATGTTCATGCCGCGAGCCCCTCGGCGAGCGGTCCCAGTGCGAGGGCCGGGAAGTAGGTCAGACCGGTGATGATCATGATCGTGCCGACCAGGAGGCCCGTGAACAGCGGCTTCTCGGTCCGCAGCGTGCCCGCGGTCTCGGGGACGGGCTTCTGCTCGGCGAGCGAGCCCGCCAGGGCGAGGACGAACACCATGGGCAGGAACCGGCCGACCAGCATCGCGATACCGATCGTCGAGTTGAACCACTGCGTGTCGGCGTTCAGACCCGCGAAGGCGGAGCCGTTGTTGTTGGCGCCGGACGTGTACGCGTAGAGGATCTCGGAGAATCCGTGCGCGCCGCTGTTCGTCATCGAGTTGGCTGGGGTGTCCAGGGCCATCGCCGCGGCGGTGAAGCAGAGCACCAGCGCCGGGGTGATCAGGATGTAGCAGGCCGCCAGCTTGATCTCGCGGGTGCCGATCTTCTTGCCCAGGTACTCCGGCGTACGTCCCACCATCAGGCCCGCGATGAACACCGCGATGATCGCCATGATCAGCATGCCGTAGAGACCAGAACCCGTACCGCCGGGCGCGATCTCGCCGAGCTGCATGCCCAGCAGGTCGATACCGCCACCGAACCCGGTGTTCGAAGAATGGAACGAGTTCACCGCGCCCGTCGACGTCAGCGTCGTCGCGACCGAGAAGATCGCCGACGCGCCGATGCCGAACCGGGTCTCCTTGCCCTCCAACGCGCCACCGGCGATGTCGAACGCCGGACCCTTGCCCGCGAACTCGGTCCACAGCATCAGTCCCGTGAAGACGAGCCAGATCGTGGCCATCGTCGCCAGGATCGCGTAACCCTGCTTGAGCGAGCCGACCATGCGGCCGAACGTGCGCGTCAGCGCGAAGGGGATGACGAGAATCAACCAGATCTCGAACAGGTTCGACAGACCGTTGGGGTTCTCGAAGGGGTGCGCCGAGTTGGCGTTGAAGTAACCGCCGCCGTTCGTGCCCAGCTCCTTGATGACCTCCTGCGAGGCCACCGCCCCGCCGTTCCACTGCTGCTGACCGCCCATGAACTGCCCGACCTCGTGGATGCCGGAGAAGTTCTGGATCGCACCACAGGCCACCAGGACGAGCGCGCCGATCACCGCTATCGGCAGCAGGATGCGGACGGTGCCGCGCACCAGGTCGGCCCAGAAGTTGCCCAGCTCACCGGTACGGGAGCGGGCGAAGCCGCGGACGAGGGCGACGGCGACCGCGATGCCCACCGCGGCCGACACGAAGTTCTGCACCGCGAGGCCGCCGGTCTGCACGACGTGGCCCATGGCCTGCTCGCCGTAGTACGACTGCCAGTTGGTGTTCGCCACGAACGAGGCGGCGGTGTTGAACGCCTGGTCCGGGTCGATCGACTTGAAGCCGAGCGAGCCGGGGAGCGAGCCCTGCAGCCGCTGGAGCAGGTAGAGGAAGAGAACGCTCACCGCGGAGAAGGCGAGGACGCTGCGCAGGTAGGCGGGCCAGCGCATCTCGACGTTCGGGTTGGCGCCGATCGCCTTGTAGATCCACTTCTCGGGCTTGTAGTGCTTCTCCGAGGAGTAGACGCGGGCCATGTAGTCACCCAGCGGCCGGTAGGCGAGGCCGAGAGCGACGATCAGCGCGAGGAGCTGGAGGACACCAGCGAGGGTGGGACTCATATCCGTACTCAGAACCTCTCCGGCTTGACGAGGGCGAGGACGAGATAGCCCAGCAGGGCGACGGCCACGATCAGGCCGACGATGTTTTCGGCAGTCACAGCTTGGCCACCCCCTTGGCGATGAAAGCCACCAGCGCGAAGACCGCGATCGTGGTGACGACGAAGGCCACGTCGGCCATCGTGAGCTCCTGAGTGAAGAACGGATTCTCGGACCAGACGAGGAAACCGCTTTTCAGCCACCACATGGCTCTCATTAACGCCCTCCTTACGCCCCGCAGCGCCGTCTTGACGCATCCCCTACGGATCTCCGGTTCCGCCGCCTTGTCAGACCGCGCAGGGCAGGGAGACGACCATGGTCAGGCCGCCGCCCGGTGTGTCCTCGGGGGTCAGAGTGCCGGACATGGCCTCGGTGAGACCCCGGGCCAGAGCAAGCCCCAGCTCGCGGACGCGGCACGGAAGGCATCAGTGGCGTTCATCGCGGCGGCCACCACGAGCGGCAGGACCGCCAACCCCACGAATCCTGCGACGAGTTGAAGAATTCGGCGGCCGGGTGATCCATCGGTGGCCGGGTCACCCATGGTGAAGATGTCGAGCAGGGGAAGGTAGACGGACCGCCACAGCGGGCCGCGCTCGACCAGGAAGGTGGCCAGCGCAAGGACCACCACGATGGCGGCCAGGGCCCCGAAGACCGCCGTGACCTCGCGAGACAGGAAGACCTTCCACGGCTGCGGCGGCGCGATCCAGGAGCCGCTCCAGATGACGGCCACGGTCCCGGTGGTACATGCGGACGACCAGGCGTATGGCCGGGTTGAGGCTGCGGGCGAGCAGCGCCGCGGTCATGTTCACCTGGTCGTCGCCATGGGTGAGGGCGAGGGCGGCGGCCCGCTCGACGCCGGCGGCGCACAGGGTCTGCTCGTCGGGCCGGGTGGGTACCAGCAGCTCGATGGGTGAGTGCGGGTCACGGTGCAACTCGGCGATCAGCGAGCCGTGTTCGTCGGCGTGCGAGGCCCCCGTCGCCGCAGATCACATCTGCTGGGAGCGTTGCCCAACCGGCAGATGCAGATGGAGAGTTGAGGTCACGCGGAAGAAGACTGCCGTGCGAGTGGGGGCTGGTTCCGCGTTCTGCGCGAGTTGGGCATCAGGGTTGCGTATGGGCACTTGCCCGTACTGCCGATCCGTACCCCCGATGTGGGACTGATCGGCACGGGACGGCGGCCGGGGGCGTCATACTCCACCGCTCACCCGCTCGGCATCACGAGACCGCGGCACCTGATCCGCGAAGGGCAGGGACACGACCATGGTCAGGCCGCCGCCCGGGGTGTCCTCCGGGGTCAGGGTGCCGTCCATCGCCTCGGTCAGCCCGCGGGCGAGCGCGAGACCCAGACCGAGACCCGTGGTGTTGTCGGTGTCACCGAGGCGCTGGAATGGTGCAAAGACCTGATCGCGATGGTGGGGTGGCAGCCCTGGACCGCGGTCGACGACCCGCAGTTCGACGCGGCCCGCGAGGGCACTCGCGGCGACAAGGACCGACTCCTCGGGCGGCGAGTGGCGCGTCGCGTTTCCGACGAGGTTGGCGATCACGCGTTCCAGGAGCGGGGGGTCGGCGAGGACCGCCGGGATCTCCTCCAGGCTCTGTATCTCGATAAGGGGCGCGTCGGCCGGCAGCGAGTCGAGGGCGGGTGGCAGCACTTCCTCCAGGGCGGTGGCCCGCAGCCTCAGTTTCAGGGCGCCGGCCTGCAGTCGGCTCATGTCCAGGAGGTTCTCGACGAGTCTGCTGAGCTTGGTCAGCGAGTCCTCGGCGGAGGCCAGGAGCTCTTCGCGATCCTCGGCGGAGAAGGAGACGTCCCGGCTGCGCAGGGAGCCGACGGTGGCGAGAGCGGTGGCGAGCGGGGTGCGCAGGTCGTGTCCGACGGCCCGCAGCAGGGCCGTACGCATGCGGTCGGCGGCCTTGACCGGCTCGACCTCGGCGGCGGCCTCGGCGAGCCGGGCCCGCTCGACGGCGGCGCCCACATGCGCGGCGAAGGCAGACAGCACGCGGCGCTCCGAGGAGGCCAGGGTGCGCCCGCGCAGGACAAGAAGGGAACCGGTGCCGACAGGAACGGTGACCGTGGCCGAGTCGGTGTCGGTGGCATCCGGCGGTTCCTCGACCAGCTCGGCCGACTCCATTCCGAAGGTCTCCCGGGTGTGTTCGAGGAGGGCCGGGATCGCCCGGTCGCCACGGACGATGCTGCCCGCCAGCGAGGACATGGTCTCGGCCTCTGCTGTCGCCCGCGCGGAGCGCCGCGACAAGCGCAGGGACCGGTCCACCACGCCCGCCACGGTCGCTGCCACGACGGCGAAGACGGCGATGGCCACGACGGCGTCCGGGTCGGCCATGGTGAAGTGGCCGGTGGGCGGAATGAACCAGTAGTTGAGCAGCAGCGACGCGGTCACCGAGGCGATCAGCGCGGAGGTCACGCCGCCTATGCAGGCCACGCCCACCACGGCGAGCAGGAAGAGCAGGGCCTCGCTGGTGAGGTTCAGCGTCCCCCGCATCCTGTCCAGGGCGAAGGTGAGCAGGACCGGCAGAAGCAGTCCGGCCACGGGTCCCGCGATCAGGCGGGAGGCCGGGAGCGTACGACGTCGCGAGGGCAGCAGCCGGCCGCCCCCGGCCCGCTCGTGCGTGACCATGTGGACGTCGATGTCATCGGAGAGAGCGACGGTCGTGTCGCCGATGCCGCTGCCCGTGAGGAACCGTTCCAGGCGGCCACGGCGGCTGGTGCCGAGCACCAGCTGAGTGGCGTTCTCCGCGCGCGCGAACTCGACCAGAGCGGTGGGCACATGGTCGCCGACGACGGAGTGGTAGCTGCCGCCGATGGATTCGACGAGGCGGCGCTGGCGCACCAGAGCGGCGTGCGAGGTGCCGGCGGCCAGACCGTCACTGCGGGCGACGTGCACGGCGAGGACTTCTCCGCCCGCCGATCTGGCCGCGATGCGGGCGGCCCGCCGGATCAGGGTCTCGCCCTCGGGCCCGCCGGTCAGGGCGACCACGACCCGCTCCCGGGTCTCCCACACACCGCCTATGTTGTGTTCGGCCCGGTAGTACTGCAGCGCCTCGTCGACCCGGTCGGCCAGCCACAGCAGCGCCAACTCCCGCAGCGCGGTGAGGTTTCCCGGCCGGAAGTAGTTGGCGAGCGCGGCATCGACCTTCTCCGGCGCGTAGATGTTGCCGTGCGCCATCCGCCGCCGCAGCCCCTCGGGGGGCATGTCCACGAGCTCGATCTGGTCGGCACGGCGGACGACCGCATCGGGCACGGACTCACGTTGCGGAACCCTGGTGATCTTCTCGACGACGTCGTTGAGCGATTCCAGATGCTGGATGTTCAGGGCGGTGACGACGTCGATCCCGGCGTCCAGGAGCGCCTCGACGTCCTGCCAGCGCTTGGCGTTGCGACCGCCGCCCGGAACGTTGCTGTGCGCGAGCTCGTCGACGACAGCGACCTGTGGGCGCCTGGCGAGTACGGCATCCAGGTCCAGCTCGGGGAACTCGGCGCCGCGGTAGGCGCATTGAGCTCGCTCCATCACTTCCAGGCCGTCCACCATCGCCTCGGTGTGCGGCCGCTTGTGGCATTCGGCGAAGCCGACCACCACGTCCGTGCCGCGCTCGGCCCTGCGGCGGGCCTCGTCGAGCATGCGGTAGGTCTTGCCGACGCCGGGCGCGGCGCCGAGGTAGACCTTGAGCCTGCCGCGGCGTACTCCCGGCTCGGGCCGTGCGTCATTCATGGGCTGTGCGGCACTCATGTTCTCGGGGGTCAGAACCTCTCCGGGAAGAGCCTGGCCAGGACCAGGTACCCGACCAGACTGACGGCCACGATCATCCCTACGACGTTCTCGGCAGTCACCGCACTCAACTCCTCTGCCTTCATGGAGGTTTCCTGTGTGGAGGTTCGCCCACTGGTCCCCCGCCGGGGAGAGCCGCAGCACAACCCTTGACGGATCTCTGGCGGCTGCTGCCCAGGCGTTGACGGTGCCCTGACGGGCGTACTGCCGATAGGGTGAAAGCGGTGTGCCGGGAAGTCTGGTCGGCGTGACGGGGCCCTGTATCGAAGGGGTGCCCGCAGTCGATCGGGGGCGGCATGCGCAGCGTAGGTACGGTTCTGGCCCTTGTCGTGCTCGCCACCATGGTGGCGACCTTCGCGCGTCGCCGGCGCATCCCCGCCCCCTCCCTCCTGGTCGTCGCCGGCCTCGCCGTGGCGCTGATCCCCGGCACCCCGGACATTCAGGTGACCCCCGAGGTCATCGGCCTGGTGGTGCTGCCGCCGCTGCTGTACGCCAGTGCCGAGGAACTCTCGTGGCGCGAACTGCGCGCGGTGTGGAAGCCGGTCGGCGTACTCGCCGTGGGGCTCGTGCTCGCCTCGGCGGCAGCGGTCGGCGTGGTGGCGTCCGTGCTGACGCCGCTCTCCTGGGAGATGGCCCTCGTGCTCGGGGCCGTCCTCGCCTCGACCGACCCGGTGGCGGTCACGGCTCTCGGCCGGCGCCTGGCTCTGCCGCCCAAGGTGCAGATGCTCGTGCAGGCGGAGAGTCTCTTCAACGACGCGACCTCCCTGGTGCTCTTCCGGGTCGCGGTGACCGTGGCCGTGGCCTCCTCCGCCGTGTCCTGGGAAGCGGCGGGCGGCGAGTTCGCGCTTCTCGCGGGTGGCGGCACGCTGATCGGCGCGGCGGTCGCGGGAATCGTGGCGCTGATCCGGCGGCGTACCGAGGACCCGGTCCTGGAGACGGTGATCGCGCTGATCACGCCGTACGCCGCCTACGTCCTCGCCGAGGCCGCCCACACCTCGGGCGTCACCTCCGTCGTGGTGGCCGGGGTCGTGCTCGGCGGCCGCGGTGACCGTCTCACCAACGCCCGTATAAGGCTCCAACTGCACGCCGTCTACGGCACGGTGGTGTTTCTGCTCGAGTCGGTCGTGTTCAGCCTCATCGGCCTGACCTTGCCCGCGCAGGTACGGGCGCTCTCCGACGGCGACCGGCTGTGGCCGCTCTACGCGCTGGCCGTCGCGGCCACGCTCGTCGCCGTACGGATGCTGTGGCTCGCTCCGCTGTCGGCGCTCGTCCAGCGCAAGGGCGGCGTCGAACAGGTCTCCTGGAGAGTCCCCGTGGTGCTGACGTGGGCGGGCACCCGAGGCGTCGTACCGCTGGCAGCCGCGCTGTCCATCCCGGTGGCAGCGGACGACGGTTCGATTCTGGCCCAGCGCCCCCTGGTCCTCGTCCTCACCACCTCGGTCGTGGTGGTCACCTTGGTCGTGCAGGGATTCACGCTGGCTCCGGTCGTACGCCGCTCCGGCCTCGCCCTCGAACCGGCCCATACCGAGCGGGAAGAGGCCGCGGCGCGGTGCAGCCTCACCACCGCGAGCATCCGCCGGGTGGACGAGATGTCCGAACTCGAAGCCGTACCCGACGTCGTCCTCGACCGGCTGCGCCGCAGTCTGAAGGCCCGCCTCGACCACGCCCGGGACCGGCTCGGCCCGGGCCATGCCGACCCGGAGGAATCCGCCGACCACATCTACCGCCAGCTTCGGCGCGACCTGATCGAAGTGGAGGCCGGGGAGCTGCAGCGCCTGTACGACGACCACCGCATCAGCGACACAACGCGGCGTCGGCTGCAGCGCTCCCTGGACCTGGAAGAGGCCAGGCTCGCGGACGCCTGAGCCCGGCCTGTCACGGGTGCGCCGCCGACAGGAACCGTACGAACGGCCCCCGTCAGGGCGAACCGGATCCGCCGCGCCTCAGATCCGTACGGGCAGCGCCATCGGGTACGTTCCGTCGCCGGCGAAGCCGATGCGTTCCAGGGCGTCGCGTTCGACGGCGAGGGTCAAGCTGTCCCGCTTGAGGAACAGTTGGTCGAGGATGACCTCGGTCTGCAGGTTGGCGAGGGCGGCACCGATGCAGCGGTGGGCGCCGTGACCGTAGGCGATGTGTCCGGCGCCGCGTGCCGCCTCCCGGGAGAGGTCGAGCCGGGCGGGTTCGGCGAAGGTGCCCGGGTCGCGGTTGGCGGCGAGCAGTCCGCTGGTGACTCCCTCGCCACGGCGGACCAGGACCCCGCCGAGCTCCACGTCCTCGGTGGCGTACAGCGTGGCCCCGACGCGGACCGCGGAGACGTGGCGCAGCAACTCCTGCACGGCGCGCGGCAGTAGCGCGGGCTCGGCGCGCAGTTTGGCCACCTCCTCGGGGTGGTCGAGCAGCGTGAGGACGGCGTCGGTGAGGAAGAAGGCCGGCGGCGCTATACCGGTGTTGATCAGCAGGAAGACCAGAGCAATCATCTCCTGCCGGGTCAGCTGCTGGTCAGGGCCCGCTTCCGCGCTGGAGCGCAGGAGGTCGGAGGCCAGGTCCTCGGCAGGTGCCGCGGCACGGCGGTCGAGAAGGCCGTCGATGTACGCGGCGAGGTGGTCGATGCCGGGCAGGAAACGGTCCGGCTCGCCGGATTCGTAGTCGCGGATCCAGCCGCTCACCTGGTCACGGTCTGCTCCCTCGACCCCGATGATGTCGCAGATGACACTCGTCATGACGGGGTAGGCGAAGCCGCGCAGGACGTCGAACTCCCCTCCCTTGGCGACGATTTCATCGGCCACGTCCTGGACGATGCGCTCGATGCGCGGCCGTAGTGCCGCGATCCGGCGCGGCGCGAACGCGCGCATGACATGGGTGCGCAACCGGGTGTGCTCGGGCCCGTCGACCAGGACCAGAATCTCCAGGTACTGCCGGTACTCCGCCGGCAGCCCGGCCTCGTCGAGCAGCTCCGCGGCGACACCGCCGCCCTCCGCCCCCGGAACCCTGGCGAGGTCGCGGACGAACCGGCTGTCGCCGAGGGCGGCCTTGACCACGTCGTACCGGGTGGCCAGCCACACCGGGGACTGGGTCTGCGGCAACGTCGCACGTATCAGCGGTGCGTAGCCGTGCGAGGTGTCGTCTATCTGAGCGTGCGTCAATTCCACTGGCTCATTGGCGGCTTCGGACATAGTGCCCCCCCATTTCGTGTGCTGCAGGGCTGAACGTTCAACTCGGCGATCAGGCATCAAGAGACCAGGTCGCGCTCACGGGATTGCTTCAAGGATCCCGGCCGTTGGAGGGGCGTGGGCCGGATGGTCCCGGCCCGCCCGCCCCTCCCATCAGACGGAGTCGAGTGCCTCAGCGATCTTGCGGGTCATGTCGACCACCGCGGGGCTGGGCGCGCCCTTCTGGGCCTGGGTGGCCGCTTCGACGGCGACGGTGACGGTGCTGCGGAAGTTGTCGGCCTCTGCCGGGTCCTGCTTCTTGAGCAGGCGCATGGCTGCCGTCAGGGCCGGCAGCACGTGGTCGGCAACAGCGGCCGCGGACTTGCCGTCCAGGCCCACGACGTCCTTCGACTTCTCGGCGAGCACGTGCCCGACCGGGCCGGTCGCGGAGTACAGGGCGACGGATCCTGCGGTCGCGACCTTGTGGGGCGAGCCGGCACCAGCGGCCCAGGCCACCAGCGTCACAGCGCCGTACGCGGCGGTCCGCAGGGTGTTCTTGTCCTGGTCGGTAAAGGTGAGAGACATGGCTGTGAGCTCCTTCAACTGAACGGACGGATGGTGAACGCGGCCTGGGGACATACGCCGTATCTGGCACCGCCCCTTCGGCGTGGCATCATCATGGCACACTCATGGCGCCATGGCGAGCATTATTGGCACCACGAGCGCCAGTTCGGGCGTCGCGATCCGGCTGCGACCTCATGAATTCACAGGTCAGGCACTGTGGCACCATAGTGGCGCCAACTACTTTCGCCGAGACCTTGGCCGGGGGCCGGACTGCCGTGCCCTACCTCGACCTCGCCCTCGGGGAGCCGAGCCGCAGGGCGCCCGGAGCCGGTCCCGTCACCGTCGCCGTCAGCAGAAGCGAGCCCGGCCCGACATCGGTACCGCACCGGCCCCCGTGCGCAGCGATCGGCCGCGGAGGTCAGCCGCGTCGTCGCGGTCCGTGGCCAGGATCGCTCTGGAGGGCCGCGGTCGCCTTGCCGAGCAGCGACTCGTGCTGGCCGACCACCAACTGCCAGATCTGCCCAGACAGCGAACTCCGTTTTCCGTACGAGAATTCGACGAGGCCCGGCAAAGGTGATGCTGTCGGGACCGGGCGTTCTGGCCGCGGCGGTCCGGGTCGAGCAGATGCAGACTCTCGTCGGCGTTGACGTCGTAGGCGATGGCCCGTGCCCGGGGCAGGGGCGACCACCGAGTCGAAGGCGTCGCGGCGGGCGACTCGCAACTCCTCGGATGCCTCACGGTCGGCGATGTCGTCCCAGGTGGCGCTCGCGGCGATCCCCGCATCGATCAGTGACGCGGCAAGCGCGGTGCAGGGCAGCAGAATGGTCGCGCGTGCGAGTCGCAGCCGGGCGGGTCGTCGCCCAGCACCGCCGCAGAGTCGCGTACAGGACGAGCCGTGCACGCTGTCCACCCGGCCGCCGCCCCCCTCGTGGCGGCGGACCGGGTGGCATCGGGGGAGGTGGGGCGACCGTCTGCTCTGGCGACTGTGCGCCTGTCCGGTACCCCCGCCACAGGACTGCGCGTCGTGCCGGCGGTGAATGTCACTCGCCCTCCAACGTCCACGTTCACGGACGGTCGCCCGTCCCCCGTGGCCTCGATTCTGCGATGCGTTTCGGACACTTGTGGCATCCCTTGATGCCGCCCTGATGGATTTTCGGATTCCCTTGACGGCGGCTTGACGGTGGCGCTGACCAGGCCGTCAGGGAGTCGCAAAGACCTTTCAGCGAGCGGCATTTGGCGGGGCGCCGAGCCTTAGATTCCTCTTCGGCCGACGAAGCGGGCTTCCGCTTCGATCGGTCGCCGCACGCGGTGGTGCCTCCTTGGTCGTACAGCACCGCGTCCGTGCGCAGGCGTGCCGTCGCCGGGGCCCCGGCGACGGCACGGCCCGCCGGCCCCCCGGCGGTCGGCACCCCCCGACCCCGGACCGCTCCGGCCCACCGCGTACGCGCGGGCGGCCGATCCCAGAAGGTTCCCCACCCCCCATGCATCCCGCCCCGCCCCAGCACGCCCCGACCCCGCCCACCGCCCCGCCGCCGCAGCCCGCGCCACCACGCAATCCGCGCATCCGGCCGAGCAGCAGCCCCGGTTCAGGATCCCGGCGACGTACCCCCAGCGGACTCTTCGAGCCCAAGCAGCTCCTGGCGGCGTTTCCCGAAGCACTGCGTAAGGTCCATCCCAGGGCCCTGGTCCGCACCCCGGTACTCTTCGTCGTCGCGGTCGGGGCGGTCCTGACCACGCTGTCCGCGGTGCTCCACCCGGCCGTCTTCACCTGGGTGATCAGCGCCTGGCTCTGGCTCACGGTGATCTTCGCCAACCTCGCGGAGGCCGTCGCCGAGGGCCGCGGCCGGGCCCAGGCCGAGTCGCTGCGCAAGGCCCGCACCGACACCGTCGCCCTGCGGCTGCGCAACAACTGGCGGGTGGGAACGGATCTTCAGCGCGCCGAGACCGAAGCCGTCGCGGCCACGGACCTTCAGCCGTTCGACTTCGTCCTGGTCGAGGCGGGTGAGCTGATCCCCGCCGACGGTGACGTCGTGGACGGCATCGCGGCCGTCGACGAGTCCGCCGTCACCGGCGAATCCGCGCCCGTCATCCGGGAGTCGGGCGGCGACCGCTCCGGCGTCACGGGCGGTACGACGGTGCTCTCCGACCGGATCGTCATCCGGGTCACGTCTCGGCCGGGGAACAGCTTCCTGGACCGGATGATCGCCCTGGTCGAGGGCGCCAACCGGCAGAAGACCCCGAACGAGATAGCCCTCAACATCCTCCTTGCCGCCCTCACCATCGTCTTCATTCTGGTGACCGTCGCCCTGCAGCCCATGGCGTCCTTCGCCGGCGCCGGCCAGACCACGACCGTCCTCGTCGCCCTCCTGGTCACCCTGATCCCCACCACGATCGGCGCCCTGCTCTCCGCGATCGGCATCGCCGGCATGGACCGCCTGGTGCAGCGGAACGTACTCGCCATGTCCGGACGGGCAGTTGAAGCCGCCGGTGATGTGAACACCCTGCTCCTCGACAAGACGGGCACCATCACCCTCGGCAACCGCGAGGCCGCCGCCTTCCTCCCCATGCCGGGCATCGACGAACTGCAGCTCGCGGACGCGGCCCAGCTGTCGTCGCTGGCCGACGAGACACCCGAGGGCCGCTCCGTCGTCGTACTCGCCAAGGAGAAGTACGGGCTGCGCGAGCCCGCCGACGGAGAGCTCGCGAACGCCCGCTACGTCGAATTCAGCGCGCAGACCCGGATGAGCGGCGTCGACCTGCGCTGGGACAACGGCGCCGCGTGTCACATCCGCAAGGGCGCGGCGCAGCAGGTCATCGACTGGGTCGCGATGTACGGGGGCCAGGTACCGGCCGAGGCGCGCACGTACTCCGACGCCGTGTCCGCGGCGGGCGGTACGCCCCTGCTGGTGGCGGTGCACGACTGGGACGGGCCACGCGTCCTAGGGCTGATCCAGCTCAAGGACGTCGTCAAGGACGGCATCCGCGAGCGCTTCGCCGAGCTGCGCCGCATGGGCATCCGCACCGTCATGATCACCGGCGACAACCCGCTGACCGCCCGCGCCATCGCCCAAGAGGCGGGCGTCGACGACTACCTCGCGGAGGCCACCCCCGAGGACAAGCTCGCCCTCATCAAGGAGGAGCAGGAGGGCGGCAAGCTGGTGGCGATGACCGGCGACGGCACCAACGACGCCCCGGCTCTCGCCCAGGCGGACGTGGGTGTGGCTATGAACACCGGTACCTCGGCCGCCAAGGAGGCCGGGAACATGGTGGACCTGGACTCCAACCCGACCAAGCTCATCGAGATCGTCGAGATCGGCAAGCAACTTCTCATCACCCGGGGAGCGTTGACGACCTTCTCGATCACGAACGACGTGGCGAAGTACTTCGCGATCATCCCGGCGATGTTCACCGGCGCCTATCCCCAACTGTCCGCCCTCAACATCATGGGCCTGCACAGCCCCACCTCGGCGATCACCTCCGCGATCATCTTCAACGCCCTGATCATCGTGGCCCTGATCCCCCTCGCACTGCGCGGCGTGCGCTACACCCCGTCCTCCGCGCACGACCTGCTGAAGCGGAACCTGCTGGTGTACGGGCTCGGCGGACTCGTCCTGCCGTTCGTCGGTATCAAGCTGATCGACCTGGTGGTGTCGTCGGTGCCAGGGATCGGCTGACGTACGCGCCGCACTCGACGTACTCAGTCCCGGGAGCCGGCAGCCGGTGACTCCAGCAGCCGGTTCAGCTCGTCGCCCGCCTCGTCGTACCCCGCGTCGCAGATCCGCTGCAGCTCGCGCAGATCGCCGGCCGTCGTCGCGCGCCGGGTGAGCAGGTACCCGGCGCGCTGGGATCCCTCGTCAAGGAGTTCGCTCAGCTCCCCCACATCACCGGCCTCGTCCGCGAAGTCGGCCAGTCGGTCCAGCGCGGTCTCATTGCCCTCGTCAGCCAGGTCGCGCAGGGTCTGGCGGTCAATCCGGCCGTCCTGGGCTGCCTGGGCTGCCTGGGCTGCCTGGTTGATGTCCTCGTTCGTCATGACACCATGCTGCAACCCTGCCCCAAGGGCGGGGTCAAGAGCGAAGATGGCCTGGTGATCACCATCGGGCAGCTGGCCGGGTACGTCGGAGTGTCGGTCAAGACCATCCGCGTCTATCACGACAAGGGGCTGCTCCCCGAGCCGGACCGCGACGCGTCCGGCTACCGTCGGTATGAAGCCCGGGACGCCATCGACCTGATCAAGATCCGGACGCTCGCCGAAGCAGGGGTCCCGCTGGCCCGTATCCGGGAGCTGCGATCGGCGACCGACGAAGAGCTCCAGCTGGCCCTGCGCGAGATCGACGACCAGCTGACCGCGCGCATCGATGGCCTGCGCACGACACAGGGGCGGCTGCGTCGACTTGCCGCCGGGCAGCTCGCGCCGCTGCCCACCGAGGTCCGGGCTCATCTGGAGCACCTGGCCCACTGGGGGTTCACGGCCCGCTGGGTGGATCTGCAACGCGACCTGTGGATCCTCGTGTTCGCCACCCACCCGGACCACGCGATCGCGCTCTTCCACGACCAGGCCGAGTCCCTGGCCGACCCGAAGCTGCGCCGGCTCTTCCTCGCATACGACCAGGCCCACGACCTCGACGCCAACGACCCCCGCTTGGACGACCTTGCCCGCCGCATCGCCGAGGCGACCCGGGAGCGCTACGGATCCCACGCACCGCCCGAGCTGGACGCCGCCTCCGACATCCCCGCCCTCGTCCAGGGCACGGTCAACGCCTCGTCCCCCGCATGGCAGCGGCTCGACGGACTCATTCGCGCGCGACTGGGCGCGTGACGCGACGGCCACGGGAGGCGCTCGGAGGATTCGTACGAGGTGCTTCGTGGGGGGGGTGCTTCGTGCGGGGTGCTTCGAGTGAGGTGTACGGCGTACCGACAGGGCCGCATCAGTGGGTCGTCAATTCGGCCCGACGGCTCTTGAGCCGGGCCCCCGGGGCCAGTTACATGGATGACGTGAACAGCGCCTGGCTCCTTCTCGACCGTCCGCCGTCGTGGCGGAGCCGCGCAATGTCACAGCGGGCGTCGCCGTGTCGTGCGCCGCGCTGCCGCGCCGCCGTGAGCTGATCCGGCGGCCCACTCTCCCTCTCTGCCTTCGCACGACGAGCAGCCCCCTGAGCGGGGCTGCTCGTCGTGCCGTCACCCCTGGAATGGACCATGTCAGACCCCACCCTCACCAACCGCACCGTCCTGATCACCGGCGCCACTTCAGGCATCGGCTACGAGACGGCCCGGCAGCTCGCCGAGCGCGGCGCCACCGTCCTCCTTCACGGACGTACCGTAGAAGAAGCCCAGGCCGCCACGGACCGGCTCATCGCCACCGCCGGCATCGACGCGGCCCGCCTGTGCACCTTCGCCGCGGACTTCACCCGCTTCGAAGAGGTCGAGGCCATGGCACGGCGCGTGGTCGCCGAACACCCGCACCTGGACGCCCTGGTGAACAACGCCGCCATCGCCGCCCCCGAGCGGCACACCATCACCCCGGACGGCAACGAGATCGCCTTCCAGGTCAACTTCCTGGCCCACTACCTCCTCACACACCTGCTCGAGGAGGCCCTGACCTCCGAGCCCGGCGGCCGCGTCGTCAACGTCTCCTCCTCCCTGCACCGCACCGCCGCCATCCAGTGGAGCGACCCCAACCGCGCCCGCCGCTACTCCCGGCTCGCGGCATACGCCCAGTCACAGCTCGCCCTGACCGTCTTCGCCGCCGACCCGCGGGTCACCGCGGTCTCCCTGCACCCGGGGATCTGCGAGACGGACCTGATGTCCCTGTACGCCCAGCGCGGGGCGTCGGCCGCCGAAGGCGCGGCCCATGTCGTACGGCTCTGCGACCCGGCGGTGGAGATCGTCAACGGCGCCTACTACGACCGCGACGAGCGCGTCGACCCGGCTCCCGCCGCCACCGAGGACCGCACGGTCAAGCGCCTCAACAAGCTCGCCAACCTGCTCGTCGGTCACGGTTCTTGAAGGGATCCCCACCACAGATGTCCAAGCGCGCCCGCAAGAAGAAGGCCCGTCGCAAGAAGGCCGCCAACCACGGCAGCAAGGCCGGCCAGAGCTGAACCCGCACTGACCACCACCCCGCGGGGCGGACCGCACTGCGGCCGCCCCGCGCCTCAGCTCCAGGGGAACGCATGATCGAAATATCGCCCGCCCAACTTCCTTCCCTCTCAGACTGGTTCCCCCCGGGCATCCCCGGGGCCACCACCCTCGCCGAGCATGCCTCCGCCACCGGAAACGGCCGGTGGTGGGCGGACCGCGCCACCCGGCCCCGCGTCGTGGCGGTGAGCTGCGCGGACCAGGTTCTGCTCGCAGGCGACCCCAGAGCACTGGCCCCCGGGGACCTGGCCGGCTTCGCCTCGCATCACGCCCAGGCAACGCGTCGATTCCTGCCCATGCTGGGGCACGCCTTCGACCAGGTGGTGCCGCGGGAGCGGATGGTCTACGTCCACCGCTACCCGGGCACGGCGCCCCGATTGCCCCGCGGGGTGACCGTGCGCCGCCTCCTGCCCGACGATGTGACGCAGATACACGCCTTGAGCCCGGACGCCGGCTGGCTGCACGCCACTTGGGGCGGCCCGGCGGGCCTGGCTGCCTCCGGGCAGGCCCGCGGCGCATTCCACAAGGGCCACCTGCTCGCCGTGGCCTGCACCTACCTCCGTGGCGACCGCTACGAGGACATCGCCATCTTCACCACCCCCGAACACCGTCGCCGGGGCCTCGCCCGCGCCTGCGTGGCTGCGCTCTGTATCGACATCACCACCCGTGGGCGTACGCCGAGTTGGTCCTGCTCCCGCGAGAACCGCGCCAGCCGACTGCTCGCCTGGACATCGGGCTTCCGGCTGGAACGCGAGTACGTTCACTACCTCACCGGTCAGCCGGCCCACCGCACCACTCGCATCCCGGCCTGAACCGGTCCCGGTGCGGAAACTCCGCGCAACCGAAGGAGCCGAGGAGAGCCCCATGAAGAACCGCGCCCCGCTCGCCACCGTCCAGATCCTCGACGGCACGCACGAGCTCCGGATACGCCGCCTGAAGCGACGCGCGGACTCCTTCACCGTGCACTACTCGATCGTTCCGCCCCTACCGGACGGGGACGACGACGTCCCTGTGTTCCCCGGTCTTGAAGCGACGGACGACCTCGGCAACGAGTACCTCGACTGGGGCGGCGCCTACGGCACAGCGCCCGACCGTACGTACACGGACGGCAGCATCACCGGACAGCCCGCCCTGGCGGACGGCGCCGGAGAGGTTCGGATACGGCTCACTTTCCTGCGCCGGCAGCGAGAGTTCCCGTACGACATCATCCTGCCCACCGGTACCGGCAACGCCTGAATCCTCCCCGTCACACCGGGACGCCGTCCCGGACGAGTTGGACGAGCGCGTGGAAGCCGCCCTGTCGGCGCGGACCCAGAGCAGGGCGAGTTCGCGCAGCGCGGTGACGGCGTCGGGGACGGTCTCGCCCCGGGGCACACCGGTGATCTTCTCGACGACGTCGCTGAGCGATTCCAAGGACTGGACGTTCACCGTGGTGACGACGTCGATGCCCGCCGCGAGCAGTTCCACGATGTCCTGCCGGCGCCGGGCGTTGCGGTGACCCGGCGCGTTGGTGTGCGCGAGGTCGTCGACGAGGAGCAGCCCGGGTCTGCGGTGCAGCGCGCCGTCGAGGTCGAGTTCCCGGCGTATGCGTCCGTGGTGACCGACTCGTACCGGCTCCAGGCTCTCCAGGCGTCCGAGCAACGCCTCGGTGTGCGGGCGGGCGGCCCTGCGCAGGCCCTCGTCCAGCATCCGGTACGTCTTGCCGACACCGGTCGCGGCGCCGACGAAGACCTTGAGCCTCCCCGGACGGATCTGCGAGGCAGCGGACTCCCGCGGCGCGGTAAGGCTCAGAACATACTCATGAGCGACCCACTCGCTTTCTCTTCCTCGTCCATTCCTCGCGGATGTCCTGCCCCGAGGAAACTCGGGGCGCGCCACGTGCACGAGCACCTTGACGGGTCTCTGGCGGCATGCCGGGGGATGCTGACGGCGTCTTGGCAGGTCTCTTACGGACGGCCGTCCGTTCAGCGGAATTCGGCGAGTCGGGGGCGCAGGCCCAGGGTGGCGAGCACGACGGCGGCGAGGAGGGCGGCGACTGCCCAGGGCAGGAGCCCGGTGACCGCATCCCTGCCGTCGTCGGCGGCCGTGTCGAAGGCGCCGCGGTTGATGCCGGTGACCTCGTCGAGGGCGGTCATCCACGCGCCGAAGTGGGCGTTGGACTTCCCCGGCTCCCAGCTGATGCAGAAGGCGACGGCTTCCTGTTCCTTGCCGGCTGCTACCAGCGACCGGATGGTGCGGTCGTCCCGCTGGTACACGGCGTACGCCTCGACAGTCCGTTCGGCGGCGGCTCGCTCCCCGGCGAAGGTAATGTTGTCCAGCTCCCGCCGGAACTCTCCGGTGAACCGCTTGTCGTGGTGATCGCGACGGTATGCCTGCCACGTCGCGGCGAGCTGCGGCTCGTACGACGCGAGGCCGGCGCCCTCCATCCCGTACAGGCTCTGCGACTTGGCCAGGAACGCCGCCTCGTGTGCGCTGCGGTGGTCCCTGTCGAGGAGGTAGCGACTTTCTTCGGCATTGGCGTCGTAGGCGATCGCGCGGGCTCGGGAGAGGGCGACGACGGAGTCGAAGGCGTCGCGGCGGGCGAGACGGAGCTGCTCGGAGGTGGCGGTGAGGGCCTGGGTTCCGAGGACGACAGCGGTGAGGGCGCAGACGGTGGCGGCGATTAGGCCGGGGTTGAGCACGCGGTGGAAACGGCGGGCGAGGTACCACTGGAGCAGCACGAGTGCGGCAAGGAGTGCGGCGCCGAGGGCCAGAAGCAGTGCCGACTGTGCGCCGAGGTCGGCGCGTTCGGCGGCGTAGGCGGCCTCGAACTGCCCGTCGTTGGCTTCGACGAGGCTGCGGGCCTCGGGCAGGAGCCGCCGGCTGAGCAGGTCGTTGGCGTTGCGGTAGTCGTCGACGGCGGCCGCCTTGCCGCCGGATCGGGTGTCGTTCTCCAGGGCGCGTCCGATGAACTCCTGGTAACGGGCGAAGTCATCGGTGAGGAGCTCGACGGTTCGCTGGGCCTGGGCGTCGTCCTCCGCCGCCACAGCGAGGGTGCGCAGTTCGCGGCTGACGCTCCGGCGTGCCTCGTCGTACAGCTGAATGGCCTTGTCGTACGGGACGGCCATCCGGCCCTTGCCCGCGTTGCCGTTCGCCAGCAGGGAGTTGACGGCCTGGGCGTCCATGTCGTTGAGGGCGAGGTTGAGGCCGGCGGCGCTCACCGTGCGGGGAGCGTGGCGGCCGGATATGGCGTCCCAGGTACCTGAGGCGGCGAGTCCGGATATGACGAGCAGGCCGGCGCAGGCGGCCGTGAGCAACAGGATCGCGGTACGGAGCAGGCGCAGGCGGGCGGGCAGGGTGTCCCAGAAGCGGCGGCGCAGGAAGCGCAGGCGGTTCCTGGTGCTCTCAAGGACGCGGTCCGCCGGGCTGCCGGAGGGGCCGTCCGGTCCGCGGCCCCCTCGTGGCCGCGGACCGGAACGGCCCGCCGGTCGTTCGGCTGCCCCTGTCGGTGTGGTGACGGTCCGGGCCGTCGAGTCCGGACCTTGCGCGATACCAGTAGTGGCAGCCACGCGACCCTCCCACCTCACACGTTCGGACAGCCGTCCGATCCCCCGTGGCGACGAGTCTGCGGCCCGTTTCGGCCATGATCAGTCCCCCTTGACGCACCCCTGATGCCGATGGCGCCCCCTTTGACGGGGCCTTGACAGGCGCTGCCCAACGGCTGTCAGAGGGCCGTCAATTCGGGCGTTCAGGTGCTTCCGAGACCTCCGTGAGCGTCTAAGTTTTCTCCTCGGTCGCTCACCAGACCGTGGACGTCAGTGGCCTGACCGTCCCCGGGCTGCGGGGGCACGGCCGCCGCCCCATCCGGCTGCCGTGCCCTCGCCCCGCGCCCCGCGAGCGTCGCTGCCGAGGCACGAATACGTCCACCACATCGCCGGATCCGTCGACCACGCCTCAAAGTTGGCCGAGGCCGCAGAGGTACCTCGTCAAGGCGGACCGGTATCGGCTGACCGCACGGCTGGGCCGGGCTGTTGCTCGCCCTGCCGCTGGCCGTGGACGCCGCCGGGTAACCGTCCACGGCCTGAGCGACACGGACGGCGGCCGGGTCCACATCGAGCTGCGGGTCCTCCTCACCAACCCACCTCTCCCGCTGCTCCTGGAAGCCGACGCCCGCTTCTCCGTCGGCAGCGGAACCCTGCTGAGCGGAGCCGACGACCTCGACCGGCTCGCCCGGCGCGTCCAGTCGAGTCGGACACGGCCTACTCGGCGTTCAGGGTCTCGAGCCTGCCATGACACCGTCGTCGTCCAGCGCGGCAGCGGCCTGCGACGCCAGGTCGACGGCGACGAGCCGGGCCTCCAGCGGCGGCGGCACGGAGCCGGGTGCGGGCGTCATCATGAAGCGGCCCTGATACCGCCCGTACGCAATGGCACGCAGTTCGATCTCGCCGTCCGGCCAGCCCTGCCACTCCAGGTCCCAGATCCAGCCGGCCACCTTCACGCTCCCGTCCGGCTCCAGCCGCGGCGGACGTCCGGTGAGTTGGCCGCCCTCGAAGCGACACGCCCGCAGCTCCAGAACCTCGGTCAGCTCCTGCCGGACACGCCGGACGATGTCGTCGGAGGACGTACTGAATCGGACCAGGCGCGTCGTGCCGTGCAGCCGCTCCAGGTAGGAGGCATCCGTGACCGCGACGCGTTCCAGTGTCCGGCCGCGCGCGGCCAGCTGGGACACGATCACGCCGACGACCAGGAGCAGGACGGCGGTCTCGACGTCGGCCCGGTCCTGAATGTGGAAGCTCTGATACGGCTCGGTGTGGAAGAAGTCGAACCACGCGACGGCCGACAGTGCGGCGAGCGCCCCCGCCCAGCGGTTCCCCAGGGCCGAGACGGCCACGACGACGACCACGAGCAGCAGCGCGAGATTGGTGTGCGTGACGGACGTCCGGAACGGCATCAGCACGAGAGCCGCGGCAAACGGTGCCAGGGCCCCGGCGGCGACGGCGACCGTGTCTCGAAGCGGAAACCTCATGATCCACCTCGCAGGATCCAGCCCCCCCCCCCCGGAACGCCTCTTGTGAGTCCAGGCTCCGCCCGGCGCGGCACGGGTGGCACCGGACGGAGGTGTCTTTGACGGATCCCTGATGGGTCGGCAGCGGAAGCGGAGCCGAGCAGCAGCACTGACGGCGTCAGATCCGCGACGCGGCCGACCCATCCACGGGACGCGGCCGAAGGGCAGCGGGTGATTGTGAGGCATCCGACGCCCAGCCGAGGGATCTTGACGCTTTCCTGACGCTCCTGACGCGGCGCGCGTCTCGAGGCGTGCCTACGCTGACCCGGCCGTCCGTGCAGTGGCCGGAATCCCCCCATCCAACAGCAGCCCAGGAGTACCCCCATGGCCACCACGAACGACACGCGCACCGGACGATTGCGCGCGTGGATGTTGGAGGGCCTCTCCGACATGGGGAAGGGCAAGCCCTCCCGGCCCGTGGAGTCGGCCCCGGAGGCTGCGCACCAGGGGCAGCGCTGGTGGCGGGTGATGTGCCTGACGGGTGTCGACTACTTCTCCACCCTCGGCTACCAGCCCGGCATCGCCGCGCTTGCGGCCGGACTGCTGTCTCCCGTCGCCACCATCGTTCTGGTGATCGTCACCCTGGCCGGCGCGCTCCCCGTCTACCGCCGCGTCGCCGAGGAGAGCCCGCACGGCGAGGGCTCGATCGCGATGCTGTCGCGGCTGCTGTCCTTCTGGAAGGGCAAACTGTTCGTCCTCACCCTCCTCGGCTTCGCGGCCACCGACTTCCTGATCACCATCACGCTCTCGGCCGCCGACGCCTCCACCCACCTGGTGGAGAACCCGCACCTCGCCGACGCCCTGCACGACAAACAGGTCCTGATCACCATGGTCCTCATCGCGCTGCTCGGCGCGGTCTTCCTCAAGGGCTTCCTCGAGGCGATCGGCGTCGCCGTCGCCCTCGTCGGCCTCTATCTGGCACTCAACGTGGTCGTCGTGATCACCGGCCTGTGGCACGTGGCCACCGAAGGCCACGTCGTCACCGACTGGACCGCCGCCCTCACAGCGGAACACGGCAACGTCTTCGCCATGATCGGCGTGGCGCTAATCGTCTTCCCCAAGCTCGCCCTGGGCCTCTCCGGCTTCGAGACCGGCGTGGCGGTCATGCCACACGTCGAAGGCGACGCGGACGACACCGAGGAGAAGCCCACCGGACGCATCCGGGGCACGAAGAAGCTCCTGACCACGGCCGCGCTCATCATGAGCGTCTTCCTCATCACCACCAGCTTCATCACCACCGTCCTCATCCCACATGAGGAGTTCGAGTCCGGCGGTGACGCCAACGGCCGCGCCCTCGCCTACCTCGCACACGAATACCTCGGCAACACCTTCGGCACGATCTACGACGTCTCCACCATCGCCATCCTGTGGTTCGCCGGCGCCTCCGCCATGGCGGGCCTGCTCAACCTCATGCCCCGCTACCTGCCCAAGTACGGAATGGCCCCGCACTGGGCGCGCGCCGTGCGGCCCATGGTCATCGTCTTCACTCTCGTCGGGTTCCTGGTCACGTGGATCTTCAACGCCGACGTCGATGCCCAGGGCGGCGCGTACGCGACCGGTGTCCTCGTCCTCATCTGCTCCGCCGCCATCGCGGTGACCATCGCCGCCCGCAAGGCGGAGCAGCGCGGCTGGACCATCGCCTTCGCCGTCATCTCGGTCGTCTTCCTCTACACCACCGTCGTCAACGTCATCGAACGCCCCGACGGCGTGAAGATCGGCGCCTGCTTCATCGCCGGCATCATCCTCATCTCCCTCCTCTCCCGCCTCGGCCGCGCCTTCGAACTGCGCGTCACGCACATCGAACTCGACGACATGGCCGAGCGCTTCATCCGCGACATCTCGCACCGCACGGCCCGGTTCATCGCCAACGAACCCGACAACCGTGACGTCGCCGAGTATCGCGACAAGATCGAGCAGATCCGCGCCGACAACGACCTCCCCACCTCCGAGGACTTCGTCTTCGTCGAGGTCACCGTCACCGACCCCTCCGAGTTCGAGGCCGGCCTGACCGTCCGCGGCGAGGTCCTCCACGACCGCTACCGCGTCCTCACCGTCGAATCCTCCTCCGTCCCCAACGCGCTGGCCGCCCTGCTCCTCCACGCCCGCGACACCACCGGCACCCGCCCCCACATGTACTTCGAGTGGACCGAGGGCAACCCCTTGGCCAACTTCCTCCGCTTCTTCCTCCTCGGCCAGGGCGAAGTCGCCCCAGTCACCCGCGAAGTGCTGCGGGAGGCGGAACCGGACCGCTCCCGCCGCCCCCGCGTCCACGTCGGCTGAGACCGGCCCAAGGGCACAGGGATTCCACCGGGCAGGCCCGCGCCCGCACAAGGCGGACGCGGGCCGGTCAACCACTTTGCGTCTTCGCTGACCCGCACGAATGACCATCGAGCTGACTCTCCTGTCAACGGTGTCGTGGTCCTGCTCGCCAGGGAGTTGCTCACCAGGTGCAGTACCGCCCGGATCGTCGAGGGACTGTGGCTTGTCGAGCAACCGGAGAATCCGGCCAACGCCATACAGACCTGGCCTCGCGGCCCCTCGCCGAGCTCGGACCCGGCGTGCTCGTCTCCACCCCACCGGCTACCGCCCTTGCCGGCCGTCGTCGAACCGCGCGCGCACCGAACTGACCCGTCCCGCACCGGACGCCGCGCCATCCGACCGGAGGGCCATGAAGGAGGCGCTCATCATTCAGCCGAGCTCTCATCACTCGACGAGGAGGGCAGCTCGTCGCCCGCCAGGGGCAGATCCGGCGCGGGAAAGAGGTCGAGGAGAGCCGAGAAATGGATCGGTCGTTCCTCCGCGACAGGTACGCCCCGAGGATTATCCGTCGTTTGCCACGAGACCGTCATGCTGTGTGCCACAGGGTCGGTGGTTGAAGTAGACATGCCCAATCCTCCTTCCGGCCCGACGAAGTGTTGCGTCGCGTTGCCGGAACCGGGCCGCGTCAGACGGTCAGAAACGTGAGGACGCCACAGCAGTCAGCAGGCCCCTGTCGGGACACACCCCGCCAGCCCGGCACCGACAACGCACCGCCCCCAGCCAACAGCCGACACTGTGTAATTCAGACGCTCCGGTCAGAGCTCTTGGGGCATCCTGGAACTGACACCGGCCGATCGTTCGCGATCGATTCGCAACAGGTAGCCGAGCAGCGGCACCGCTCACGGCGGGCACTCGATACGCTCACAGACGCCGCATTCGTAGTGACCGGCACTTGGTCGGCAGGGGCCTCACCTGTCACAGCAGCCCCTATTACCGGGGTCCTGGCTGTAACTGTATGACCAGGTGGAAGACCTTCCGGGCCGCCTCAGGGCTCCCCAATTCCTGGCCCACTTCAGCAGCTCGCGGTCGCCCGCCGCGGTGGCCGGGAACTCGCCGGCGGCGAGGACTGTCCCCGTCAAGGAGAGCGCTGCAGCCCCATGGGCATCCTGGTGCGGGCCCACTCCCAGCACCACATCCCCCGCAGGGCGACGACGACGCATCTACGGAGCAGACGGCGTATTCGACGTGATCTTTGTGCGCATGGTCGATCCCGAAATGCCCGTTCCCCTTCCGGTCCGACTGCGCGTCGCGTTGCCGGTACCGGGCTGCGTCAGGCGGTCAGAAACGTGAGGACGCCACAATGATCGGCAGGCCCCTATCGGGACACGCCCCGCCGGCCCGGCACCGACAACGCACCGTCCCCGGCCCACAGCCGACACTGTGACAGCGGGACACTTCGGTCAGGCAACTCATGAGTCAGACCCCGGACCTGGGACAGCACCCGCCCATCCTCCCGTCTCTCACGACGCCCGCACCCCGCGAGTTCCAACTCGACCGTCGACCGAAGCGATGTGGCGACTGGCGTTCGGAAGTGGCAGGAAACACGCACAGAAGAGACGTAGCAGGGACGTACGCGTTGCGGCAGACCTTTGTTACTCCCCAGAGCGAGGGTCTTCCAACCTGGCCAGATTGACTGCGAGTTGGACGGATCTACAGAACGACGAAGCTCCTGGCAGACGGGGTGTCGATCAAGATCGACCGTCGTGCCAGGAGCCTCGTGTGCTTGTCTACCCGTCGGCCATTGACCTGTCCACCGCGCACCTGCGCCACCTGAGCCGGGAGTTGGCGGCACGACGCCGGGAGATCGGCAGCCGGTGGCGACGGCTGACTCCCAGGCGCCAGGCCCTGCTCGCCCTGGCTCCTCTACGGTGTGGCGACACCTACGCGCAGCTCGCGGCCGGTTTCCGCATCGGGATCTCCACCGTGTACCGCTACGTCCGCGAGGCGATCGAGGTCCTGGCCGTGCTCGCGCCGACGCTCGACGAGGTGATGGTGACGGCTCGTACGAAGGCGTACGTGGTCCTGGACGGGACCGTGCTGCCGATCGACCGGATCGCCGCCGACCGGCCCTACTACTCCGGCAAGAACCGGCACTATGGCATGAACGTCCAGGTCCTGACCGATCGGTTCGGACGGCAACTATGGGCATCGCCCGCACTGCCCGGCGCGACACACGACCTGACGGCGGCCCGCCAGCACGCATCATCGACGCCCTCGGCGAGGCCGGCCTCAGGGCTTACGCAGACAAGACACCCCATGCAGCTATCGGGTCAAGCAGCTGCGGCGACCACGGGCGGTGTCGGTGAGGTGAAGGCGGTCGCTTCGTCGTAGCTCTGACGCATTGCCAGGCAGTGGTGGAGCTGGCCGAGCATGCGGTTGAACAGATGACGGAGGGCGGCGTAGTAGCGATCACCGGTGTCGCGGCGGCGGGTGTAGTGCGCATGGGCTCCGGGTGAGGCGGTGAGTGCGGCGAACACCCAGCCCCTACCAGGACTGGCCCAACGGCCAACCCACAGCGCCTATTAGGCGTACTACTCCGCGGAGCACCTCCGCTGGCTCCGCGGCCGCAACCTCATCGCCCGGATTACCCGTCCCGGTATCGAGTCCGGCGAGCGGCTCGGCCGGCACCGCTGGAAGATCGAGCGGTCGATCTCCTGGCTCTTCGGCTACCGCCGCCTCACCGTCCGGTACGAACGAAAGGGCAGCCACTTCCTCGCCTTCGTCGGCCTCGCAGCCGCGCTGACCTGCTACAAGAGACTTGCGAAACTCGCCACGTGAGACACCCTCTAAGCCGGGGGGCGCGGGTGGTCACAGCCACTCACAACCACTCCATGCGCCCCCCGCTGATCAGCAGTGGCTGATCAGATGGAGTGGAGTCGCCAGTTCACCCAGGTGGCATAGGGGTCGGCGGACCTGAGGTCGAACTCCTCGCGCTGGTCATGGTCACAGACGAGGGGTGAGTCTTTGGAGTCGACCAAGTAGCCGTTGCGGTACCAGTCGAAGCGCATGAATACGCACCTTCCGTCCTGCCTGCGGTCGTCGACCCAGCCTCCGACGTGAGCGGGGTTCCAGCAGGGTTGGCCGGCCGAGGCTCCCCACTGGGCCGCGATACTCCAGCCTGTACCGCACCACGATTCCGGCTCACTGCCCTGTGCCGCCTGCGCGGTGCCCGATGCCACACCTGTTGCCATCAACGTGGCCGCTGCCACCGCCGCGACCGTGAACCTGCGCCTCATCAACTGACCTCCATTACTTGACGCTTGAGCGACATGTTCGTTCCGTGCGCGGCACATCACAGCACGTCATCTGCCGCCGCCCCAGCGCACTATCTGGTCATCCCCGACGGACAGTCGTGGCGGCTCAATATCGGACCAGCAAGGCAGTATCGACGCACCGAGACGGCGAGCAATCCTCACAGTCCGGGCGCGGCATCAGCGCCGACACTGACCGCGTTGCACGACGCCCGCCCTGGAGAAGCACCCGCTTCACCAACACCCGTGCTACGTGCGGCAACACCTCATCCAACAGCTGCCCGTATCCGGCGAGTGCCAGACAGTCCAGACAAACCAAGAGAGACCACGGGTCATCGGCCGGGGAATTTCCTGTCCGCACGCACGGAATCCCGAAGACCGGCCACCGGGGGCTTTACCTATCCACCGCCCACCAATCAGCCAACCTGCATTCCGACGAGCGAGTGGCGTGACAACCGTGTCGCGCATGGCCGCAAAACCGCCCCAGTGCCACACACGTAGGCGGCCGTCAGACCTGTGGGATCGGCAGGTCGGTCTGCACAGCGCTCCGGTGCCCGACAGCCCTTGAACTGTCCGTCATGACATGGACCTTGGGGGTAACCCGGCAGCCTGCCCGCAGAGAGCGCCCTCCGCTGGACCGGCAGAACCTCTCAACAAGGTTCTTCGTCCCAGGTCAGGAAGGTACTTTCGTCTTCTCGCCTCACAGCCGTACCCAATGATCCGTCGCCATCGCCGAATGAGTCAGCGATGGGGTCGGGCGGGCGTGTCAACGAGCTCTACCTGCTGGCGTCGCGGGCGGGGCTGGCGGCAGCCGCAGGGCGCCGCCAGCGCTTGGATGCTGCTGTGGGCCTTCGATGCGCTGCTGGAGCTCGGTGAGCTGGCCGGTGATGCAGCGCGCGTACGTGGCGAGGAGTACGGGGACGCTGCTGCCGGCCCACGCTGCGACCTGGGCGGGTGTGACCGCAGGGCGGTTGCTTCCGGTCTCAGAGGAGTCAAGAAGCGGCTCGGTGAACACCCGACAAAAGCGGTGCGGAGAATGTCGGGTGATCGGGACCGGTGTCGCCACACGATGGGGGCATGGATGACACGACCTTGGTATCCCGTTTCCTCCGCGACGGCTTCGTGAAGTTGGAGGGCGCCGTCGCGCCGCGCGTGGCCGCGGGCTGCGCGCGCCTGCTGTGGCGAGAGACGGGCTGCGACCCGGACGACCCGTCGACGTGGACGCAGCCCGTGCACTGGGTGGGCGGCATGGCGCAGGGGCCGTTCGCCGCTGCACCCAACTCCCCGTCCCTGCAGCGCGCGTACGACCTGCTCGTCGGCGCCGGACGCTGGGAGCCGCGCTACTCGCTGGGCACGTTCCCGCTGCGCTTCCCGAACGAGGAGGAGCCGGACGACGCGGGCTGGCACATCGAGGGGAGCTATCTGCCGGAAGGCGAGAGCTGGTACTTCACAAATCTGCGCTCCCAGGGCCGGGCGCTGCTGATGCTGTTCCTGTTCAGCGAGGTCGGTGAACAGGACGCCCCGACCCGGATCCGGGTCGGCTCGCACCCCTTGCCACCGGGTCTCCGGGAGACGTCTTCCTGTGCCATCCGTTCCTGGTGCACGCGGCGCAATCGCACCATGGGGTGCGTCCGCGCTTTATGGCCCAGCCGCCGCTGATGCCGGCCGCACCGTACGAACTGGAACGGGCCGACGGCACGTACGCACCCGTGGAGATCGCGATCCGTCGGGGCCTGGGACAGGACACCCCCGGTCCGGACGGGTACGGCACCGACTGCAGCGCCGGGTAGACATGCTTCATCCGCTCCTGGAACTGGGCGGAGAACCAGTGCCCGGGCAGCGGCACGTCCGGCAGCGCCGCGCCGGCCGTTGTCGACCATCGGGCCAGTGCTGCCCTCAACACACCAGCCTCACGACGACATGCCGGACAAGATCACGCGAAGAGAGCCGTCTTCGATCTGGACGGCACCCTGGTCGATCGTCGAAGCGCGGTCTTGGAAACGATCGGCCAGATCGTCCAGGCCGCGCCGAACGCGACGGCTCCACCGGAGGAACTGGTAACGCTGTGGTGGACGCTGGAGGCGCGCCACATGAGGGGATGCCTGGCCGGTCAGTGCTCCTTCGCTGAGCACCACCGACGCAGGCTCCGTTCCTTCCTGCCGATGCTCGGCGAGCCGGTTCCGGAACGCCCAGGTCTTCTGGACGCCTGGATCGCCGAGCGCTACCTCACCGTGTTCGAGAAGTCCTGGCGGTGCTATCCCGGTGTCCAGCCCTGCTTGGAAACCCTGAAACGGCTACTCCTCGAATACTTCGAAGCCGTCCTGACCCCGACCGAGCTCGGTACGGCCAAGCCCGCCGCCTACACCACCGCCTGCCAGCGGATGCGGAACGACCCCGCCCAGGCGGTGAACGTGGGCGACATGCTGGAAAGCGATGTAAACGCGGCCGCCCTCGCCGGACTCACCGGCATCTGGCTGGACCACGGCATCGACTTCGTCACCCGTGGACCATCACCAACGGCAGACGAGACGGTACTCCGCATCGAACGGCTCACCGACCTCCCCGACCGCCCATCACGCACGAACGCCTGACGGGCTCTCACGGCCGCCGTGGGGTGTCGGTAAGGAATCCCAACCAGGCCGATCGACCCGACAAGACCCAGTGATCAGCAACTGACTTCTATCGTGCGGCTACTCGTCACCCTGCCTCGTCCCGGAGGCGGGCTGCGTCGAGAATCGTGATGCGAGCCCTGGCCAGGCGGAGCAGACCGCGCTCGGCGAAATCGGGTCTTACAACGGCTAACACAATGAGCCGAGTTGTCGGTGGGTGATGAGACAGCAGGCGAGTTTGAGGAACGCTTCGTGGATGTCGGCCCTGCGTTCCCATCGGATGCGCAGACGTCGGAAGCCGTGCAGCCACGCAAAACTTCTCTCCACGACCCAGCGGTAGGTGCCCAGTCCGGTGCCGTGCAGGGTGCCGCGGCGGGCGATCGCGGGCACGATGCCGCGGGCGCGGACCTGGTCGCGGTAGACGTCATGGTCGTAGCCGCGGTCGGCGAACAGCGAGTCCGGCTTGCGGCGGGGACGGCCGACCCGGCCGCGGATGGGCGGGATCGCATCGAGCAGCGGCAGGAGTTGGGTGACGTCGTTGCGGTTGCCGCCGGTCAGCAGGACCGCAAGCGGAGTGCCGTGCCCGTCGGTGATCAAGTGGTGTTTGGAGCCAGCCCGGCCCCGGTCGACCGGCGAGGGGCCCGTGTGCTGCCCCCTTTTAAAGCCCTGACGTGGGAGGAGTCGACCACGCACCGGGACCAGTCCAGCCGTGAGGCCGCGTTCAGCTCGGCCAGCAGGACCTCGTGCAGCCGCTGCCACACGCCGGCCTCATTCCAGTCCCGCAGACGGCGCCAGCACGTCATGCCCGAGCCGAAACCGAGGTCCTGCGGCAGGTACTCCCACTGGATTCCGGTGTGCAGCACGTACAAGATCCCGCACAGCACCTCCCGGTCCGGCAACGGCCTGCGGCCCGGATACCGGAAGCGTCGCTCACGCTGCGGCAGCAGCGGCTCGAGGTGATCCCACAGTTCATCCGAAACGATCCACGGCGACGTCCCCACACCGAGAGAACGCTCAACTCCCGCCCTGGGCACGGCAAGCAGGAGCGATCCACCTCATTGTGTTAGCCGTTGTTAGCGCAGGTTTCGCGGGAGGTGCCAGCGAGCGCGGCAAGCTGTTCGTGGGTGAAGGCGATCTGCGGATGCCGGGCCGTGGGCCGCAGAGGGCCTGCCGAAGGCTGGGCAGTGGCGAGGGTGTCCAGGGTGGTGGCTACGCGCTGGGCGACGGTCTTGAAGACGCTGTCAAACAGGCGCTGTTCAAGCTCAGCTAGCCGACGGCCGAGGATCGCGGTAATGCGGGCGGAGATCCGCGGGTGGGCGAGGAGCAGTCGGTGGACGTCGGTGCAGGTCATCACGGAGACGGTGACGTCGTCGAGGGCTTCGGCGCAGTTGCCGTACATCCGCTGCCCGAGCAGGACCATCTCGCCGAATTTCGTGCCGGGTGTGACGATGGCCGTGGTCAGCGCTCGGCCATCGGCAGAGACGCGGCAGACGCACGCCCGGCCCTGCTTGAGGAGAAACAGCACCTCGCAGGGCTCGGTCGGAGCGAACAGCAACTTCCCAGCCCCGTACGTCTTCACCGGCGCAGCCTCTGCGATGCCAGCCATCTCCTGCTCACTGAGGTCGCAGAAGATGTCGACCTCGGCCAAACACCAGTTCCTGGCGCCCTCCGCGGCGGCGGGTGCGGCATCGGTCATCAGGTCTATCTCCTCGCGTCGTCCCGGGGCCCACGGCGGAGGCGCACTGCCCCACGCCGGGTTGGCCAGCGCCTCAGCGCAGTCGGCCACACTGCGCCTGATGAAGGCCGCCTCGCCCTTCTGCCGACGCACCGTGGCACGGCGCTCCCGCGCAGGAGGGCGAGGCAGTGGCCTGCGCATCACCGACAACGCGCAGACCGGCCGCCCGTGGGGAGCTACGGGCGGCCGGCTCCCTGGACACCTGAGGGGAGCCGTCCTGTGTGTGTGCGCTGAGGCGAGGTTGCCTTCAGGTCGTGACCACATCATGGGATGAGCCTGGTGCCGGGGTGGCGTCTCCTTCCGGCCATGGCCCTCACCGGGAGAACCCGTGGCCTTTCACCGGGAGAACGTCGTGCAGAGGAGCGCGGCCAGGACGGTCAGGCAGGCGAGTGCTGCTATCGCGTACCACGTTCCGGGGAGAGCTACGGCCCGTGCGGGTGCTGCGGCCGCGGGTAGGCGGCGCGGGCTGGCGTCGGCCCGGTGCACCGAGCTGTCCAGCCAGTACGCGCCGGTCAGCGCGGCGTGATGGGTCGAGGTAATCGGCCCGGAGGAATTCGCGTCCACCCACGGTCAACGCTCGGGACGGAAGCGGGTTTCCGCTGCGCCCCGGGCAAGCGTCGGGCATCCGGAAGCGGCTGTACCGCCAGCGCGTGAAGGCGTGCTCTCGGCTTGACGGTTCAGTTCGGCTGGATCACCTGCCCGTTCGGAGCGAGCCTCATCGCCTTTGCCGTAGGTGAGTTGGTGGTCGTGGTCGCCGTTGTGGCATGCGGTCGCGGTTATCGCGTCCGTATGACGGGATGCTTGGTGTCCGCGAGGCCGGACCGAACTGCCCGCCCACGAGGATCTGCACCGGTCCGCTGTCAGCATGAGACAAATGGATTCAACTCGCTTGCTGCATAGGTAATTTGGGACATCTCAGTTGAGCACCCCAGGGACACCGTGCAGCGAATTCCCTGGCGGATGCCACCGACTTGATCTGTGGGGGCGCGCAGGTTGTTCATTGGGGCACGAAGGGTAGTGAAACGTCACTGTCGGCCGCCCGGTGACACACACCCTCATATGCGTGGTTATCCCATACGTCAACGACGGCGGCCAGGAGGGCGCGTGTACATGACTTCCCCGAGCCGTGCCATGGCGCCCCAGAAGAGGACGTCAACTCTCCCGCACCGGGAGGGATGTTGACCAAGTCACCCAGAGACATCGCCAAGATCCTTGAGGCGTACGACCTGACTCGTTGCGCCTTCTCGGCCGCCAGGCTGGCCGGGTGCGACCCGAAGACCGTCAAGAAGTACGTCGACCGCCGCCAGGCCGGTCTTGCACCGGGCCAGGCAGCCCGCCGCCCGCGGGTCACCGACCCATTCCTCCCCAAGATTGAGGAGTTGGTTGATCACTCCAAGGGACGTATCCGTGCCGATGTGGTCCACCAGCGCCTCGTGGCCATGGGTTTCACCGGAACCGAACGCACCACCCGCAGGGCAGTCACCGAAGTGAAAGCGGCCTGGAAGGACGGCCACTGGCGCCACCACCGCCCCTGGGTACCCGAGCCGGGCATGTGGCTACAGGCCGACTGGGGCCAGGGCCCCACGGTCGCCGGGCGTCGCACCCAGTTGTTCTGTGCCTGGCTGTCCTGGTCAAGGTTCCGGGTGCTGCTCCCGGCCTGGGACCGGACACCTGGCACCTGGGTGTCCTGCCTCGACACCACCTTGCGACGGATCGGCGGAGTCCCCACATACGTCCTGACCGGCGCCTCAGGGACCGTGACGGTCGACCGGGCCCTGGGGAACGCGCTTCACGACCCGCAGCTGGTGGCCGCGGGCACGCACTACGGGTGCACGGTCGCGGCCTGCGAGGCGTTCAGCCCGCAGGCGCCGGGCGGCGTCGAGGAGATCGTGCGGATCACGGAAGCCGACCTGGTACCCACCACCGCGCCGCTCCGCGGCGAGTACGGCTCGCTCGCGGAACTCACCGCAGCCTGCGATGCCTGGTGCGAGCAGGCCAACACCCGTGCACATCGCGCCGCCGAGGCCCCGCCGGTCTCGCGACTGGTCGCCGAGCGCGATCACCTGCATCCCGTTCCGGCCGCCCCGTACGACGCTGTGCTCGGCGAGGAGTGTGTCATCGACAACGACCAGACGATCGGCTTCTCCGCCGCCCGCTATCCGGCCCCACCCGGCTTCGCCGGCGCTCGGGTGTGGTGCCGGGCCGTCGGCGACGAGCTCGCCATTACAGCGATGACCGAACAGGGACTCGAGGAGATCGCCCGGCATCGGCTGCCAACACCCGGCAGTTGCGGGTCCGTTGATGCTCCGCAGCGCAACCTGCCGGACAGCCGGGCGGCCGGTCACCTGTCCCCGCCCCCGCCGCATCGGGCTTCGAGCACCACAACCGACCGGGAGCATGAGCTGGGCGAACCGCTGGAGCGACTGCTCTGCGCGCGCCTGTCAGTCTTCGCAGGCGGTTTCGATCTGAGCGCCGCGCAGGCAGTCTGCTCTGGCGGCCCGCTCTCGCCCGAGAAGCTCACTCCTCTCCTTGACGCCCTGGTGGCCAAGTCAATCGTCGGGCGCAGGGCGGACGGCCCGGGCTCCATGCGTTACGACATGCAGGACACGGTGCGCGAGCAGTGCGGGCAGTGGCTGGAGGACCTCGGCGAGGTGAGTGCGACCCGACGCCGCCACCGGGACTTCCACCTCGACTTGGCTCACCGAGCTGACGCCGAGTGGATGGGACCCGTCCAGGTCTATTGGTACGAGCGCATGGCCGCCGAGCACGCCAACCTCCGTGCCGCACTGGAGTTCTGCCTGTCCGAGGGCGACGGCTCCACCGCCTTGGAGATGGGCGGCGCGCTCTGGTTCTTCTGGTTCGGCTGCGGGCACGCGCGCGAGGGCTACCGCTATCTGCAGCGCGCGCTCGACCTCGGCCACGAGCCGGATCCGCGGCGCTGCGCGGATCCGCGGTATGCCAAGGCGCTGTGGGCCTGCGGCATCACGGCCATCCAGCAAGGCGACGGCAAGGCCAGTAGCCGGCTGGGGGCCCAGCTCCGCAAGGCCGCCCACGACACCGGCAGCCCGGACATGCTCGCTGCCGCCTCCTACCTCCAAGGCAGCAGTCTCAGAATGCGTGGAGCACTGGCCCGCGCCGTCGAGGTATTCGCCGTCGCACCCGGCTCACCCGGCGGCGAGGGCTCGTACGAGGCGGCATGGCCCCTGCTCCGGCTGGCCAGATCGGCAGCTCATGCCCGCCTCGGGGAAGCCGGCCCCGCCCTGGCCACCGCACAGGACCTGGGCAGGTACTGCACGGAGATCGGTGACACGTGGATGGGCGGCTGGGCCCACTACGCACGGGCGCTGGCTACCCTCGAATTGGGGAGGCCGGACGAGGCCGCTGCCCTGGCCCGCTCGGCCGTCGAGGGAACGGCCCGGCTGAACGACAGCTTCGGATGTGCCGCAGCCCTCGACTTGAAGGCTTCGGCGATCGCGGCCGCGGGTCGTGGGAAACGGGCGGCCCACCTGCTCGGCACCGGCCAGCAGATCTGGCAGACCCTGGGCCGGCCTCAGATGGGCATGCCCCAACTCGTCGCCGCTCGTATGGCCACCGAGCTCCGCATCCGCCATCACATCGGCGACACCGCATACCAAACGGAGTACAGAGCCGCCTTGGAGACGGACACCGAGACGGGCATCGCGCAGTGCCTTACCGACGGGGTGTAGAAGCGCCCTCCACGTAGGTGAGTTGGAGCTATTGGCCCGTGTCGGGCCTCACTCTTTTAATGTATCCACCCATTGGGAATTCTGGTGTCCGTCAGGCCGGACCGGCTTGTCCGCAATTCAGCCCCGGAGCGAGGTCCGTGATGAGGGCGCCTGGCCAGTGGACCGTGCCTTCACCGACCAGCTGATCCTCGGGTCTTGGCGGATGGTGCTCGGAACGCCGGCCCTCGCGGATCGGCTCCCACACGATCTGGAGTTGCCCGGCGCGCATCCGTGTGGATTCCGGTCCAGAATTGGCAGCACCCGACCGACACGCGCTGGACCTCACACTCACTAAGAGTGAGCTAACAGAAACGGATTCGGCGGCCATCTCCCTTTGGTGGTCGGCTCGTTGGACAGTGCATGGGGAAGGGAAAGGGTCCACCGTGGCTGGCCCTGTTCACTCTGGTGGCGCCCCAAGCAGTCCGACAATGACCGGCCCTTCCGTCCGCGTCGACACAGCCAGCCCGGTTCCGCCGTACGAGCAGATCCGCACCCAACTCGCAGCCCTGATCGTCACCGGCCAACTGACCGAGGACGAACGCCTGCCCACCGTGCGTCAGCTCGCTGCCGACCTGGGCCTGGCACCGGGCACAGTGGCTCGCGCTTACCGCGAACTGGAGGCCGTCGAGCTGATCCGCACCCGCCGTGGCGCGGACACTCGGGTCGCGGCACTCCCGTCCGAACGAATGCACCCCAACGCAGAGCAACTCGCCATGCTGGCACGGAACTTCACATCAGCGGCCCGCGCTCTCGGCGCCGACACCCAAGCCATCCTGACCGCCGTCCGCAAGGCCCTGGACTGAGAGGCCGCGCAGACAGTCAACGGGTGGGGCCAGCTGCCAGACGAGACAGGCGCAGGTTCCGTGAACATGAAGTTGATGCTCTGTGATCACGGGAGACCTATGCCTGCGCTGCCGTCATGGCTGACCGAACCACTGTGGGACCAATTCGCTGCCCTGTTGCCCCCGCGGCCCGAGTTCCATCCGGCCCACCCATTGGGCTGCCACCGGCGCCGGATCAGCGACAGGATCGTGTTCGACAAGCTGCTGCAAGTCCTTCCCTTCGGCTGCTCCTATGAAGCGATCGCGGACTCCACCTGCTCGGCCACCTCGATCCGCAACCGCCGGGACGAGTGGATACATCTGGGGCTGTTCGCCCGACTGAAGCAGATGGCGCTCGACGCCTATGACCGCATCGTCGGTCTCGTCCTCGATCAGATCGCCGTGGACGGAGCTATCACCAAGGCCCCGGGCGGCGGGGAAGCAGCCGGACGTTCACCGGTCGACCGGGGCAAGCAGGGCATGAAGCGTTCAGGCATGACCGACGGCTACGGCATCCCCCTCGGTCGCGTCCTGGCCGGCGCCAACTGCCACGCTCCTGGCCCCAACACTCGATCTATTGGCCGAACTTGGTCCACTACCCGACGAGGTAACCGTGCACCTCGATGCCGGATATGACTTGGCCAAGTCGCGCACCCGGCTCGGCGAGCGGGGACTGCACGGCCGGATCACCCACAAGGGGACAAGGCACCCGTCCAGGCCACCCGGCGGTGGCATATCGAACGCACCCTCGCCTGGCAGAACGCCTTCCACCGACTCGCACGCTGCTACGAACGACGAGGCAGCGTCATCGAAGCCTTCTTCGACCTCGCCGACACGATCACCACCGTCCGTAGCCTGATCCGCCGAGCCTGGACCACCCACCGCTGGGACACACGTCCTCGACGCCGCCCATGACCGGGCGCCTATCTGCGCGACCTCTAAACGGCATCAAAGCCGGAGTGTTTTCCAACATCGAGGCGTTGTCCAGAGTTGGACGTCCCTGGGAACAACGAAGCTCCCGGTAGACGGGTTCTCAACCAAGATCACCCATGTCTGCCAGGAGCTTCGAGCGCTTATCTACCCGTCGGCGATCGATCTGTCCAACCGCACTCTGCGATACCTGAGCCGGCAACTCGCGGCCCGGCAGCGGGAGATCGGGACACAGCGGCGACGTCTGCCGACTGGACGCCAGGCCCTGTTGGTGCTGGCGCATCTGCGGTGCGGCGATACCTACGCCCAGCTCGCCACGGGGTTCGGCATCGGGATCGCGACCGTGTTCCGTCTACATGCGCGAGGCCGTCGAAGTGTTCCGTCCCTGACCGAGGCGATACGGACGGCCCGGGCGAAGGCGTTCGTCTTCCTCGACGGCACCCTGCTGCCGATCGACCGGATCGCCGCCGACACCCCGTATTGCTCGGGGAGGCACAAATACCATGGCATGAACGTCGAAGTCCTCACTGATCCGTTTTGGTCGCCTGCTCTGGGTCTCGCCCACCCTGCCCGGCTCGACCCACGATCTGACCGCCGCCCGGCCTCACGGAATCGTTGAGGTCATGGCCGACGCGGCACTCAAATGCTGGGCGGATACGGCGTATCAAGGTGCTGGCGGGCGGTTCGGGTGCCCTGATCACGAACCAGATCACTTGCAACGGGACACCGGCCTTCACGATGTCGGTGGCGCGGTTGGTGCTGCAGCGGAGCTTCGAAGTAGACGCCAGCCCTTCAGGTGGGCCATGGCCTGCTCGCCGAGGCAGCAGATCTTGGCGTGGCTGCTGTAGTGACGGCGCTTCCATCGCTTGAGGCGGCAGCCCCGGAACGGGTGTGACCTGTGGCGACCAGATGGGTTGAGACGCCACGATGGGGATTTCTCAGTTGATCTGGTTCCGCAGGAATGAATGCTGGTCGTGGTCTCAGTTGATCTGGTCCGGCGGAGACGGATGTGGGTGACACCAGCTTTGGGCGTTCAACCACGTCTGGTAGACGCCGTAGATCTTGAGAGGGCCGTCGTGCCTGTCACGCCCAGGTCGGAGATCCGGGTCGCGAACGGGTTCCGCGCCGTCCCGTCATCGCGGCCGCGGCGATCGCGGTCGCCGCCAGGATTGCCCCGGCCGTGCCGAGCGCGGCCTGCGCAGCGCCGCGCGGGGTGCCGTCTCCGGCGAGGTAGACGCCGCCGACCACCGCGACGCCGAGCGTGCCGCCGAGTTGCTGGACGGCGTTGAGGAGCCCGGCCGCCGAGCCGGTCTCCTGCGGGCCGACGCCGCGCAGCGCGGTGGTGAAGAACGGCGGGGTGAACAGGCCGGTGCCCAGGCCCGCGACGGCGAGCGCGAACGGCAGCGCCGCCGGGTACGCGTCGGGCGCGGCGGACCGGTGGGCGACGATCGCGGCGGCAAGCCCGACAGCGAGGGCAGCGATCCCGGCGTGCATGACGCGGGTCCCGTGCCGCGGGACCAGGTACGCCCCTGCCGCCCATGACCCGGCGGCCAGCCCGGCAGACCACGGCAGCAGGGTCAGGCCCGCGGTGAGCGGGCCGCGGTGCAGGCCCAGTTCCAGGTGCAGGACCACGGTGATCATGACGCCGTTCATGACGGCGAAGAACAGCGTGGAGGTGGCCAGCGCGGCGGGGAACGCGCGGCCGCGCAGCAGAGCCGGTTCGATCAGCGGGGCCCGGCCGCGGCCCGCGGTGCGGCGCTGGTGGGAGACGAACAGCACCAGGACGGCCGCGCCCGTGCACGCCGCCGCCCATCCGGCCGGTCCCGGCGTGCCGGTCGCCAGCGGGCACACCACCAGCGCGGTGCCGGTCATCGCCAGCACCGTCCCCACCGGGTCCAGGCGCGGCCGGACCGGCGCGCGGTCCTCGCGCAGCCGCCGTGCGATGACCAGGACGACGGCGGCGAGGGGGAGGTTGACCAGGAAGCAGGCGCGCCACGACGAGCCCAGCAGGTCGGCGTGTGTCAGGACCCCGCCCAGCACCGGGCCCAGGACCGCTGACAGGCCCATGACGGGGCCGATCGCGCCCAGCGCCTTGGGCAGTTCGTCGCCGTCGAACATCGCCCGGATCAGGCCGAACGTCTGCGGGATGATCAGCGCCGCGGCGGCGCCCTGCAGCGCGCGCAGCCCGATCAGCGCCTCGGCGGTCGGCGCGAGCGCGCATGCCAGGGACGTGGCGGCGAACGCGGCGACGCCGATGCGGAAGACGCGGCGACGGCCCGCGATGTCGCCGAGCCTGGCGCCGGTCAGCAGCCCGAGCGCGAATGCGAGGGTGTAGGAGGCGCTGAACCACGGGATGGCGGCGTCCGCTCCACCCAGATCGGTGTGGATGACCGGGCCCGTAACCTGGACGATCGTGGCGTCCAGCAGATTCATCGCCTCGGCGACCAGCACCGCGGCCAAGGCGTGCCACCGCCACCGGTACGCAGGCGGCGGCACGGGCCCGCCCGCTTCCGAGTTCGGGTCGGTGCCGATCGGCGTGCCGTGGCCGGTGCTGCGGGACATACGTCTCCCCTGGGTGTGCGGTGCGCGGCTTGTGGTGCGAGGTCTGTCGTGCACGGTGTGTCCGGGACGGCGGCCCGCCAGGCGGGCGACCCGGGACCGGTGACCACCGTCCCGCCCAGCAAACGCGTGGTTCCATCCCCATGGCGGAATTCGGTGATTACTACCATCGAGGTCGGCTAATTTGGTGGATATGCTCGTACTGGACGATCTGGACCGCGGCCTGATCCATGCCCTGCAAGTGGACGGGCGGGCGCCGTTCACGCTCGTCGCCGACATCCTCGGCTCCTCCACCCAGACCGTGGTGCGCCGCTACCGCCGCCTGTACGCGCAAGCGGGCCTTCGCGTGGTCGCACTGCCCGCGCCGCGCAGCTCCGGCACCCACCAGTGGTTCGTGCGACTGACCGCCGCGACGCGCACGGCGCACGACATCGCGGTCGCCCTCGCACGCCGCCCCGACACCTCGTGGGTACGGCTGACCTCCGGCGGCACCGAGATCGTCGCGATCATCCACACCACGCCCACAGGCCCCGACGCACACGCGCTGCTGCTGCGAGACATCCCGCGCACCGCCGGAATCACCGCGGTGTCCGCGCACTACCTCCTGCACACCTACCTCGGCGGGCCGACCCCGTGGCGCGGACGCGTCGCCACCCTCGACGCCGCCCAGCAGGCACGCCTGCGCGCCGAAAGCGCCACCGGCACAGGGCTGGGCACGGGCACGGCTGGCGTCACCGGGACGGCAGCGGAAGCGGACACGGGAACGGGCACAACGGAGGCCGAGCCAAGCGGCCCCGAGTACCTGCTCACCGACGCCGACCGCCTCCTGCTGGACGCGCTGCGCGACGACGCCCGCCTCAGCTACGCCGAGCTTGCCGCCGTCACCGGTTCGACGCCGTCCACGGTGGCCCGCAGGCTCACCGAACTGCGGGCGCGCGGCGCGCTGTTCTTCGACGTGGACATTGAACCGTCGATGCTGGGCGTGACCGTGTCGGCGCTGCTGTGGATGCAGGTCACGCCCGCGCATCTGGAGGCGGTCGCCACCGAGCTGGCCGGACACCAGGAGCTGGCGGTGGTCGCGGCGACGACAGGACCGACGAACCTGGTCGCGCACGCGCTGTGCCAGGACGCGGAGGAACTGCACCACTACCTGACCCGCAAGGTGGCGTTGGACGCGATCGCGCGGATCGAGACCGCGCCGGTCCTGCGCACCTACAAGGCCGCTGCGACGCTGCGCATCGGGTGACGGGCCGGACCAGGTTCCGCGCGTCGTCCGCACTCCGACTACAGCGTGCGACTTGTCGGGGAACGGCGGCTTCGGGAGCGCGGGGCCTACAAACACATCGGCGAACCAGGTCACCTTATGCGGCCAGCCCCATCACGATCCGGACCGCACCCTCACGGAACTCCGGCTCGAACTTCCGACGCTGCTCTGCCATGCCCCAACTTCCCCGGCAGTCACAGGCTTCACGCTACGAGGGGAGGGACAACCGCTTCGATGCGCCAAGAATGGAAGGCTGTGCACCAGGTTGATTGTGCTGGCGCCTTCTCCGGCGTGAAGGCGTCTGAGCGAGTAACTACCAACGCTACGAGGCAATACCCAACTGGGCGACGTCCGGCGCACCGAACAGGTCGTCGAAGCGACGGGCTCCCCGAGCGGAGATCAGAAAGTACGGGGCGCCCGATCCCGCAATGCTGTGCGGCCCCTTCTGTCCCGCGACGAGCACATCGTACGGCGACCACACATCAAGGCCATCGAACACGTAGTAGACCGGGAGCTGCGTCCAGGCAACAAGCTGCAAATGCGCCAGCACCGCAGCCCGTTCGACAGCATGCCGACCCGTTCGCCTGCTGGTCATACCGCCCTTGCAGTCGATCAGTACGAGGTCCTTGGCCTTCGCCGCAATGAGATCCGGGAACCAGCGAATGGAACTGTCGGTCTTCCGGAGCGCGCATTGAAGCGTACGGCTCAGCTGGCCTTGGCCCCAGAAGTTGACTTCCCACCCTCGCCCGGCGAGTTGCTCGGCGACGTACCGCTCATGCGCGTCGCCTATTGCTTTCCGCTGCTGAAAGCTCGTCATGGATGCAGTGTGGCCCGCAGAGCAGAGCAGGTAACCCATCATGGATTGAACCTAGCCAGTCCCATTCAGTCTCAGCATTTCTCACTGTGTTCGCGTCAGTCCGTGGACGTCCGGCTACGTCCGCACACGTTCACCGCAACTTGACCGAAATTCGACAGCACAGCTGCACTGTCCACCGTCGGCCCGTCCCGAAACGTCTCCGCCCCTCGGTAGACACCTGCCCGGCAGGGGGCCTCAGCCGTCACTGCCTAGCAGCCCCTATGCGCGGGGTTCTGGCTGTGGCTGTCCGATGAGGTGGAAGACCTCCCGGGCCGCACAGCGCTTGAGGCATCGCACGATTTCGCGCCGGGTCTTGCCCTCCTTGATCCGGCGCTCGAAGTAGCCCTGGGTGCGCGGATCAACCCGCAGGCGGGTGAACACGATCCGATGCAGCGCGGCGTTGGCCTGCCGGTCGCCGCCGCGGTTGAGGCGACGAAACTGCTGGCGCCCCGAGGATCGTTCGACAGGACTGACCCCGCACAGAGCGGCGAAGGACGCCTCGCTGCCCAGCCGTTCCGGGTTGTCCCCCGCTGCGATCAGCAGAGCGACAGCCGTGTCCGGGCCGATCCCCACCACCTCAAGCAGCTGCGGGGCATGACATTCCACGAGCCGGGCGAGACGAACGTCCACCTCCCGGATCTGCTCGGAGAGCTGACCGATCCGGCGAGCCAGCAGACCCAGGGTGATCCACGTGGCCTGCAGCACCGACTCCTCGCCGACCTCCTCGCGACTGCTCAGGTCGACGAACCTCGCACAGGTACGGAAGAGTTCGGCATTGCCCAGTCCTGCCAGTTCTTCCCGCAGGGCCGGGTCGGCAGTGATGAGAACGGCCTTGAGCTGTTGATGGCCTGCGTGCGAGCCTTGACGGCCGACACCTTCGTGAGTCTGTACATCCTGGCGATCTGCACCGGCCCGTCGCCCGCCTTTGCCCGGGCGCGAGCCCGCCCGCTCAAGACCGCTCGCGCTGCGTTCTGGGCATCCAGCGGATCCGATTTGCCGCGGCGCCGGCGATCCGCCCGGTCCATCCGGTTCACGTCCAACACGTCGACGCCCTGCGCCAGCAGATAGCGCGACAGGGACGCCCCGTAGGAGCCGGTCCCCTCCACCCCGGCCCGCCTGACCACACCCCACTTCTTGGCCCACTTCAGCAGACCCCGGTACCCGGCTGCGGTGGCCGGGAACTCGTCGGTGGCCAGCACGGCCCCTGTCACGGAGAGCACAGCACCCACGTGGGCATCCCGGTGCGTGTCCACACCCAGCACCACCTCCCCCGCAGGACGGCGACGGCGGGCCTGCGGAGCGAGCAACGTACTGGGCATGGTCGAAGTGGACATGCCCGTTCCCCTTCCGGTCCGATGACGTGTCGCGTCGCCGGTACCGGGCCGCGTCAGACGGTCAGAAACGTAAGAACGCCACAACACTCGGCAGGCCCCTATCGAGACACACCCCGCCAGCCCGGCACCGACAACGCACCGTCCCCGGCCAACAGCCGACACTGTGTAATTCAGACGCTCCGGTCAGAGATGTCGTGAGTCAGACCCCAGACCCGGGACAGCACCCACCAATCCTCCCGCCCGCCACAGCATCCCCGCCCGGAAACAGGGAGCATGCTCAGTCCCAGCTCTTACGGCACCGTGATCTGACACCGGCCGATCGTTCGCGACCAATTCGCAACAGGTCGCCAAGCAACAGCGCTCCTCACGGCGAGCACTCGATACGCTCGAAGACGCCGCATCTGTATGAGCAGCACCTGGTCGGCGAGGACCTCACCTGTCACATCGCTGTCACCAACAGCGTCGACGCACCAAGACCACCATGACCAAACCTGCGCGAACGCCGCCGAACTGGACCACGTGGACGTCAGAAGACGGTTCTGCCTACCTGTGCCATGTGGTACCCAGTGAGGGACCGAGGATCAGGACAGGAGCGTCTTCTGGCCCGTCAAAGCGGTATTGCAGGGTGTTCATCGGTGTCTCACTCACTCGCCTGACCCTCTCATCTGTCACGACAGCCCCTATGAGCGGGGTCCTGGCTGTAACTGTATGACCAGGTGGAAGACCTCTCCGGCCACCTCACGGCTTCCCACTTCCTGCCCGATTGCGTATTCACTCCCGGCACACCGCCCCTGCAGGGCGACGACGACGGGTCTGCGGAGCAGGCGGCGTACTGGACAGGGTCGAACTGGACACCCACGTTCCCCCCTTCCGGTCCGACGGCGCGTCGCGTTGCCGGCACCGGGCCGCGTCGGGCGGTCAGAATCGTGAGGACGCCTACTGTCTCTGACAAAGGCGTTGGACGTGTCGGTGGGTGATCAGGCAGATGGCCAGGCCGAGGAAGGCTTCGTGGGTGTCGTCGCGTCGTTCCCAGCGGATCCGCAGACGACGGAAACCGTGCAGCCAGGAGATCGTGCGCTCGACGACATAGCGGAAGATGTCCAGGCCGGTGCCGTGCGGCTGACCCCGCTCCGCGATCACTGGGCGGATCCCGCGCTGCCAGAGAAGTCGTCGGTATTTGTCGTGGTCGTAGCCGCGGTCGGCCAGGAGTGCGTCGGGCTTCCGCCGTGGTCGGCCGACAGTGCCGGCGACGGGAGGGATCTTGTCGAGCAACGGCAGCAGTTGGGTGATGTCGTTGCGGTTTCCGCCGGTCAGCGAGACCGCGAGCGGGATGCCCTGCCCATCGACGATGAGGTGGCGCTTGCTGCCCGGCCGTGCACGGTCGACCGGGCTGGGCCCGCTTTTGGGCCCCGTCGCGCGGCCCGGACGCGGGAAGAGTCGATCACCGCCCTCGACCAGTCCAGCTTGTCCTTCGACCGCAACTCCTTCAGCAGCACCGCGTGCAGACGGTCCCATACACCGGCTTCGTTCCAGGCGGCCAGGCGTCTCCAACAGCTCATACCCGACCCGAAACCCAACTCCTGGGGCAGGTACTCCCATTGGATGCCGGCGTGCAGGACGAAGAGGATCCCGCACAGGGTCTGCCGGTCCGGTAACCGCGGTCTGCCTTCGGCCAGCTTCGGGGCAGGCTCGGGCTGCAACGGCTCGATGAGCGACCACAGTTCGTCCGACACGATCCACGGCCGCGACTGACGGTTCCCCATAACCAGACCAACGATCCGACAAGCCAACAGCCACATGATCAACCGCTTTTGTTAGAGCCAGTAAGCGGACACGGGAGTTCTGGCGTTGCGTCCCTTCCCAGGTGGGGCTGAGATCTGGGGCGTGTGCAAGAGCAAGAGTCTGGCTGCGAGCGGGGCCGTGGAATTGGTCCCTGATGCTCTGGCCGGTTTCCCCTCGCCCCATCACGAAGGGCGATGGGTGTGGTGGGCCGTTCTGGGGCGGGCGATGAGGTGGAAGTGGCGGGCGACGCGCCGGTAGGGGTCGATGCGGCCGGCTTCCCACTCTGCTTCGAGCACTCTGTCGAAGTCGTTGCCGACGGGTTCGTCCTCGAGGTGTTCGGTGAATACCCGGACTCCGTACCACTGCACGAGGTCGATGTGGTCTTCGGCGAGGATCCGTAGGATCTCGGTGCGGTCCACGCCGAAGCTGATCGTGCCGATGCTGCTGTATTCCACCGGGCTGTGCAGTGCTTTGAGTGCGCCGTCCCAGTCCCGTGCGAGTCCTCGTTGCATGGCCAGGACGTCGGCCTGATAGGCGAGGAGGGAGATGAGACCTTTAGGCCGCAGGCATTGCGTGAGCACGTGCAGCAGGGGGGCCGGGTCCTGCAGGTACATCAGGACGCCGTGGCACAGCACCGCGTCCCAGTCGGCGCCTACCAGCTGCGGGGCCTGCTCGCCGGTGCCGTGGCAGAAGCTGACACTGCCCGGGGAGTTGTCGGCGTGTGGCAGCCAGGCGGTGCGGGCTTTGGCCAGCATGTTCTCGTCGGGGTCGAGAACGGTGACGTGGTGGCCACGATGGGCCAGCATCCGGGCCTGCACGCCGGTGCCACCTCCGACATCGAGCACACGCTGCGGCGGTGCAACGGGAAGGTGTTCCATCAGCGCTCGGTCCACAAGCTGGTGGCGTACAGCGCCGCGGAGTGTGCTGCTGCGGCGGGCATACCAGTCGGCAAGCGGCTGACCGTGGTGGGTGGACGTGGTCCAGGAGTTCATCACACGCTCTTCGAGGTCAGAGACTGGAAAGGGGCGTATACAGCGGGGAAGCGTGTCGCTCTTGGAGATCCGGGCACTCGGACTCGTTCTCACCTGCCGTCGATGGCCAGTTCCGCAACTGGATGTACCTGCCTTCCCAGGAGTCGTACCGCTCGGGCAGGTCCAGCCAGGGCAAGCCGCGGTACCTCCAGAGGTTCGCTTCGGTGCACCCGCCGACGCTTACGGCACTGGCCTCCCCGCTTCACCGTCTGGTCCGGTAACAGGGGCTCGATTCACGCCCGTTGGGGGCCACTCAGCTACGCACAAGAACAACGATCCGATGATCCGAGGGGCACGGCATAACGCCTGCAAATCATTAACTCCTTGTCTTGATCTCTCATGGGGGATGCCGATTGTGGAGTCATTGTCAAGATCTGTGGATCGGGCCAGGCTGAGGCGATTTGGTGGACATCCTGATCTTGATGTCGTTCTCGCTGTGACGAGTGACCTCGTGCAGGCTCAGTCGCCGGTAGAGAGCCTGGGCGCTGATTGACCGCGAGGACGTCCAAGGTGAGGTCCTGGGCCATGCCGAGACGGGCCTGGTGCAGGAGGCTGCGGATGAGCTGGCTGCCGATACCGCGTCCCTGATGGTCGGGGTGAAGCTCGATCCGCGCCAGGTAGATCTCCGTCGGCCGGTGCTCGACGTGGAGCATGCCGACTTCCGAGCCGTCGGCGGTGATGATCTGCCATCGGTCCGGGGTGAACGCGCGGGCGTGGAAGCCGCGTTGAACGTGTTCGTCCCAGCCCCAGATGGCCGTGACGTAGGCGCCCATGGCGGCTTTGTGCAGTTGGAAGCAGTACTCGCTGTCCGAGGCAGTGGCCAGCCGCAGGCCGATGGCCGTCATGCCGCCCACTCCCGGGGCCGCTCGACGAGCTGGCCGCGTTCGAAGCGGGCTCCGGCGCGGACGAGGGCGACGAGGTGGGGTGCGTTCACGGCCCGCCACCGCTGCTGGGCGGACTCGACGAGCTCGAAGACCATGGCCAGGGCGGCGGTGCGGGAGTCGGCGCCTCGGGTGACGCGGGTCCGCAACCGGACGGTGGAGAACGTGGACTCGATGGGATTCGTGGGTCCGCAGGCGGATCCAGTGCTCGGCCGGGAAGTCGTAGAACGCCAGCAGTTGCTCCTGGTCGTCGATGATCTTTTTGACGGCCTTGGGGAACTTCGCGCCGTAGAGCTTGGCGAACGTCTCGATCGCCGCTTCGGCGTGGTCGCGGTCCTCGGTGCCTGTGATGTCCTGGATGGCCTTCTTCGCGCCCGGCTGCACGGACTTCGGCACGGCGTCGAGGACATTGGCCGTTTTGTGAACCCAGCACCGCTGTTCGCGGGTTTCGGGGAACACCTCGGCCAGGGCCCTCGCTTAAGCCCGGGCACGAGCCCGCCCGCTCAAGACCGCTCGCGCCGCATTCTGCGCATCGAGCGGATCCGACTTGCCGCGCCGACGGCGATCCGCCCGGTCCATCTGATTCACGTCCAACACATCCACACCCTGCGCAAGCAGATAGCGCGACAGGGACGCCCCGTAGGAGCCGGTCCCTTCCACCCCGGTCCGCCTCAGCACGCCCGCCTTCCTGGCCCACTTCAGCAGATCGCGGTATCCCGCCGCGGTGGCCGGCAACTCGCCGGCGGCGAGGACTGTCCCCGTCAAGGAGAGCACCGCAGCCACATGGGCATCCTGGTGCGTGTCCACGCCCAGCACCACAACCCCCGCAGGGCGACGACGACGGATCTACGGAGCAGACGGCGTATTCGACGTGATCGATGTGCGCATGGCCGATCCGGACATGCCCGTTCCCCTTCCGGTCCGACTGCGCGTCGCGTTGCCGGTACCGGGCTGCGTCAGGCGGTCAGAATCGTGAGGACGCCACAATGATCGGCAGGCCCCTATCGGGACACGCCCCGCCAGCCCGGCACCGACGACGCACCGTCCCCGGCCAACGGCCGACAGTGCGTGACACAGGCACTTCGGTCAGGCATGTCATGAGTCAGACCCCGGACCCGGGACAGCACCCGCTCATTCTCCCGCCCCTCACGACACCCGCACCCCGCGTGTTCCAACTCGCCCGTCGACCGAGGCTATGTGGCGACTGGCGTTCGATGATGGCAGGAAACGGGGTCTTCGAGTCAAGCGGTGCGGAGGTGTCCGCGGGCTCGTCGTGTCGTGACACAGCGTGTCCGTAGACGCTGACTGTCAGCGTTGCGGAAACCGAACGCGTTGCGGGCGACGAGCTTGATCACGCGGTTGATGCCCTCGCTCTTGGCGTTGCTGTGACCGGTGTCGAAGAACGTGGCGATTTCGGGCCACCAGCGGTCGACGGTGGCAGCGAGGGTGCGGACTTCGGGGATGTCGGAGTCCGCGCACCAGGTCAGGAACTTCCAGCGGGCATGGCCGACTTGGTGCCGGTCGGCGCCGGTGCAGGCCAGGGCAAGGACGGTGCGCAGGCTCTCCTTGGCGATCCACGCCGTCAGCAGGATCTGTCCGACCTTCCCTTCGTCGAGCAGGGGGTTCCACATCTTCGCGAACTGCTCGTCGGTGAGGTCTTCCCGATTGCGCAGGAGCCGGAGCCTGGCCTTCCCTTCCGGGTCTGCGGCCCGTCCGCGCCGGCCCCGGAGCTCGGCGGTGGTGCGGCGCCGCACCAGGGAGAGCATCTTGTTGGCGAGCTGGACGACGTGAAAGTGATCGACGACCACGATGGCGTCGGGCAGACCGGTGCGGATCGCGGCCCGGTAGGTGGCCGACATGTCGATGGCGACATGACGGATGGTGTTGCGCCAGGCCAGGGGCGTGCTGGACAGCCAGGCCAGGACGTCAGCGACGGCGCGGCCCTCGACCTGGCCGAGCAACCCGCCGATGCCGAGCGCGTCGACGAACCCGGTGTGCCGGCGATCCCGCGTCAGCTGCCACTTCCCGGTGCCGGGATCCTGCTCCCAGCGGGTGCGGCCGCGCCGGGTCTCGTCGATGCCCAGCACTGAAACCTCGGGCAGCGGCGTCTCGATCACGGTCGCGGTGGTGATGCGGAAGGCGTCCATCACCACCGGCCAGGACAGATTGAGGTCGCGGGCGGCCTGCACGACGGTGGAACCGGCATCGCGGACCGGCGTCCGGCCGCACACCGCAACCGCTCGGTCAACCGGGCCCCGGCCGGTATCTGCGGGATCTGCTCGGTGAACGATTTCCGAGGACAGGACACCTCCCGGCACCACCAGCGTCGCTTGTGCCACACGAACTCCAGGCGGCGCTCTGCGTACAGGAGATCACGCGGCCGGGTGGTCGCCGCCCCCTTCACCCGGGCCGCGAACACCCCGCACACCGGGCAGGCCCTGGCCGAGGCGTCCGCCGTGGCCAGATGGACCCGGCGCGTACCGTCCCCAAGCCGCTCGACCCGGATGACGGACACCCCGTCCAGGTCCAGCAGCAACGTCGTATCGCTGACCAAGCCCGTGGCTCCCCGCTGATCCTTCTGCTGAGAGAACAGAAATGATCAACCAGGACCACCAAAGACGCGCCATGCGTGGGCGAGGTCGACCTGGACGAACAGTTGATGAGGCTGCTGAAGGGCTCGGGAGAGTAGGCGATGGGGCGGGGCCTTCCCACTCACGTCCATGCTGAAGCGACCCTCAGCGCCCTGCAGGAAGCCCGGCCCGCCGGTCCGGTCCTCGATGCAGCAACCGGGGCGGGCAAGAATTCGTCCTACAGGGCACCATGTTCACCAATAGCATCAACGGCCCCCTGGCTGTATCGGTTCGTCAGCTGCGCGATTTCGCCTGGATACACATCCGGGCCTGCTCTTTCGCCATCGCGCTACTGTCCGGGGTCGCAGCGTCCACCGTACTGCCCCATCTTCCTGTGGCGCGTTATGACCTGCTCGTTGCCTACGGCGCCCTGCTCACCCTGCTTTTTTGGCTGCGTGGCTGGGAAAACGGCCGGGATATCGCTGTCATCGCCGTCTGCCACGTCATCGGCCTGGCTTTCGAGCTGGTGAAAGTGTCCCTCGGCTCCTGGAGCTATCCGGAGCCTGCCGTGCTGAAGTTCGCGGGCGTCCCGCTGTACGGCGGTTTCCTCTACGCGGCTGTTGGCAGCTACGTGTGCCGAGCCTGGCACCTGTTCGACCTGGAGCTGGTCCGCTATCGCCCGCGGGCGACAGCAGTCGTGGCCGCGGCGATTTACGTCAACTTCTTCAGCCACCACTGGCTGCCCGATGTGCGCTGGCTGCTGGCCGGACTGCTCCTGGCGGTCACGGCGGGCACCTCGGTGCGTTACACGGTGCGCGGTGTACGCCGACGGATGCCGCTGGCGTTCTCGTTCGTGCTGATCGGTTTCTTCCTGTGGGTGGCGGAGAACCTGGCCACCTATGTGGGCGCCTGGCGCTACCCGTACCAGCTTGATGGCTGGCAGCCGGTCGCAGTGGACAAGTTCGGCGCCTGGGCCTTGCTGATCAGCATCACCTTCGTCCTGGCGGCGGTTGGCCGGTCCCATCGCAAGGACAGCGTCAGCGACACGCCACCGAGCCCGGGCGTCCGGATCAATCGAGACGATCGTCCTCAACCATGATTCCGGCATCCCCGAGGTCGCCACGCCCACTACCACAGTCGATCACTGGTGGGCCCGAGACCGCCGCGTTCCTCGACACCGGTCACAGCAACGCCAAGAGCGAGGGCATCAACCGTGTGATCAAGCTCGTCGCCCGCAACGCGTTCGGGTTCCGCAACGCTGACAGTCAGCGTCTACGGACATGCTGTGTCACGACACGACGAGCCCGCGGACACCTCCGCACCGCTTACGAGGCTGCGAGCGAAGTTCCGGGCTCACGCGGGGTCGTCGCCGACGTGGGCAGGGCCTGGAGTCTCAGGTGATGTCGCCACCCAGATGGCAGCTTCATGCAACGGGAACCGGCACGGGCAGCTGATCGTCATGCAGAGCATGCCTTCTGCTCTCATTCTTGGTTTCGACCCGCACGCAGTGCCTGGTATGGACGGGGACGCCATGCGCGTGGTCCTGGACAAGGAACTGGCCCGTTTTGGCGAACATGCCGTCGATGCTTCCATGACGCTGATTGCGCCGGACGAATCAGCCCAGTCCATGGTGGTCGCGGCGCTGTACGAACGAGACTGGGACGTCGTCGTCATCGGGGGTGGGATACGCAAGCCTGAACCTCTGCTGACGTTCTTCGAGCAGGTCGTGAACCTGGTCCGGCAGCATGCACCGGGGGCCGCGATCGCGTTCAACACCAGCATCGACGACAGCGTCGAGGCAGCCACGCGGTGGCTATGAGACCCAGCCCGGCAAAGATCAACTGGGATGGGTAGAAGTCGGGCGTGACGTGTAGGCGGCCGCACGGGTTCCTCGTGTGTGACGACGAAGGAATGGGCCCGTGCGGCCTTGTCCCATCCAGCCTTCACGGGTATTTCCCATGCGCATCTCGGCGGTTTGATCGAGGAGTTGGCCGCTCCATGGACTGCACGCTGTCAGTCCGCGCTGCAGGAGCGGCGAGGCGGAAAGCGTAGGCAGCAGCCGGGCGCCGGGCCGAAGCACGACCTGGTGTTCACCGACGGGTGCTGGTCACCCTGGTCCACTTGCGTCACCAGCTCCCGCACGCCGCTCTTGCGGAGCTGTACGGCCTGGAGCGGTCCACCATCACCCGGGCGATCGGGGAGATCCGTCCGCTGCTGGCCGAGCGGGGCTTCGCCGTCCCCGACCGGCCCGGGGTGCGGCTGCGCACGCTGGCAGACGTGTTCTCCTACGCCGCCGCCGAGAACGTCACCTTGCGGATCGACGGCACCGAGACCCAGGTCCGCCGCCCCAAGGCCCACCGGCCTGGCCGCTGCGCGTTCGTCTCCGGCAAGAAGAAGCAGAACACCATGAAGACCACCACCATCAGCGACTCCCAGGGCTGCACCCTGTGGTCCGGGGCCGACCGGCCCGGCCGCATGCATGACCAGACTCCGATGCGCAATGAGGGCATTGCCGAGCAGCTCCGCCTTCACTCGCAGGTGAAGGCGGAGGTCGACAAGGGCTACCGAGGGCTGGCCAACGAGTTCCCCGACCAGGTCAGCGCCCCGCCGAAGAAGTGGAAGACCTCCCGAGCCGCATGCCGTTTGAGGCAACGAACGATTTCGCGCCGGGTCTTGCCCTCCTTGATCCGGCGCTCGTAGTAGCCCTGGGTGCGTGGGTCGACCCGCAGGCGGGTGAACACGATCCGGTGGAGCGCGGCGTTGGCCTGCCGGTCACCGCCGCGGTTGAGACGGCGGTACTGCCGGCCCCGAGGAACGCTCGACAGGGCTGACCCCGCACAAAGCGGCGAAGGACGCCTCGCTGCCCAGACGTTCCGGGTTGTCCCCCACCGCGATCAGCAGAGCGACAGCCGTGTCCGAGCCGATCCCCACCACCTCAAGCAGCTGCGGGGCAAGACATTCGACGAACCGGGCCAGAAGAACGTCCACCTCCCGGATCTGCTCGGAGAGCTGCCCGATCCGGTGAGTCGGCAGACCCAGAACACCAACGATGCGGGCGACACTCCGCGTTGCCACTCCGGAATGCAACGCTCAACCTCACCCACGCGTGTACTTCAGCGCGGGTGCACTGCTACGCGCGCGCAGCGATCCGACCGTGATCGTCTCGCGACTGCCGACACTTTCGTGAGGCACGACTGTCTCCCTGCTGCGCACCGAGGGGGCTGCGCTCCCGGCGACAGCAACTTGACGGGGCTGATCGGTGAACTCGTCGCCAATCATGGACGGGTGGGCCGCCGAAGGACGTCGCACGCTGCCCCGCAGGTGCGCTGGCAGCGCTCGTACGACTGGGGTACGGCCGGCGCTCGCGGGGTTGGTGCAGGGCGATCGGCTCATGCGTGCCGGGGTTCAGTCTCAGGTCGACACGGCCGCCGTGTGGGGTGTCAGTGTTCAGCGTTGGGCCACCACGGCTGCCGTAGCCGCGGCCAGGATGCGGTGCAGGACGAGGATCGGGATGGCCGGGTTGGTGACCGCCGCCCAGACCGTGAAACTCACCGTCAGCGGCGCGCCCGCCGGCGTCACCGCCTCCCTCAGCCCCACATCGGTGACGGCCGGAGGAACCTCGACGCTCACCGTCGCCACGACCATGGCGGCAGTCAATGGCACGTACAAACTCGTGGTCAGCGGCGCGAGCCCAGCCGCCGCGCACTCGGCGACGTACTCGCCGACCGTCACCGGCGGCAGCGGCAACCAGTGCCCGGCGGCGCCCTGGGCCTCGGGCACGATCTACACGGGCGGCCAGCAGGTGTCGTACAAGGGCCACACCTGGAAGGCCAAGTGGTGGACGACGGGTGAGGTGCCCGGCACCACCGGGGAGTGGGGCGTCTGGCAGGACCTCGGCGCCTGCTGAGTCCTCTGCCGGACCCGATCGGTCCGCACAGGAGCCCGGGCACTGTCGGCCCCCGGGCTCCTGTCTCTCCCGCCGGTCCGGCGAGGGAAGCCGGTCAGGCTCCGATCCACGCGGCTGTGGTCAGCGCCCCCAGGGTCGCACCTGCCGCGGTCTGCAACACCGTGTGATAGCGCAGAGCCACTCGGGACCAGCACACCACCATGGTCGCGGCGTAACCCGCCAGCCACCAAGGACTGTGAACGACGGCGAGCAGTGCGACCACGGCCGATGCGACCGCCGAGTCGACGGAGATCTTCCAGACGGTGTTGACGCTCAGCAGGACGACGGTCATCACCCACAGCGCGACCATGGCCCTGATGACGTCCGACGGCGCATGCCCCAGTGTCATCAGGAGCGCGCCGGTCCCGACGGACGCCAGAATCACGAGGAAGATGGGCGCCCGCTTCGTCCGGTCCACCACGTGGCGGTCGCCCCACGTCCCCCGTTTCCGTTCGAACTCGATATAGGCGGCGGGCACCACTCCCGCGCAGAGCGCACCGAGGAGCCCCCATGCCAGCCCGGCGAGGCCACCCGCGAGGGCTCCGATCCCAAGCATGCCGACCACGAGTACGTTGCGCGGCTGCAAGGCGTCCGTGACGGCGCGGGCAACGCTGCTCGTGGACGTGCAGGGGCCCGGCCGAGCTAGGGGCAGATTCACTTTCGTCCTTCGTCCTTCGTTCATCGGGCAACACGAACCAGTTCATGGCGGCGAGACACAGGTCACGCCCGACGCCGTCCTGTCGGACTAGCGTCGGATCGTCGCCGCCAGTGAACCCACCGTGATGCGCGGCGTCTTCCGCGGATCGAGGTCGGGTCGGACCATCCGGTGCCCAACTCCCCCCACCAGGGCGCCCAGTCCGAACCCGTACACGACGACCAGTCCGTGCCCGTTCTCCTGGGCGAACCACATCACCAGCCCGAGCACGGGTGCCGCAACGGCGAGCAGCCGGTCCTTACGGTCCTTGGCGCGCAGCAGCAGACCGGCAGCCAGGGTTGCAGCGAGGAAGTAGGTGGGTCCCGAACTACCCGCGAAGTTACGGGGATCAGTGCTGCGGCTCGCTTCCATGAAGAGCGAGTCGATGTGTTGCGGAAGAAGGATCCCGGCCACGAACAGGCCGATCATCAAGGGCCCGCCCCAGAACCACTCCGCGAGGGCCGCCACCACGGCGACCGTCGCGATGTTCCAAGCCCCGCCCAGGAAGCCGCCGTTCTGCATGACGACAGAGGTGACCACACGCCACCAGCCGGACTTGCTCGGATCCGCGTCGAAGGCGTCCATGGCCCCCGCCCAACTGAGTTGCGTCACAACGCCGGCGAGCGCCACCGCGAGCACGGCCGCGGCGGCCCAGGGTATGCGCCGCTGCGGGATCGAGTCCGGCCCGATCAGCGCCAGGCCCGCCTTGAACATCAGCACCATCAGCGCTGCCGTGGTCACGTTGAACAGCAGATTACCCATGCCTGCCTCCCCCGTCGCTCGCATGCATGGTCGAATACGGAGGTGACGCTACTGGACGTGATCCACTCGGCAAGCGTCGGATTCCGCAGCTGAGCTACTTCTTTGCGAACTTTATGCAGTCCGCCGGAGTCAGGACGCCCTCCAGAGTCGCTCTCGAGATCCGGCACGGGTGCGGCCTCATGGCGTAGCGGAAATGCGCAGAGCTGAAACTGATCGAGGGGTGTCCAGGACAAACCTGGGGGTGGGCAGTACCGGCCGCGACGAGCTCCCCTCCACGGCCGGACCAGCCTCAAGAGGCCGACGGGTTCACCGCCACTGGATTAGGCGAGAACTTCCCCATACCTCAGATGCGCAACGCGACGATGCGCGGCATGAATAGAACCTCTCGATGATTCGGGGCATCAACGGCGCGTGCCGTGTCGAAATGCCAGAGTTGCTTGTGTCGGCGCCCTGTTCGGCGTGGAGGCGTCTGAGAGAGCAACTACCCAGCCTATGAGGCAATACCGAATTGGGCGACGCTCGAGGTGCCGAAAAGGTCGTCGAAGCGACGGGCTCCCCGGGTGGAGATCAGAAAGTACGGGGCGCCTGATCCCGCAATGCTGTGCGGCCCCTGCTGTCCCTCGACGAGCACGTCGTACGGCGACCACGCATCGACGGTCCCCGTCATGGAGAGCGCCGCAGCGGCATGGGCATCCCGATGCATGTCCCCTCCAGCGCCATGTCACCTGTAGGGCAACGACGACGGGCCTACGGAGCAGGCTGCGTACTCAACATGGTCGATGTGCGCAACCGACAACGCGCCATCCCTGGCCAGCAGTCGACACTGTGACACCAAGACACCTCGGTCAAACAACACGTGAGTCAGACCCCGGGCCCGGGACAGCACCCGCCCATCCTCCCAGCACGGCTGCTGCGGTCAGGGAGCATTCCCGAGACTCGTGCTTCGCATGGAAGCCGGACTCGCCCGTGTTCGAGCCCAGCGGGTTCGCGGCCGCGTCCGCGCTCTGGCCGACGTTCGAGAGCCTGTTGTGCATGACCTTGAGCGTGGGTCTGCTGATCGGTTGGTCTTGGGTGGTGTGGGAGGGACTTCGGGGGCAAGTCGGCTCCCACATGGCGCCGGAGCGGGGATACGCATGGCTCATCACTCGTTCGAGTCTGAGATCCCGCAAGCCACTTCGCCTCAGTGTCCGGCGGCGTAGCTTCGGGTGGTTGGCTCGGGCCCCGGTCCCTGGTGAGGGCTTTCTCAGCCCACCCATTCGTGCACCTCACCAGGGATCGAGGGCGTCATGCCCAACCCTCCGCGAACATCACTACTCGATACCCAAAGTCGTGGACTTAGCGTTGTTGCCACGCTGCACGGCGAGATTGATCTGCTGACGGCGCCGGCGCTCAGTGCCCTGTTGGCGCCGCTGACCGGGTGCGCTCGGCCGGATGTGCTGGTCGACCTGCGGCAGGTCGCCTTCATCGACGGAACGGGCCTCGCGGTCCTCGCGGTTGCCCGCGATGCCGCTACCGCGCACGACGGGCGCCTTCGTTTGATCTGCACGCACCCCCTCACGCTGCGGATCTTGCATCATCCTGGGCTGGGATTCGGCTTCGATGTCCTCGAGAGCCTCCCTGCAGCAGCTTGATCAGGCAAGGAGGGGATGCCGTGGGAAGAGGTCGGGCCGTGAGGGACCTCCGGCACTCTCGGCGGTGGCCATCAGGCGTGTGGCCTCGGCTTTTGCCGTGTGGGGAGGGACGGCCAGGAGGTCCCATCTGCCCCTGCCGGGTGCGATCAGGCAGACGGTGTCCGGGGTGTGCGGACCGGCGGCCCGGTGCAGCTGGATCACGTGATTGGCGATGAGGATCCGGCCGGGGAAGGCGGACCACGTGGCGGCGTTCACGGTCACGTGGGCGATCTGTGCCCAGCTGTGCGGCAACGCGCGGATCAGGCGCGGCAGTTCAGCGGTCAGGTCGTCGGATCGGGGCCACCAGGCGCCGTCGATGTGCTGCGGACCGTTTCCTGGCGGTGCCAGGCGCAGGCGGAGCGGGCGAAATGATCTCAGGGGCCGGGGTGTCGTGGCCATGGGTGCGGGTCCTCCAGTGCGGGAGAGCGGTGTCTGGTCTGTTAGGGGGCGCGTGCTCCAGGAGCCGGATGGAGGTGCGTACCGGTCGGGGTGGAAGCCGACCGGGTACGTCGATGCCCTGGTAAGCAGGCGGGAGTTGGCCCTGGTCGAGGTGCGGGGTCAGACCTGTTGTGGGACCGCGCCGGGCCTGTGGTTCGGTCCGGGATCGTGACGCGGCTCGGTGAGGTCGGCCGGGTCCGGAGTCGCGGGCAGGGCCGGTGCCGGCGCCGCCGTGGCGGCTGCGGATTCCCTGCTGAGGAAGGCGCCCAGTTCGCCGATGGTGCTCATCAGCGGGGCGGGGAAGACGACGGTGGTGTTCTTGTCGACGCCGATCTCCACGAGGCTTTGCAGGTTGCGGAGTTGGAGTGCCAAGGGGTGCGCCATCATGGTGTCCGAGGCGTCTCCGAGTGCCGCGGCGGCGAGCGATTCGCCTTCCGCGTTGATGATCTTCGCCCTCTTCTCCCGCTCCGCCTCGGCCTGCCGGGCCATCGCGCGCTTCATGCTCTCGGGCAGCTGGATGTCCTTGAGTTCGACCAGGGTGACCTCCACCCCCCACTCGGCGGTGGCTACGTCGAGGATCGCGCGGATGTCGAGGTTGATGCGGTCGGTCTCCGACAGGGTCTCGTCCAGCGTGTGGCGGCCCACGACCTTGCGCAGGGTGGTCTGGGCGATCTGATTGGTCGCGGCGTGGACGTTCTCGATGGCGACGACCGACTTCACGGCGTCCACGACGCGGAAGTACGCGACGGCCGATACGTCGACGCTGACGTTGTCGCGGGTGATGATGCCCTGCGACTGAATCGGCATCGTCACGATGCGCAGCGACACCCGGTGCAGGACGTCGACGATCGGAACGATGGTGCAAAGCCCGGGAGTTCGCGTTCCGGCCAGGCGTCCGAGCCGGAAGAGGACCCCTTCCTCGTACTGCTTGACGATCTTGAGGGCCATTGCGAGCCCCAGCAGGGCGAGCAGGCCGATGACGACGATGAGGATGATCAGGAGCTGCATGTGCGCCTCTGTTCGGCGGGGGCCGTGCACATCGTGCGGTCAACTGCACGTCCCAGGAGGGAAGTGCGTCGGGTCAGCGCTGACCGTGTGTCCGGCGGATGCGGCGCCGTGGGCGCAGGCGCCCTCGGCCCCCGTCCCGGTGATCGCGGCGCTCGGGAGCGGAGGGCGGCCGGGGCAGGGCCGGGAGCGGTCGGGTGGTGGTGCCGCGAGCGCCTCGGCCGGTGGGCTGAGAGTGGTCGTAGTGGTGCAGTGCGATCCTGTCGGCGCGCTGGGCGTTGAGCCGCTGGATCACGTACGCCGCTCCCATGACCAGGATCAGCAGGACGCCAACGGTCAGGGACGTGTCCATGGCGATCACGCCCCTGCTCCCGGACGGCCGGCCAGGGCCACGGCGGCCAAGTGGGTCGAGGACGCGCCGCCCTCGTACTCCCACGCCCCTTCGGGGTCCTGTACCCGGCCGGCGGACGAGTCGCCGTGGCGGGCTTCCTCCGCGGACACCAGTGCGCTCGCGGTCAGCGGCGCCCCCGTGGGGTCGCTCGCGGCGGCCATCAGCCGGGCGGCAGCGGCAGGGCGGGTCTCAGGTGGGATCACCAGCAGATCCCAGCGTCCGACGCCGTAGGAGAGCAGCAGGACCTTGTGCGGGTCGAGCTCCGTGGTGAACCAGCCGACCTTCACCACGTGCCCGCGAACGGGCACCTTGCGCGGGATCACGGGCCAGTGAGTGGGATTGACGGCGATGCGGGTGATGCGCCCCCAGCGCGGGTCCAGCACGTCGGTCAGATCGGGCAGTTCACGCAGCAGGTCGCGGGAGCGGGGCCACCACGCGCCGTCCAGCAGGCCACGGGGGGTGCCCGGGGCTTTCAGCGAGAGGCGGGCGGCCGGCACGGCGGGGTCCGTGGGCGGCGGTGGGAGAAGGCTGATGGTCGCGGACATGGCGCGAACCCGTCTCCAGGCAGCTGTCCGAGGGCAGTTGGCTGGTGTATTTGCTCACCGAGAACGACTAGGGCGCGATGGCCGGTGTGCGACATGCTCTCGGCGCCTCCAGGTTACTCCCCGGTCAGGCGCAACGGACCGTGCGAAGCAGCCGAGTTCGCATGCCTCCGCTCCCGGGGTTCGTGTCACGACTCGTCCCCGGCGTCACATGACCCGAAGCACGGGGGCATCGCGCGCTTTGGTGGGAGGCTGGCCGCACAGGAGTTCCGGCCCGGGACGATCGGGCCGGACGGCCGCCGCTCCCCCTGGGCGACGGCCGTGGGCGCGAGGATGCGAGGCCCCCTCACCGCGTCCTCACGCGGTCCTCCACGGCAACAGGGACGCGGGAATATCCCGCTGCACTCCCTGCAGGGAGGACGAAGGCTGGAGCCGTGTCGTCGGCGATACGGCTCCGGCCGGGCTTCGACGGTGTGCGCCGGCTCAGGGGCTGGGAGCCTGGGGACCGGTGGATGACGGTGATGCGTACATCACCGTCCGGCCCATCTGTCCCTCAGGCAGCGTAGGGCGGGAGTCGTGAGCTGTGAAGGGGCACACGACCGGCGCACCCGGGGCCCCCGCACCTGCGGCCGACTACCAGCAGACGGTTACCAAGAGGCTTCTGGCGGCCTGGGCCCCGACCGCTGGCCTCACTCGCCACTGCCGTGGGCCTTGGGGTATCGCGCCCGAGTTCACCGCCCGGGCTGGGACCGGCTGACCCCTGATCGCACCACGGTGGCATGCGCGGTGCCCATCCAGCGGAGCATCACCGCCGGCAGCGACGGCTCTCCCGAGAGCCTGGACTCCGCCGACTCAGATGCGGTGATCATCTGACAGGGACCGGATAGCACGAAGCTCGCCGCACACCTGTTCAAACCGCTGCCGGAGTCTTTGATTCTCTTCCCGGAGCGGGAGGCTCTCCGCGACCAACCGCCGAGCGCAGTCCTGAGCAGCCTCGGCCCGTTCCCGCACAAAGGCCGTTCCCGGCCATGCGCACCTCGCAGCAGCGGTGCCTGAGCGATCCATGGTTCAGCAGACCTCGTTTCACTGACTGATCCCGCCGAAGCGGGAGTCAACCACCATGTGATCAGTGAAGAAGCTGCCGGGGAGGCGGACGCTGCCCAGCCGCCTCAGGTCTCAGCCGTCGGATCGGCCGATTCGGCGGCGCGGCGGTATTCGGCGTTGATGCGCTGCGCTTCCTCGAGCTGGTCTTCGAGGATGACGATGCGGCAGGCGGCCTCGATGGGCGTGCCCTGGTCGACGAGCTCCCGCGCGCGTGCGGCGATGCGCAGCTGGTAGCGGGAGTAGCGGCGATGCCCGCCCTCGGAGCGCAACGGAGTGATCAGGCGGGCCTCGCCGATCGCGCGGAGGAATCCCTGGGTGGTGCCGAGCATCGCGGCGGCCCGGCCCATGGTGTAGGCGGGATAGTCGTCGTCATCGAGCCGGTTGAACGAGTCGTCTGCTGTCATTGGACCTCTCTGTGGAACGCGCTTGAGGGGCCCGGGTGCCTTATGGCACCCGGGCCCCGAAGGAACTGCTACACCATCTGCCGGCCCTGGTACTGCGCCGGCCTTCTGTTTCCGCTGGCCCGACCTGGAAGATGTCGGGGCCGCGGGGATCGCGGTTGCTTGACCGGAGACCACCTCACTATCGATGTCCTGCGGTACCCGGGCTCTGCCATTCCGCCCGGGCGATCCTGATGGCGCTCGGCTCCTCCGTTCTTCCCTCTTGATCAACTACTTACCGAAGGGGACTGCGTACTACTGGAACTGCGTGCTGCTCAGTGGCCTGCGGCAGCGCCACTCTTCGGCAGCCAGCCCCGTCGCCCGTCCTTCATCTGCTCTGGCTTGGAACCCCACTGCCGAACTTCCCGGTGCGCGCGCCCGCAGCCGACGCCTTCACCGAGGTGCTGCTCACTCAACTTCACTGCTGGTACTGCACTTGCGGGTACTGCGGTACTGCTCTCGGCGGCCCCTGATCACTGCGGGCCGCCCGGTCCGGTCGTCAGCCCCGTCGCCGTCCTGCAACAGCTCTGGCTTCGGAACTCCACCACCGCACCGCCCTGCGCACTGCAACTGCGGTTACTACCGCCCGCCAGTTCATGTCTGCCGGGCCCTGCTCGATCTCGGCTACGAGAGAAACCATAGCCACACCGCCACCCAATGTCTACTCCGGCCGACATAGATTTCTGTGTGTGCGACGGAGAGGTAATCGAACCCTGGCGAGTTAAGGGGGCGGGGCGCGTGTCGCGCCGTACGGCGGATGGGCCGTGCGGCAGGTGAACAGCGGCTCGATCAGGTGCCATTCGGCGTCGGACATGTCGAAGGGGCAGCGGGACTGTGGGGCCTTGGCCCCTGCCTGCAGGCCCGTGACGTGAGCCGGGAAAGAGGCGGGCGCTGGGGTTCGTACGGCTCGGGAGCCTCGGCTTCGCGCGGCCACGCCCGTTCCGACGGCGAACCCGTCATCGCAGCCCGCACCGGCAGACTTCCGGTGGCTCGTGCACTTGACTCACCGTGTGAGTGGCGCCGAACGGGGCGCGCGGTGCTGGGGTTTGGGGAGATCGGAGCGGGCTCCGGGCCCGTAGCTGCTCTGCAGAGGGGTTCGAGGGCGGGATCACTCGGGGGTGGTGGGCTTCGGCCGGCCCGTGGTCAACCGCCTCGCCCACTCCACCGCGGTCACCCGCCGGGCCTCCGGCGGCAAGACGGCGAGCGCCCGTCTTCCCCGGTAGCACCGCAGCACGCAGCCCAAGCAGCCGGCCGCCCGGCGAATATAATCTTCCGCATGTCGAAGCCTGACGAGCTGCTCGTTGACGTCGCCGCCCTGGTGGAATCCGGGCAGAGCAACCAGATGTCCCTGACCGTGGTCACCGGTGGTGCTGTCATCACCGGCCGCCTTGCTCCCGAAGCGGTGTGGAGGCAGAGGGTGTCGGAGGTGCTGACGGACTCGGACCGCTTGGCAGAGTTCTCCGCCGTCTTCGATTCCCCCGTGAAGAAGGACGGGCCGCCTACGCATCTGCACTTCCATGTCGCCCGGATCCTGCAGGGCGCGGTGGGGATTCCCGAGACGGGCGGGATGTACCGCGTGGCGATCGAGGACATCAGCACCTGGACCGTGGGCGACTTCAGCTATTCCGACCACTGAGCAGCCACTCGGCAAGAACCCGCTGCGCGCAGTGTGGGCCCGACCGGCGTCCACCGGTCGGGCCCACACTGCTGTCCAGGCGCCGGCCCGTTCGTGCTTCCCCGGTCAGACGGATACGTCGGTCAGACGGATACGGGAGTGCCGAGCATCGCGGAAGCCTGCTGGAGCGAGCTGAGGTTGCGTACGGGTGCGGCCGAGGGGAGGGCGCGGCAGGTGAAGCCGAGCTGCGCCATGGCCCGAAGGACTTCGGCGGCGCTGAAGTCACGCCGGTCCTGGCGGGTGATGACCTGGCCGACTTGCTTGACCGGGTAGTGGCGGCGGCCGATGATCACCGATGCGCCGCTGCCCGGTTCGGGTTTGATGCCCTTCATCGATTCCAGCACGCCGTTCTTGGTGAGGTCGAAGGGGAAGCGGGCGATGACACAACGCATGTGGCCTCACAGACAAGGAGTGAACGGTCCGACCTGGGTGAGCGGCTCAGCGGGAGAGGGAAAGGACGCCCAGGGCGCTTCTTCGCCCCTCGACCGCCGGCAGGGCACCAAGCCGGCGGGAGCGCATCGCGTGCTCGGCGTCGGAGGCAGTGCTCACGGGTGAGATGGGCGCCCCGTGATCGCCGATGATGTCGCGCAGGCGGACGCGGTCCGTGTAGGCGGAGCGCTCGCGGGCGGCGGTAAGTTCAGCCTGGGTGACCAGGCCGGTGCGCCGGCCGTCCTGGTCGCAGACGACCAGCCGGCCCGTGCGGGCGGCGGTCATGACGGAGAGCGCCACCTCCACGCTCATGTCGTCCCAGACTTGCGGTCCGGCCACGTCCCTGGCCTCCACCGTGTTGTGCGCGGGGTGGGCGCTCGCCGGGCGGGGCTGCATCTGAACCAGCGTCAAAAGGTGCCTCCTGCAGAGATGGGTCAGCTTCCTGATCACGAAGGTTCTAGGCCGCCGCATCGCTGACGGGCCGGCGTACGGGTGCGCGCCGCGTTGCCGAAGCGGGGCGGCGTCGGCCTCGGGATGAGGAGGCGCTGCGCTTGGGGCGTTCGGCTACCGGTGCGGTGATGACGACCGGGATGCCGGACGGGGTCTGGGCGCCGGTGATCCGGCTCAGCGCCTCCTCGCCCGAGCGGACTTGCGTGGTCTGCGGCCGGATCCCGGCGTCCGTCATGAGGCGGGCCACGCTCCGGCGCTGGTTGGGCGTGACGAGGGTGACGACGCTGCCGGACTCGCCGGCGCGGGCGGTACGGCCGCCGCGGTGGAGGTAGTCCTTGTGGTCGGTGGGCGGGTCGACGTTCACGACGAGGTCGAGGTTGTCGACGTGGATGCCGCGCGCCGCGACATTGGTCGCCACCAGCACGCTGACGTGCCCCGTCTTGAACTGCGCCAGTGTGCGGGTGCGCTGCGGCTGCGACTTGCCACCGTGCAGCGCGGCGGCCCGTACCCCGCTGTTGAGCAGGTCCCGGGTGAGCCGGTCGACGGCGTGCTTGGTGTCCAGGAACATGATCACGCGGCCGTCGCGGGCGGCGATCTCGGTCGTGGCGGCGTGCTTGTCGGCGCCGTGGACGTGCAGGACGTGGTGCTCCATCGTCGTAACCGCACCGGCCGACGGGTCGACCGAGTGCACGACGGGGTCGGTCAGGTAGCGGCGCACCAGCAGGTCGACGTTACGGTCCAAGGTGGCGGAGAACAGCATCCGCTGTCCCTCCGGACGCACCTGGTCGAGCAGCGTGGTGACCTGCGGCATGAACCCCATGTCCGCCATCTGGTCGGCCTCGTCCAGGACCGTGATGCCCACTTGGTTCAGCCGGCAGTCGCCGCGGTCGATGAGGTCCTTGAGCCTGCCGGGCGTGGCGACGATGACCTCGGCCCCGCCTCGCAGCGCGCCGGCCTGACGGCCGATCGACATCCCGCCCACCACCGTGGCCAGCCGCAGCTTGACAGAGCGGGCATACGGGGTGAGCGCGTCGGTCACCTGCTGGGCCAGTTCACGCGTCGGTACGAGGATCAGCCCCAGCGGCTGACGGGGCTCAGCACGCCGCCCAGCGGTGCGGGCCAGCAGGGCGAGGCCGAATGCCAGGGTTTTACCGGAGCCGGTGCGCCCGCGGCCCAGGACGTCGCGGCCCGCCAGGGAGTTCGGCAGCGTCGCGCCCTGGATCGGGAACGGTACGGTGACGCCCTGCCTGCCGAGTTCGGCCAGCAGCTGCTCGGGCATGTCGAGATCGGCGAAGCCCTCAACGGCGGGCAGCGCGGGGGCGATCGTCCTGGGGAGCGCGAACTCACCCTGCACCGCGGCGGGCCGACGGCCGTAACCGCCGGAACGGGCCGGGCCGCCGGAACGGCGCGGTGCCTGCGAGCCGAAGCGGCTGCCACCCCTCCTGGCGTCGGCAGTACCGTTACCGGTGCGGGCAGAGCGGTCGTTCGTGCGTGTGCGGTTCATGCGGAACCTTCCTCGATGCGGCACATATCAAGGAATTCCCGCAGCAGTGAGCGGCGTGGAGAATTACAAGTATGGACCGAAGAAAAAACAAAGCACATCTGGCCGACTGAAATCCATGCGGGCACGGGTGCCGAAATGTGTGACGCGGCGGGGACGCAATATCCGGGCGTCGACTGCGGGGTGGCTTTTCAGGATGCGTCTGCACCGCCGAGGGAGAACCCGCGCGGGGTGAGACCGCGGATTCCTCCGCGTCGCCCGCAGGTGAAAACACCGCGGGAAATGCGTGTAGCTGGGGCCCGCACCCCGAGGGATGCGGGCCCCAGCTACACAGTCAGCGTCAGGCCGGAACGATGTTCTCGGCCGTCGGGCCCTTCTGGCCCTGCGCGATGTCGAAAGTCACCTTCTGGCCTTCGAGCAGCTCCCGGAAGCCCTGGGCGGCGATGTTCGAGTAGTGGGCGAACACGTCAGCGCCGCCACCGTCCTGCTCGATGAAGCCGAAGCCCTTTTCCGCGTTGAACCACTTCACGGTACCAGCAGCCATGTCATATCTCCTTTGGGGCAGTACATCGGAATCCACACTGTGCGGACACCGTGTCGCCGCGATGATTACCCCGCCCGGAAAATGACCGGAAATACAAAGCGCTCCCACCGGCAGAAGCCGAGTGGGGGCACTTGAAGCTTTGGGAACCACAACTGCAACTGAGATAGACGGTAGCACACAGCAACGGCCTGTGTGCGTTTTCTAATTCCACTCCGCTCACCACGGCATAAACTCTCACTGCGCGTTCCATCAAACCCTGACCTCTCGGGCACAGATATTGATTCACCCGGAGTGCAATGTTTCCGGAAGAGTCGCCAACTGTGAACCGCTGCCAGGGGCCATGACAGCGAATGCAGTTGTCCGCAGGATCGCCTTGCAGCGGGCGTCCAGCAGTACGCAACGACGCCCCGAGGCAGAATCGCAGTACGACTACTCCCCCGCAGACCGCCTGCGGGTCTGCGTCAGCGGTGGATTGCCGCATCGGGCCGACGCATGGACCGACACGGACGCTCAGAGAAAGTCCTGGGGGCCGAGCTGCTGGACGGCCGACGCGTCCTACATCAGCGGTCAGGATCCTGTCATCGACGGCGGCCTGGTCGGTGCCGTACCCGCCTGATGGCTGGCCGCACACGCTCGCAGTCTGATCGGCCCCATCCAGAGCGGCGCCGCTGGCCACTCTCGCTCCTTCTCCACGATCGACGACGAGAACGCCGTCCGCCCATCGCCACGCTGCCCAGTTCATCGAGAGGTCGATGAGGTCCTGAAATCGTCGGAGCCCGTCATCGTGTCTCCGCGCCCGATCGGCAGACGCCCGCCGATGTACGGGGGTACGGCGGCAGACGGCCCCAGGTCGAGGCGCTTGCCACGTCCAGTAGGTCGTGGACGCCCAGCGTCGTACGACCTCGTCCTTGAGGGACTGCAGGCCGGTGGGCTCATCCAGGGACTGGCGACCACTCCTGAGGCACATCCGCCCCTTATCGTCGCGGCTCCTGGGCATGCACCCGGACAATCCAACAAAGGATCTAATCAGGCCGTTGGACGCCTCGACCTTGTTCGTGGCCGCGGTCACCCCGTCAGTGCAGCGGAGCGTCGGAGAGGTAGCGCAGCAGTTGGACGACAGCCCCTATGAGCGGGGTCCTGACTGTAGCTGTTTGACCAGGTGAAAGACCTCCCGGGCCGCGTAGCGTTTGAGGCACCGGATGATTTCGCGCCGGGTCTTGCCCTCCTTGAGCCGGCGCTCGTAGTAGTTCTGCGTGCGCGGGTCGACCTACAGGCGGGTGAACACGATGCGGTGGAGCGCGGCGTTGGCCCGACGGTCACCGCCGCGGTTGAGACGGCGGAACTGCCGACGCCCCGAGAACGCTCGACCGGACTGACCCCGCACAGCGCGGCGAACGACGCCTCGCGGCCCAGCCGTTCCGGGTTGTCCCCTGCCGCGATCAGCAGAGCGACGGCCGTGTCCGGGCCGATCCCCACCACCTCCAGCAGCTGCGGGGCATGACTTTCAACGAGCCGGGCCAGACGAGCGTCCACCTCCCGGATCTGCCCGGAAAGCTGACCGACCCGGCCAGCCAGCAGACCCAGCGTGATCCGCGTGGCCTGCAGCACCGACCCCTCGCCGGCCTCCTCGTGACTGCTCAGGTCGGCGAACCCCGCACAGGTACGGAAGAGTTCGGCATTTCCCAGTCCGGCCAGTTCTTCCCGTAGGGCTGGGTCGGCAGTGATGAGGACGGCCTTGAGCTGATTGATGGCCTGCGTGCGGGCTTTGACGGCCGACACCTTCGTCAGCTCGTACATCCTGGCGACCTGCACCGGCCCGTCGCCCGCCTTGGCCCGGGCACGAGCCCGGCCACTCAGCACGGCTCGCGCCGCGTTCTGGGCATCCAGCGGATCCGACTTACCGCGCCGACGGCGATCCGCCCGGTCCATCCGATTCACGTCCAACACGTCCACACCCTGCGCCAGCAGATAGCGCGACAGGGACGCCCCGTAGGAGCCGGTCCCTTCCACACCGGCCCGCCTCACTACACCCGACTTCCTGGCCCACTTCAGCAGATCCCGGTAACCGGCTGCCGTGGCCGGGAACTCGTCGGTGGCCAGCACCACCCCGTTCACGGAGAGCACCGCAGCCACGTGCGCATCCCGATGCGTATCCACTCCCAGCACCGCCTCTCCCCCAGGACGGCGACGGCGGGCCTGCGGCGAGAGCGACGTACTGGGCACCGTCGAAGTAGACATGCCCGTTCCCCTTCCGGTCCGACGACGTGTCGCGTCGCCGGTACCGGGCCGCGTAAGACGGTCAGAATCGTGAGGACGCCACAAAACTCGGCAGGCCCCTATCGGGACACACCCCGCCGGCCCGGCACCGACAACGCACCATCCCCGGCCAACAGCCGACGCTGCGAAATTCAGACACTCCGGTCAGAGATGTCATGAGTCAGACCCCAGACCCGGGACAGCACCCACCAATCCTCCCGCCCGTCACAGCATTCCCACCCGGAAACAGGGAGCATGCTCAGTCCCAGCTCTTACGCACCGTGATCTGACACCGGCCGATCGTTCGAGACCAATTCGCAACAGATAGCCGAGCAACAGCGCTCCGCACGGCGAGCACTCGATACGCTCGCTGACGCCGCATCTGTATGAGCAGCACCTCGGCGAGGACCTCACCTGTCACATCGCTGTCACCAACAGCGTCGACGCACCAAGACCACCAAGACCACCAAGACCACCAAGACCAAACCTGCGCGAACGCCGCCGAACTGAACAACGTGGACGTCAGAAGACGGTTCTGCCTACTTGTGCCATGTGGTCCCCAGTGAGGGACCGAGGATCAGGACAGGAGCGTCTTCTGGCCCGTCAAAGCGGTATTGCAGGGTGTTCATCGGTGTCTCACTCACCCGCCCGACCCTCTCATCTGTCACGACAGCCCCTATAACAGGGGGTCGCTGGATACCGTTTTGACCAGGTTGAATACCTCGCGGGCGGCGCACCGCTTAACAACAGCTAACACAATGAGGTGGATCGCTCCTGCTTGCCGTGCCCAAGGCGGGAGTTGAGCGTTCTTTCGGTGTGGGGACGTCGCCGTGGATCGTGTCGGATGAGTTGTGGGATCACCTCGAGCCGCTGCTGCCGCAGCGTGAGCGCAGGTTCCGGTATCCCGGCCGCAAGCCGTTGCCGGACCGGGACGTGCTGTGCGGGATCTTGTACGTGCTGCACACCGGGATCCAGTGGGAGTACATGCCGCAGGACCTCGGTTTCGGCTCGGGCATGACGTGCTGGCGGCGGCTGCGGGACTGGAATGAGGCCGGTGTGTGGCAGCGGCTGCACGAGGTGCTGCTGGCCGAGCTGAACGCTGCCTCACGGCTGGACTGGTCCCGCTGCGTGGTCGACTCCTCCCACGCCAGGGCGCTAAAAGGGGGAGCCACACGGGCCCGTCGCCGGTCGACCGGGGCCGGGCCGGCTCGAAGCATCACCTGATCACCGACGGGCACGGCACCCCGCTCGCGGTCCTGCTGACTGGGGGCAACCGCAATGACGCCACTCAACTGCTGCCCATGGTCGACGCGATCCCGCCGGTCCGCGGCCGTCCCCGCCGCAAGCCGGACTCGCTATTCGCCGACCGCGGCTACGACCACGACATCTACCGCGACCAGGTCCGCGCCCGCGGCATCGTGCCCGCGATCGCCCGCCGCGGCACCCTGCACGGCACGGGACTGGGCACCTACCGCTGGGTCGTGGCGAGGAGTTTCGCCTGGCTGCACGGCTTTCGACGCCTGCGCATCCGATGGGAACGGCGAGCCGACACCCACGAAGCGTTCCTCAAACTCGCCTGCTGCCTCATCACGCACCGGCAACTCGGCTCATTGTGTTAGCCGTTGTAGGGCATCGCATGTTCTCACGACGGGTCTTGCCCTCCCGGGTGCGGCGTTCGTAGTACGCCCGGGTGCGCGGGTCGTGGCGATGCGGCAGCTGGGACCGCTGTTCGGCGTCTCCTCCCCCACCGTGTGCAGGGTGATTTAGAAGCTGAGTCCGCTGCTGGCGCTTGAGCCCGCTTCTCGTCCGACCGACGCCGCGGATCGATTGTGGATCGTGGACGGCACCCTGGTCCCGGTTGCCGCCGAGTCGTATACGTGCAGGGTGAAGGTTTCCGGCCCGGGGGCTCTGGCGGTGTCGGAGGCATCCAGGACAGGCTCGATCCGCTCCCGCAACCGGATCGGGCCGCCTCGTGGACCTGTCATCCGCCGCCCGGCCGACAGGTCGTCACGGAGTGAACTCGGGTCTTGTATCGGGCGGGTATCGGGGAACGCTCCATTGCCCATCGAATCGGTCGGTGAGTCCGACCACGGCGGAGGGAGGCCGCGAGCCGACACGCCGTGGCCCCGGCACCTGCCCGAGCCGTTCCACCCCATCTGGCCTGGAGGTTTACGGGTGGAAGAGGCGGTGGGGGCGCGACGCGGGTCCGCCGTGTGACGCGGTTGCCGGGTCCCGTGTCTGCCTTATCGTTCCTTTCAGGTCGCCGATCACGCGTTCAGTGCGTACGGGACCGATGCCTCGACTGAACCGCCTGAAACCGTCTGAGCTGGAGTGATCCGCCCGTGTCCGCACCCGCCCCGGCTCCGGCCTCTTCGCGCCCTGTCCGCGTGTTGCTGGTGGAGGACGACGACTTGATGCGCCGGTCCTTCACCGTCGCTCTGGAGCGTTACGGCTACGAGATGGCGGCCGCGGCCGACGGTCTCGCGGGCCTCGAGCTCTTCCGCGAGGAGAGCTTCGACCTGCTGATTCTGGATGTGATGCTGCCCGGTCTGGACGGGATCGGTCTGTGCCGCAGAGTCCGGGAGACCAGCCTGGTGCCGGTCTTGATGATGTCCGCTCGCGGCGACGGGCTCGATGTCGTCGCCGGTCTGGAGGCCGGGGCGGACGACTATGTGGTCAAGCCCGTGGAGACTGGCGTGCTCGTGGCCCGCATCCGGTCGCTGCTGCGGCGGGCGACCTACGCACCACCCGCACCGGAACCCGGGCGGGCCAGGGGCGAGACGCTGCCACCGGCTGAGGAGGATGTGCTGGCCTTCGGGGACCTGACCATCGACACCGGCGGCCTGGAAGTGTCCGTCTCGGGAAGCCCGGTGGCGCTGACCCCGACCGAGCTGAAGCTGCTCCTGAAGTTCGCCGCCCACCCGGGCATCGTCCTTGAGCGGCACACCCTGCTGCGGGACGTGTGGGAGTACGGCTGGGACGGCGACAGCCGGGTCGTGGACCTGTGTGTGCAGCGGCTGCGCAGGAAGCTGGGCCGGGACCGGATCGAGACGGTACGCGGCTTCGGCTACAAGCTCAGGCGCTGAGGCCGGTGCGTGCGTTCCACCGGCTGTGGCAGGGCCGCGCGTCCCTGCACTGGAAGATCGTGGGGCTGGCCGCGGCCACGGCTTGCCTGGTCGCGGCGGCGGTGGGCGTGCTGGTGCACCTGTGGACCGCGCAGGACATCCGCGACCGGGCCGAAGCGCAAGCCACCAACAGCGTGTACGCGGCCATGGAGACCTACCGGCGCACCGGAACCCTCGCCGACGGCGCCGAGCTCGATCCGGCCGAGCTGCCCGCCGCACTGCAGCACCCTGCCGACAGCAAACGGCACACGGCCTACGACAGGCGCGTCGACGGGAATGTGGGCCCGAGCGTCTGGGGCGCCCAGCGGGTCGGCGGTCCGGGCAGCCGAGTCCTTGCCGTGCAGGTCAACATGAGCTCGGAGCTGCATACGTTGCGTCGGCTCGACGCGGTCATGGTGGTGGCTTCGCTGATCGCCCTCGTGGCGGCCGTACCCCTGGCGGTCTACGGAGCCGGGCTCCTTGGTCGTCGGCTGCGGCGGGTCTCCGAGACCGCGGGGCGGATCTCCGCCGGGGACCTGGATGCCCGCACCGGACCCACCAAGGGCCGCGACGAAGTGGCGGACATCGCCGCCACCGTCGACCTCATGGCGGACAGCCTCAGCCGACGGCTGCGCACCGAGCGGCAGTTCACCGCGGACGTGGCCCACGAGCTGCGTACCCCTGTCGGCGGTCTGCTGGCCGCCGCCGACCTGCTGCCGCCCGGTGAGACGGAGGATTTGCTCCGGGCCCGGGTGCGCGACCTGCGCGGCCTGGTCGAGGACCTCCTGGAGATCTCCCGCCTCGACGCCGGGGCCGAGCAGCCGGTCCGCGCCCGTGTGCCGCTCGGCGCGGTCGTGTCCGAGGCTGTGGCGCGCACCGGCCTCGACACCGAAGTCACCGAGGTCACCGTCGCCGACGCACAGTGCGAAGAGGCCGGGCAGACCGTGGAGACCGACCCGCGCCGCCTGGAGCGGATCGTCAGCAACCTCGTCATCAACGCCCACCGGCACGGGGCCACCCCGGTACAGGTCAGTGTCGAGGACCGTACCGTCGTCGTCCGCGACCACGGCCCCGGCTTCCCCCCAGACCTGCTGCGCGAAGGACCGCGCCGCTTCCACACGGGCGCGACGGAGCGCGGCTCGGGACACGGCCTGGGCCTGACCATCGCCCTGGGCCAGGCCCGGCTGCTCGGCGCCGAACTGCGCCTGGACAACGCCCCGGACGGCGGCGCCGTCGCCACCCTGCGCCTGCCCGCCTGACAGCCGCCCGGCCCCTGCTACAGAACCGATACGCAGCGAAGCGGACGCCGATACTCGGCGGCCCAGACCCCGATACGTCCCCCGGACAGCCTTCGAAGTGCACCTTCCGCACCCGAAGAGGAGTCCCCTGTGACCGCCCACTCCCTTGCCCCGCACGAGCTGCGTACGACGACCGGGATCGCGGCCGCCACCACCGACCTGTCGAAGGTCTATGGCAGCGGCGACACCCGTGTCGTCGCCCTGGACCGGGTCAACATCG